>NZ_CP123923.1:4800000-5136250 GCF_030450125.1 Streptomyces sp. WP-1
CGTTCCTTGCTGGTCGGGACGCGCGATGGAGCGTTGCGCGCCCGGTGGGGGTAGCGGCCGGCACCGGCGGGGTCGGTCGTCCGCCCCCAACGCCCGGGGGGAGTCCGCTCCGGATCACGAAGCGGTGGACGGCGACCACCGGGATCCACGCTCCGTGACGCGACGATGCGTCCGGAGCCCGGCCAGAGGTCATTCCTTTCAAGGCCGGTCGGACCCGACCGGCCCGCACACAAGAAGGACCTTCAGCGTCAATGCCCGCCAAAGGTCCCCGGGTGTACTACAGGCGTTCACGTCACTGTACGTCAGGACACCGCCCGGTATGGAAGGACTTGAGACGCGGATCACAGGTGTCGAGGGAACCGCGCGACGGAATTCGAAGGCCCCTTCTACGATCGCATCCCACAGGTGATGGTTCGTACCGCGGGGCACCCCAGGTAAGAATCCCGGGAGCCGATCACACCCCGGCACCGCACGTGGGCGGTCTACCATCACCTCATGACCCGTGTACTGCTCGCCGAGGACGACGCGTCCATCTCGGAGCCGCTGGCCCGCGCCCTGCGCCGGGAAGGTTACGAGGTCGAGGTGCGCGAGGACGGACCCACCGCGCTCGACGCCGGAATGCAGGGGGGCGTCGATCTGGTCGTACTCGACCTCGGCCTGCCCGGCATGGACGGCCTGGAGGTCGCCCGCCGGCTGCGCGCCGACGGCCACACCGTGCCGATCCTCATCCTGACCGCGCGGGCCGACGAGGTGGACACCGTCGTCGGCCTGGACGCGGGCGCCGACGACTACGTCACCAAGCCCTTCCGCCTCGCCGAACTGCTCGCCCGCGTACGGGCCCTGCTGCGCCGCGGCGCCGCCGAGCCGCAGCAGCCGCCGGCCACCCACGGCGTGCGCATCGACGTGGAGTCGCACCGCGCGTGGATGGGCGACGAGGAACTCCAGCTCACCGCCAAGGAGTTCGACCTGCTGCGGGTGCTGGTGCGCGACGCCGGCCGCGTGGTGACGCGCGACCAGCTGATGCGCGAGGTCTGGGACACCACCTGGTGGTCGTCCACCAAGACCCTCGACATGCACATCTCCTGGCTGCGCAAGAAGCTCGGCGACGACGCGGCCAACCCCCGCTACATCGCCACGGTCCGGGGCGTGGGCTTCCGCTTCGAGAAGAGCTGAGCCCCGACCGGGGTCCGGCGGTCACCTCAGGTAACGGAACATGCGTCGACGTCTCATTCAATCCACCCTCGCCGTCGTCCTCGTGGTGATCGCCGTCTTCGGCGTCTCCCTGGTGATCGTCGAGACCCGGACCATCACCAACAGTGCCCAGGAGCGGGTGGAGTCGGAGGCGGCGCGGCTGGCCAGCATCGTGGACAGCCGCATCCTGGCCGCGGAGAACGTCAACGCCGACGCGCTGCGCAACCCGGTCAGCAAAGAGCAGTACGCGGTGATCGAGATGCCCGGCCGGACGCCGATCGAGATCGGCACCCGGCCCGTCGGCGACGTCATCCACGCCACCCAGCACGGCGAGGAGGGCGAGACCGTCACCGTGCAGGAGCCGCGCTCCGCGGTCACCCGCGAGGTCGGCCGCACCCTGCTGATCATCGGCCTGGTGGCGCTGCTCGCGGTGGTCGCGGCCGTGCTGCTCGCGGTGCGCCAGGCCAACCGGCTCGCCTCCCCGCTGACCGACCTCGCCTCCACCGCGGAACGCCTCGGCTCGGGCGACCCGCGCCCGCGGCACAAGCGCTACGGCGTCCCCGAGCTGGACCGGGTCGCCGATGTGCTGGACTCCTCCGCCGAGAAGATCGCGCGGATGCTGACCGCCGAGCGGCGGCTCGCCGCCGACGCCTCCCACCAGCTGCGCACCCCGCTCACCGCGCTGTCCATGCGGCTGGAGGAGATCACCCTCACGGATGACCCGGACATCGTGAAGGAGGAGGCGAACGTCGCGCTGACCCAGGTCGAGCGGCTCACCGACGTCGTCGAGCGGCTGCTGACGAACTCCCGCGACCCGCGCACCGGCTCCGCCGTCACCTTCGACCTGGACGAGGTCATCCAGCAGCAGCTCGCCGAGTGGCGGCCCGCCTACCGCAACGTGGGCCGGGCCATCGTCAGCTCCGGCAAGCGGCACCTCCAGGCGGTGGGCACCCCGGGCGCGGTCGCCCAGGTGCTGGCCGCGCTGATCGAGAACTCGCTGATGCACGGCGGCGGCACCGTCGCCCTGCGCACCCGGGTCACCGGCAACCAGGCCGTGGTCGAGGTCACGGACGAGGGGCCCGGGGTGCCGGCCGACCTCGGGGCGCGGATCTTCGAGCGCACCATCAGCGGCCGCAACTCCACCGGCATCGGCCTCGCCGTCGCCCGGGACCTCGCCGAGGCCGACGGCGGCCGCCTGGAGCTGCTCCAGTCCCAGCCCCCGATCTTCGGCCTGTTCCTCTCCCGCACGCCCCCCGCCCGCAAGACGGACGAGGACCTGCCCACCGTCCGCTGAGCGGTACGGCGGGCAGGCCCTCGTGCGTGTCTGCGGTCCGCTGAGCCGGGCAGCGGTCAGGGAACCCGCTGCGTCCTCGGCTCGGGCTCGCTAGGGGATCGGTGCGACTCCGCCGCCAGGATCGACTCGGCCTCCTGCGCGGGCAGCGCCCGGAACACCCAGGTGCGGTACGACCAGAACCGGAACAGGGTCGCGACGGCGATGCCGAGGAACTTGAAGACGTTGCTCTCCAGCGGGCTGTCCCAGCCGAGGCCGTAGGTGGCCAGGAAGAGCACGCCGTTCTCGATCACCAGGCCGATCGCGCTGAAGAACAGGAACAGCGTGAGTTCCTTGGTACGGCCGCTGCGGTCACGGTCCCGGTACGTCCAGTAGCGGAAGCCGACGTAGTTGAAGACGATGGCGACCACGGTCGCGATGATGCTGGCGCGCACCACCGGCAGCGTCGAAACGTGCCGGACCAGGTTGAACACGCCCAGATTCACCAGGACACCGGCACCGCCGACGGCGCCGAACTTGGCCATCTCGCCCACGAGCCGTTGCAGCCCCGAGGAACGCTGTTCCATGGCGTTGCAGCTCCCGTCGGTAGGTTTTGGTCAACTGGGCCATGCTAGCGGCGCGCGGGGCCCGCCGCCTGAGGACCAGGCCAGTGCGGGGAAACAGGTCGGAAAGAGGCCGGAAAGCGGCGGGTAAGAGCCCGGAACGGGCGCGGGCGGGGCCGGCGCGGAGGGACGCGATCCGGCCGGTCCCGGTGGCCGATACGCTGTAGGTGTGACGTTCCCGGTAGTCGGCATGGTCGGCGGTGGTCAGCTCGCGCGTATGACGCACGAGGCGGGCATCCCGCTGGGCATCAGGTTCAAGCTCCTCAGTGACACCCCTCAGGATTCCGCGGCGCAGGTCGTGAGCGATGTCGTCATCGGCGACTACCGCGATCTGGACACGCTGCGCGAGTTCGCGCGCGGTTGTGACGTGATCACCTTCGATCACGAGCACGTGCCCACCGAGCACCTCAGGGCCCTGGAGGCGGACGGCATCCCCGTCCGCCCCGGCCCCGACGCGCTCGTGCACGCCCAGGACAAGGGCGTGATGCGGGCCCGGCTCGACGCGATCGGCGTCCCGTGCCCCAGGCACCGGATCGTCGCCGATCCCGATGACGTGGTGCGGTTTGCGGACGAACTCCGAAGGGGCGGGCCCGCAGTGCCCTCCGACGAGGGCGGTGGCGGGCGACGGGCGGACGGCTTCCCCGTCGTCCTGAAGACCGTCCGCGGCGGCTACGACGGCAAGGGCGTGTGGGTCGTCGGCTCCGCCGAGGAGGCCGCCGAGCCGTTCCGGGCGGGCGTGCCGGTCCTCGCCGAGGAGAAGGTCGACTACGTCCGCGAGCTCGCCGCCAACGTCGTACGCTCCCCGCACGGCCAGGCCGTCGCCTATCCGGTGGTGGAGTCCCGCCAGGTGAACGGCGTGTGCGACACGGTCATAGCCCCCGCCCCCGACCTGGACGAGGAGCTGGCGCTGAGCGCCGAGCGGCTGGCGCTCACCATCGCCAAGGAGCTGGACGTCGTCGGGCATCTCGCCGTCGAGCTGTTCCAGACCCGCGACGGCCGCGTCCTCGTCAACGAGCTGGCGATGCGCCCGCACAACTCCGGCCACTGGACCCAGGACGGCGCGATCACCTCGCAGTTCGCCAACCACGTCCGCGCGGTCCTCGACCTGCCCCTCGGCGACCCGCGCCCGCGCGCCAAGTGGACCGTGATGGTCAATGTGCTGGGCGGCGACTACCCGGACATGTACTCCGCGTATCTGCACTGCATGGCCCGCGACCCCAAGCTCAAGATCCACATGTACGGCAAGGACGTGAAGCCCGGCCGCAAGGTGGGACACGTCAACACCTACGGCGACGACCTGGACGACGTGCTGGAGCGCGCCCGTCACGCAGCCGGCTACCTGAGAGGCACCATCACCGAATGAGCCCCGTTGTTGGCATCGTCATGGGGTCGGACTCCGACTGGCCCGTCATGGAAGCCGCCGCCAAGGCCCTGGACGAGTTCGAGATCGCCTACGAGGTCGACGTCGTCTCCGCGCACCGGATGCCCCGCGAGATGATCACGTACGGCGAGCAGGCCGCCGACCGCGGGCTCAAGGCGATCATCGCCGGGGCGGGCGGCGCCGCCCATCTGCCGGGCATGCTCGCCTCCGTCACCCCGCTGCCGGTCATCGGCGTGCCGGTGCCGCTGAAGTACCTCGACGGCATGGACTCCCTGCTGTCGATCGTGCAGATGCCGGCCGGCGTCCCCGTCGCCACGGTCTCCGTCGCCGGTGCCCGCAACGCCGGGCTGCTCGCGGCCCGCATCCTCGCCACGCACGACGAGGACCTGCTGCACCGCATGCGCGACTTCCAGCACGAGCTGAACGAGCAGGCCACCGAGAAGGGCAAGCGGCTGCGCTCCAAGGTCGAGGGCGCCGGCGGCTTCGGCTTCGGGAAGTGAGCGCCGTGACGCATCTGGACGAGGCCCGCGCCCTGCTGCGCGAGTTCCCCGTGGTCGACGGCCACAACGACCTGCCCTGGGCGCTGCGCGAGAAGGCGGGTTACGACCTGGACCGCCTGGACATCGCGGGCCACCAGCACGAGCACCTGCACACCGACATCCCCCGGCTGCGCGCGGGCGGCGTCGGCGCCCAGTACTGGTCGGTGTACGTGCCGGCCGAGCAGCCGGACCCGGTCGCCGCGACGCTGGAGCAGATCGACTGCGTACGGCAGCTGCTGGACCGCTACCAGGCGGACCTGGCGCCCGCGCTGACCGCCGCCGACATGGAGGCGGCCCGCGGTGAGGGCCGTATCGCCTCCCTGATGGGCGCCGAGGGCGGCCACTCCATCGCCAACTCGCTGGGCACCCTGCGCGGTCTGTACGCGCTCGGCGTGCGCTACATGACCCTCACCCACAACTCGAACGTGGACTGGGCGGACTCGGCGACCGACACCCCGAGGGCGAACGGCCTGACCGCGTTCGGCCGTGAGGTGGTCCGCGAGATGAACCGGCTCGGCATGCTGGTCGACCTCTCGCACGTGGCGCCGTCCACCATGCGCGACGCCCTGGACGCGAGCACCGCCCCGGTGGTCTTCTCGCACTCCTCGGCCCGCGCGGTCTGCGACCACCCCCGCAACATCCCGGACGACGTCCTGGAGCGGCTGCCCGCCAACGGCGGTGTCGCGATGGTGACGTTCGTACCGAAGTTCGTGCTCCAGGCGGCCGTGGACTGGACGGCCGCGGCCGACGAGAACATGCGCGCCCACGGCCTGCACCACCTGGACACCACCGCCGAGGCGATGAAGGTGCACCGCGCCTTCGAGGAGCGCACCCCGCGCCCCGTCGCCACGGTGCCGGTGATCGCCGACCATCTGGACCACATGCGCGAGGTCGCCGGCATCGACCACCTCGGCATCGGCGGCGACTACGACGGTACGGCCTTCACCCCGGACGGCCTCAGCGACGTCTCCGGCTACCCGAACCTCCTCGCGGAGCTGCTGGACCGCGGCTGGTCCAAGACCGACCTCGCCAAGCTCACCTGGCAGAACGCGGTACGGGTGCTGGGCGCGGCGGAGGACGTGGCCCGCGACCTGCGGTCGAAGCAGGCGCCGTCCAACGCGACCATCGAGTCGCTGGACGGCTGACGCGCGACGCTGTGAAAGGGGCGGGGCGGCCGGTCGGCCGCCCCGCCCCTTCGCCGTCCCGGCGGGTGCGCCCTACCGGTGCTCGATCCGGCACAGGCAGAACGGATGCCCGGCCGGGTCGGCGTACACCACGAAGTCCTTCTTCTCGCGGTCCTCCGCGTCCAGCGTGCGGGCGCCGAGCGCCAGCACCCGCTCATGGGCCGTGTCCATCTCCGCCCAGGTGCTGCCCGCGTCGAAGTCCAGATGGAGCTGCTGGCCGTTGTGGTCGGCGCGCGGCCACTCGGGCGGGGTGTGGCCCTCGGCCCGCTGGAAGGCCAGCCGGGGACCGCCCGGGACCTGGAGCACGACCCAGGTGTCGTCCTCGGCCACGGGCGTGCCCCCGCCCACCGCCGCGTAGAAGGCGGCCAGGGCGCGCGGGTCGGGGCAGTCGAGCACGACATTGCGGAAATGGGCGACGGACGCCATGTTTCTCCTCCTCGGGGGGACGGTCTCAGCAGGCGCAGAGGCAGAACGGGTGCCCGGCCGGGTCGGCGTACACCCGCCAGGTGCGGCCGGGCTCCCCGGCGTCCAGGAGCGTCGCCCCCAGCTTCAGCACGCCCTCCTGCGCCGCGTCCAGGTCCGGCACGGTCAGGTCCAGGTGGAACTGCTGGCCGTCGCTCCCGGCGCGCGGCCACCGGGGCGGGGTGTGCCCCTCGGCCCGCTGGAAGGCCAGCGCCCGGCCGCCGGGCACCTTCAGGTCCACCCAGCGGCCGTCCTGCTCCCGCTCGACCGTGCCGCCGAGCACGGCCGCGTAGAAACCGGCCAGCGCGTCGGGATCGGGACAGTCCAGGACCACCGCACCCAGCTCGGCGAGAGCCATGACGACCTCCTTCTGTTACCCGTAGACACGGGTAACCAGTAACGGTGACCCCATACTCCCGGACAAGGGGTAACGTCGCAAGCATGACTGAGAGATCGGCCGCTCCCGGGGGCCTGGCCCTGGTGGAGTCCCTGGTCAACACCGTGGACCTGGCGGACGGCACCGACTCGCTGGACACCGGGGAGGGGCGCGGGCGCCTCGGGATCACCGAGGGGGAGCTGGCCGGGGCGCGGGAGCTGCGGGAGTCGCTGCGGGCCGCCCTGCTCGCCCACGCCGGGCATCCGCCGCACCGGCCGGTCACGCCGCTCGGCGAACTGCTGGCCCGCGCCCCGCTGTACGTCGCGGTGGACGAGAGGGACGGCTCGGCGGTCCTCGCCCCCGCCGCGGACGGCTCGCTGCTCTCCCGGGTCGCCGCCGCCGTCGCCGAGGCGCTGACGGCGGGCACCTGGATGCGGCTCAAGGCGTGCGAGGCCGCGACCTGCCACTGGGCGTACTACGACCGCAGCCCCGCCGGACGCGGCCGCTGGTGCTCGATGCGGGTCTGCGGGGCGCGCGAGAAGATGCGGCGGTACCGGGCCAAGGGGGCGTAAAACGCGGGAAGTCGGCCCCCTGGGTCACAGGGGCCTGGGGCAAAATGCGAGACGGCGCCGGTTCGGCCGACTGAGCCTCGGCCGAACCAGCGCCGCTTCCCCGGGTCTCCCGGGCGTCCGCCCGTCAGGCGGTGGGCCGCCCCATCGCCCGGTACGTCCAGCCCGCCCGGCGCCACAGCTCCGGGTCGAGGGTGTTGCGCCCGTCGAGCAGCACCCGCGCCGCCGCGACCGCGCCCAGCCGCTCCGGGTCCAGCTCGCGGAACTCGCGCCACTCGGTCAGGTGCAGTACGACGTCCGCGCCGCGCACGGCGTCCAGGGCCGTCTCGGCGTACCCCAGCGTCGGGAAGACCCGCCGGGCGTTGTCCATGCCCTTCGGGTCGTACACGGTCACCTGGCCGCCCTGGAGGTGTATCTGGCCCGCCACGTTCAGCGCGGGCGAGTCGCGGACGTCGTCCGAGTCGGGCTTGAAGGTGGCGCCGAGCACCGCGACCCGCTTGCCGAGGAAGGAGCCGCCGCCCAGCGCCTCACGGGCCATCTCCACCATCTGGCCGCGCCGGCGCATGTTGATGGAGTCGATCTCCCGCAGGAAGGTCAGCGCCTGGTCCGCGCCCAGCTCGCCGGCGCGGGCCATGAACGCCCGGATGTCCTTGGGCAGGCAGCCGCCGCCGAAACCGATCCCGGCGCGCAGGAACTTGCTGCCGATCCGGTCGTCGTGCCCGATCGCCTCCGCCAGCTTGGCCACGTCGCCGCCGCCCGCCTCGCAGACCTCCGCCATCGCGTTGATGAAGGAGATCTTGGTGGCGAGGAAGGAGTTGGCGGCGGTCTTCACCAGCTCGGCGGTCGGGAAGTCGGTGACGACGAAGGGGGTGCCCTCGCCGATCGGCGTCGCGTACACCTCGCGCAGCAGCTTCTCGGCCCGCTCGCCGCGCACCCCGACCACGATCCGGTCCGGGTGCAGGGTGTCCTCGACGGCGAAGCCCTCGCGCAGGAACTCCGGGTTCCAGGCCAGCTCGGCGTCGCCGCCCGCGGGGGAGTGCTCGGCGAGGTAGGCGGCCAGCCGGTCGGCCGAGCCCACCGGCACCGTGGACTTGCCGACCACCAGGGCCGGGCCGCGCAGATGCGGGGCGAGAGAGGCGATCGCGGAGTCGACGTACGACATGTCGCAGGCGTACTCGCCGTGCTTCTGCGGGGTGTTCACACACACGAAGTGCACATCGCCGAAGGCGCCGACCTCGGCCCAGTCGGTGGTGAAGCGCAGCCGCCCGGTCGATCCCTCGAACCCGGCCACGTGCCGGCGCAGCAGCTCCTCGAGCCCCGGCTCGTACATCGGGGTCTCGCCGCGCTCCAGCAGGGCGATCTTCTCGGGTACGACATCCAGGCCCAGCACCTCGAATCCCAGCTCGGCCATGGCCGCTGCGTGGGTGGCGCCGAGATACCCGGTGCCGATCACGGTGATCTTCAGGCTCATGAACGCGCTCCAGCTCGGGGATTCTCTCGTGCGGGCCCGAGCATAGCCGGGCCGGTCGGGGGGCAACTTTCCCGCTGTCGCCAACCTCACGTAGGCGAGTCGGGGCCAGGGCCCTAAAATTTGAGTTACTTAACGGTAATTAGCGTTTGTAATGTCCGTGATGCGTCATCAGCACTGCGTCTTTGGAGCGTGAGAGACCTTGGCCGGATCGGCTGACTTCGACCTGTACCGCCCGTCCGAGGAGCACGACATGCTCCGCGACGCCGTCCGCTCCCTGGTCGAGGCGAAGATCGCGCCGTACGCCGCCGCGGTGGACGAGGAGGCCCGCTTCCCGCAGGAGGCCCTCGACGCCCTGGTGGCCAACGACATGCACGCCGTGCACGTCCCGGAGGAGTACGGCGGCGCCGGCGCCGACGCGCTCGCCACGGTCATCGTGATCGAGGAGGTGGCCCGCGCCTGCGTCTCCTCCTCCCTGATCCCCGCGGTGAACAAGCTGGGCTCGCTCCCGGTGATCCTCTCCGGCTCCGAGGAGCTGAAGAAGAAGTACCTGGGCCCGCTGGCCAAGGGCGACGCGATGTTCTCGTACTGCCTCTCCGAGCCGGACGCCGGTTCGGACGCGGCCGGCATGAAGACCAAGGCGGTCCGCGACGGCGACCACTGGATCCTCAACGGCGTCAAGCGCTGGATCACCAACGCGGGCGTCTCCGAGTACTACACGGTCATGGCCGTCACCGACCCGGCCAAGCGCTCCAAGGGCATCTCCGCCTTCGTGGTCGAGAAGTCGGACGAGGGCGTCTCCTTCGGCGCCCCCGAGAAGAAGCTCGGCATCAAGGGCTCCCCGACCCGCGAGGTCTACTTCGACAACGTCCGCATCCCCGCCGACCGCATGATCGGCGAGGAGGGCACGGGCTTCATGACGGCGATGAAGACCCTGGACCACACCCGCATCACCATCGCCGCCCAGGCGCTCGGTGTCGCGCAGGGCGCCCTCGACTACGCCAAGGGCTACGTCCAGGAGCGCAAGCAGTTCGGCAAGGCGATCGCCGACTTCCAGGGCATCCAGTTCATGCTCGCGGACATGTCGATGAAGATCTCCGCCGCCCGCGCCCTCACCTACCAGGCCGCCGCCGCCTCCGAGCGCGGCGACGCCGACCTGACCTACCTGGGCGCCGCCGCCAAGTGCTTCGCCTCGGACGTCGCCATGGAGGTCACCACCGACGCCGTCCAACTCCTCGGCGGCTACGGCTACACCCGCGACTACCCGGTCGAGCGCATGATGCGCGACGCCAAGATCACCCAGATCTACGAGGGCACCAACCAGGTCCAGCGCATCGTGATGGCGCGCAACCTGCCGTAACCCCCGCACGCGGTACCGGAAGGCGTCCCCAGGGGCGCCTTCCGTGCTTCCGGGGGCCTTACGACCGGTCGGTCACATGCGGGGGCGGGCCGGGGGACGTAGGACGGAAGCACACGGGGCCCGATCCCGGGTCCCCCTGCTCCGAGGAGGAGCCATGGCCCAGCCCGGAACGACGATGCCCGCCATGACCAAGCAGATGCAGGACTGCATCGAGGCCTGCATGAACTGCCACAGCGTCTGCGAGGAGACCATGAGCTCCTGCATGCAGCAGGGCGGGCAGGCGCAGATGCAGATCATGCGCGCGCTCATGGACTGCTCCGAGACGACGCGGATGTGCGCCGACATGATGATGCGCCGCTCGCCCATGTCGGGCGGGATGTGCGCGATGTGCGCCAAGGCCTGCGACATGGCCGCCGAGGCGTGTATGTCCATGCCGGACGACCAGCAGCTGATGCGCTGCGCGGAGGCGTGTCGCACGTGTGCCGAGATGTGTCGCGCGATGGCGGGCGCCCGGATGTGACCTGAGCGCCGCCGCCTCGCTCAGGGGCACCCCGCCGGATGCCCTTGAGCAGGCGCCACCGGATGCCCTTGAGCAGGCGCCGCCGGGTGCGGCACCGTGCCCGCCCGGTGCCCCGGCTGCCGGACGTCGGCACCGGCACCGGCACCGGCACCGGCACCGGCACCGGCACGACGGAGAGTCCGGCTAGTTGCCGGTGACCGTGATCTTCTGGTCGTTGTTCAGCTCGTTCACCAGGGTCTTGACCTTCGCCTTGTCCCAGACGAGGTTGCCGCCGGCGGAGCCGGAGATGGGCATGTTCAGGGAGGTGCCGTCACCGCCGTTGACGCCCTTCATGGCCCAGAACATCGAGGCCAGGTTCCACAGGGACATGTCCTTGTCCACGATCAGCGAGTCCAGGCCCGCGCCCATGGTCGGGTAGAACTTGAACGGGTTCAGCACGGTCGAGGGCGTCGCCACCTCGTGGGCCAGGGCCGCCAGGAACTTCTGCTGGTTCTTGGTCCGCTGGAGGTCGGAGGCGGCGAAGGCGTGCCGGGTGCGCACGAAGGCGAGCGCCTGCTGGCCGTTCAGGGTCTGCTCGCCGGCCTTGAAGTCGGCGCCGGACCACTTGTCCTTGAAGCCCTTGTCGATATTGATCTGGACCCCGCCGACCGCGTCCACGATGTCCGCGAAGCCCTGGAAGCCGATCTCCACGTAGTGGTCGATGTGCAGCCCGGTGTTGTACTCGATCGTGCGGACTAGCAGCGTCGGCCCGTCCTCGGCGTAGGCCGCGTTCAGCTTCTCCTGGCGGCCCGTGGCCGGGTAGACCTTCCCGGACGTCGAGCCCTTGTACGAGGGGATCTCCACGTTCGAGTCACGCGGCAGCGAGATCAGCGTGTCGCCGTTGTCGCCGACGTGCAGGATCATCATCGAGTCCGTGCGCTTGCCCTCGGCGGCGCCGGTGTGCAGCTTCTTCTCGTCCGCCTTGGACATGCCCTCGCGGCTGTCCGAACCGACGATCAGGTAGTTGGTGCCGGAGCCCGACTGCGGCCGTTCGATCACCTGGGAGAGATCGACCTCGCGGCGCAGCTTGGAGTCGGCCCAGAAGTAGGTCGCCACCGAGGTGACGATGAACACGGTCACCAGCGTGATCGCGGTCCACTTGATCCGCCGCCGCCAGTTCGGCGCGGGTCTCTGCCCGGCCCCCGGAGCGCCACCGGGACCGTGGCCGCCGGGGTTCCCGTAGACCTGGCCGGTGTTGTAACCGCTGTCGTACGCGTCGTCATAGCCGCCGTTCGCGTACGACGGCTGCTGCGGAACGCCGGCCCCGTACTGCGGTGCCGCCGGATCGCGCCGCACCTGGCGCATCGAGCGGGCGCCTTCGGGCTGCGCGCCGCCACTGCCGCGTCCGTAACGGGGGCCGCGGTTGTCGTCGGACCATGCCTCGGGCCAGTCATTCATGCGGACCAGTGTGCAGGGCTCGGCCGTATGGCTTACAAGACCTGTCGGAAAATCAGGGCGGCGCTGTTGCGAAGCTGACACAAATTCCGCGAATGCGGCTTCGGCATAAAGTAGAGGGCATGACAGACCAGGCCACGGAGTCGGAAGCAGTGGAACCGGATATTCCGGGCAAGCCCACGTCCGCCTCGCGCACCACCCTCAGCCACATCATGACCCACAACGACACCAACCTGCTGGGCACGGTGCACGGCGGGGTGATCATGAAGCTGGTGGACGACGCGGCGGGCGCCGTGGCCGGCCGGCACTCCGGCGGCCCCGCCGTCACCGCGTCCATGGACGAGATGGCCTTCCTCGAACCGGTACGCGTCGGTGACCTGGTCCATGTGAAGGCGCAGGTCAACTGGACCGGCCGGACCTCCATGGAGGTCGGCGTACGGGTCCTCGCCGAGCGCTGGAACGAGTCCGACCCGCCCACCCAGGTCGGCTCGGCCTATCTGGTCTTCGCGGCCGTGGACGCCGACGGCAAGCCCCGCCAGGTGCCCCCGGTGATGCCGGAGACCGACCGGGACCGCCGCCGCTACCAGGAGGCGCAGATCCGCCGCACCCACCGGCTGGCCCGCCGCCGCGCCATCCTCGAGCTGCGCGAGCAGCGGGCGGCGGAGGGCCTGGCCGACTGAGGACCGGCCCGGATGCTCAGGCGTCCCCCGAGCACACCACCTCGTTGCCGCGCACCACGCTCGCGGCGCCCTGGTCCTGCCGCCCCGGGTCCTCGAAGCGCACGGCCCGTACGGCCTTGAAGCTGGCGCCCGCCGTCACCTTCAGCACCGGCCCCTGGCCCGGCGCCGCGCGCAGCTCGCTGCCCGGCAGGGCCGCGGCCAGGGTGCGCGCGGAGCGGTCCCAGCGGGGGTCGTAGGTGATGACGGTGGTCGGCAGCTGGGCGGGCGCGGTCACCGGCTCATGGGTGGTGGCGAAGCCGGTCGCCGCCAGCTCGGCGTCGATCCGCTTGGCCAGCCCGGCCGTGCCGGTGCCGTTCGCCACCTGGACCCGGATGCCCCGGGGGTCCGTGTCCACGGGCGTCGGGGCGTCGGCCGGGTGCGGGCGGGCCGCGGTGAGCGGCTTGTCGCCGCGCAGCGCCTGGAACAGCCGGGCGGAGCGGGCCGGGTCCCACTTCAGGGTCGAGCCGACGCCCTTGACCGGGTAGTCCATCCGCCCGATGGGGACGGTCGTGAACTCGGAGGACGAGGGCGAGAAGTTCCGCATCGCGCGGCCGAGGTCGAGCAGCTCGTCGGTGCCGAAGCCGGTGTCGGCGCGCACCGAGCCGAGCACCGCCCGGGTCACATCGCGAAAGCGCATCGGGTTCAGCAGCACGCCCGAGGACGTCGCCCGGTCGATCAGCGCGGCCAGGAAGCGCTGCTGCCGCTTCATCCGGCCCAGGTCGCTGGCGCCGTCCAGGTGCCGCGAGCGCACGTACTGGAGGGCCTGGCCGCCCATCAGGGTGTGGGTGCCGGGGGCGAGATCGAGCCCGCTGTAGCTGTCCTTGAGCGGCGTCGCCGTACAGATCCGGACCCCGCCGAGGACGTCCACGGTCTTCATGAAGCTGGTGAAGTCGACCTCCAGATAGTGGTCGATCTTCACATGGGTCATGCTCTCGACCGTGCGCACGGTCAGCTGGGGGCCGCCCTCGGCGTAGGCCGCGTTCAGCTTGAGCGGATGCGCGACGTACTGCCGGCCGGTGGCCGAGTCCCGGTGGGCGGGGACCTCGGCGAAGGAGTCGCGCGGCAGGCTCACCACCGTGGCCCGCTCCCGGTCCTCCGAGATGTGCACGATCATCATCGTGTCGGTGCAGTGGCAGGGCTGTCCGCCCAGGTGGAAGGCGCGCCGCTGACGCTCGGTGATCTTGTCCCGGCCGTCGGTGCCGACCATCAGGATGTTCATCCCATGGCCCGCCTGCGGCCGGTTCTTCATGTCCTTGAAGGCGTCGACCCGGGAGATCCCCGCGTCCAGGCTGGTGACCACCGCGTGCCCGATGCCCGCGGAGGCGAGCACCACCACCGACAGCGTGGTCATCGCCCGCATGGCCCAGCGCGGTCGTCGTCGGCGCCCGGGCCGCTCCGGCCGCTCGGGCGGGGGCGGCAGCCGGCGGGGCGGCTGCGGGCGGCGCTGGGGTCGCGCCGGGGACCGGGGCGGGCTGGCCAAGGGACACCTCCGGACGAGGCCGTACGTGGGATCCATGAGCACAGTAGGCCGATACGATCTCCATCCCGCGTCAGAGCCCCGGCGGCGCGCACCGGTGTCCCCCGTTCGCGGTAACGTGAGGCCCCTATGAACGCCAAGCCCGACGTGCGGTTCCCCGCCGTATCCGTGATCATGCCCGTCCTCAACGAGGAACGGCATCTGCGCGGGGCCGTCCAAGCGATCCTCGCGCAGGAGTACGGCGGCGACATGGAGGTCGTGATCGCCCTCGGTCCGTCCACGGACCGCACGGACGAGATCGCCGCCGAGCTCGTGGCCGAAGACCCCCGCGTCCACACCGTCCCGAACCCGACCGGCCGCACCCCCGCCGCGCTGAACGCGGCGATCAAGGCCTCCCGGCATCCGATCGTGGTCCGTGTCGACGGCCACGGCATCCTCTCGCCGAACTACATCCGGACCGCCGTACGGCTCCTCGCGGAGACCGGCGCGCAGAACGTCGGCGGCATCATGCACGCCGAGGGCGAGAACGACTGGGAGCACGCGGTCGCCGCCGCGATGACCTCCAAGATCGGTGTCGGCAACGCGGCCTTCCACACCGGCGGCGACGCGGCCCCCGCCGAGACGGTCTACCTCGGTGTCTTCCGCCGCGAGGCGCTGGAGCGACAGGGCGGCTACAACGAGGAGTTCATCCGCGCCCAGGACTGGGAGCTGAACTTCCGCATCCGCGAGGCGGGCGGCCTGATCTGGTTCTCGCCGGAACTGAAGGTGTCGTACCGCCCCCGGCCCTCGGTGCGGGCCCTGGCCAAGCAGTACAAGGACTACGGCCGCTGGCGCCATGTCGTGGCCCGCTACCACTCCGGTTCCATCAACCTGCGCTACCTCGCCCCGCCGACCGCGGTGTGCGCGATAGCCGCGGGAATCGTGGTCGGCGTCGTCCTGACCCCCTGGGGCCTGGTGATCCCCGGCGGCTACCTCGCCGCGATCGCCGTCGGCTCGCTGCCCGCCGGCAAGGGCCTGCCCCTCAAGGCCCGCCTCCAGATCCCCGTGGCCCTCGCCACCATGCACATGTCCTGGGGCTGGGGCTTCCTGACCAGCCCGAAGTCCCTGGCGAAGCGGGTCATCGCATCGCGCCGCCCGGCGGTGCAGGAGGCCTGACGGACCCGAACGTCCGCGCAGAACGAGGCGGGGCCCCTCCTTCCCGGAGGGGCCCCGCCTCGTTCGCCACCGGTACCGGTACGGCGTTCACCACTGGTACGGCTTGTACACGTCCATGCAGCCGCCCTTGTCCGCGCCGTTGATGGCGTCGGCGTTGGACGGGAGGTCACCGGCCTTGGGCTTGGACTGCTTCGGGAAGGTCGTACCGGTGCGCCAGTCCGAGCCCAGCAGCAGGGTGACGCCGGAGACCGAGGTGGTCTGCTTCACCGCGGTCGCCGGCAGGCCCAGCGCCTTGGCCACGCCCTGGGCGTCGCCCTGGAGGTCGGCGCTCGGGTACTCGACGACCGTCTTGTCCTGCGGCGGCGGGGGCGCGGTGTCGGCCGTCGCCCTTCCGTAGCCCTGGCCCACCAGCGCCTGGGCGATGGTGCGGGCCCGGCCGGGCACCGCCGCCTCGGAGGCGGAGCCGGTGCCGTTCTGGACGAGGACGCCGAGCCTGGCCGGATCGGTGGAGGGCGACTTCGTCGGCCGGGGCTTGTCCGCCTGCCTGGAGTCCGAGGCCCCGCCGTTCTTGTCGAGCGGGGTGTCGTCCCGGAGCATCTCCCAGAGCCTGTCGGCGTCGGCCGTGTTCGCGACGACGTGGTTGTCGGGGTCGCGCGGATCCGGGAGGTTGGGCATCGTCACGCTCGTGATGCGGTCCGACGGCACGGACTTCATCTCCATGCCGAGGTCGTAGAGCTTCTTGACCGTGCCGATCTCCTCGGAGACCTTGAGGGACTTGATGGCCGCGTCGGCCAGGTCCATCAGACGCCCGGTGTCGGTGAACACGTTCTGCGACTTGAGCGTGCGGAGCATGGAGTTGAGGTACATGTGCTGGGCGCGGGCCCGCAACGGGTCGCTGCCCCAGGCGTGCCGGGTGCGCAGCCACTGGAGCGCCTGCACGCCCTTGATCTTGTGCGTCCCGGCCGTCAGCTTCAGCCCGGAGCCGCCGCGCTGGGCCGCGGTCGGGCGGTCCCAGACGTTCTGCTTCACACAGACGTCGACGCCGCCGATGGCGTCCGCCATCCTCACCACGCCCGCGAAGTCGATCGTCATCCAGTGGTCGATGTAGACCCCGGTGAGGTTCTCCCAGGTGGCCAGCGTGCAGCCGGCGCCGCCCCGGCCGAGAGTGGTGTTGATGATGTCGTTGGTCGCCGGGTAGACCCGGCCGGTGTCCGGATCCGTGCACTTGGGGATGTCGACGCGGGTGTCGCGTGGGATGCTGACCATCGCGGCGCTCTTGCGGTCGGCGGATATGTGGATGAGCATCTGCACGTCCCCGAGCGGGGGATCGCCGACGCTGCTCTTGCTGCCGCCGAGCTTCAGGTTCTCCGCCGAGTTACGGCTGTCCGAGCCGATCAGCAGGATGTTCAGCGGGGTCTGTCCGGCCGCGTTCGGGGCGGTCTTCCGCGCCTTGGCGTCACCGCTGCTGCGCTCGCCCTTGCGTATGCTGGCGTTCAGATGCTGGTAGTAGAGGTAACCGGCGCCCGCCGTGCCGAGTATGACCACCGCGAGGATCGTCGCCGACCAGCGCAGCGCGCGCCGCCGCCGGCGCCGACTGGTCGTGGAACCCCCGGAACCGCCCGGGCCCCCTGTGCCCGAGCCCCCCTTGCGCCGCCCGCCACCGTGCCGTCCGGCCCCGGCCTCCGGGTCCGCCGTCCGCGGGTTGAGCGCCATCGTGTCATCCACGTCGGCCCCGTCACCCCGCACATCGCTCTGCGCCACGCTCCCTGCCCTCCCCGCCCTTTTGCGCCATGCGACGGGCCCGTCCCGCGCCGAGTAGTTAGACGCACGACGGGCCCGCAGGGTTACCTATGAGGCGCACTTAACCTCGTCGGCCGTTGACTTGTCGACCTTCGGTGCCGTGTCCGGGGCCGCGATCGGGGTGCCCGCGGCCTTGAAGTCCTTGCCCAGGGTCAGGGTCATCGCGGGCAGTCCCTGGGAGTTGACGACGCTCGAACCCGGCTTGAGCGCCGAGCCGGGCAGCCCCATCAGCGCGGCCAGCTCCCGGGCCTGCGCGGCCTGGTCGGGCGCGTACTCCAGGGTGGTCTTCTGCAGCCCGGACCCCGCGTTGCCCGCGTTCTCCGACTTCAGCACGCCCTCGGTGTTCTGGAGCCAGTCGAGGACCGCCTGCGCGCTGCCGGGCGCCGCCTCGCTGTTGAGGATGCGCACACGTACATCGCCGGGCGCGGACCTGGTGCCCTTGAGCCGGGCGGCCTGTGCGTCCTTGGCGGCCTTCTGCTTGCGCTTGACCTCGGTGAAGGAGACGTCGTTCTGTATCGCCTGGAAGACCGACGGCGCCGCCGACTGGTTGAGGACCACCGTCGCGTGGACCTTCTCGGCGGGGTTGTCCACCACCGGCACCGTGGTGAAGGTGATGTTCTTCGGCGGCACCTTCTTGAGCTCCAGCGCCATGTCCTTCAGCGTGTTGATGCTCTTTATGCCGGTGTCGACGGTCAGCGCCTTGGTGGCCGCCTCCGCGAGGTCCAACAGCTTCGAGGGGTTGGTGAGGGTGTCACTGGAGGACATCTTGCGCATCAGCGAGCCCAGGAACTGCTGCTGCACCTTGATGCGGTCCAGGTCGCCCTGGTTGCCGAAGCTGTGCCGGGTGCGCACGAAGGCGAGGGCCTGCTCGCCCTCCACCACCGACTTGCCCGCCGGCAGCCTGAGGTGGGACTCCTTGTCGTCCACCGGGTGCGCGACACACACCTCGACCCCGCCGACCGCGCTGGTCAGCGTCTTCACCGCGTTGAAGTCGGCCATCATGAAGTGGTCGACGTGTATGCCGGTGACCTCTTCGACGGTGCGCATGGTGCAGCCCGGGTCACGGCCGTCCTGGCCGAGGCTGGTGTTGAAGCGGACGTTGTCGGTGCCGGGAATGACCTTGCTGCTGCCGTCGGGCTGGATGGTCCTGCAGTCGGGGACGTTCACGATCAGGTCGCGCGGGATGCTCAGCGCGGTCGCGTTGGTCCGGTCCTTGGAGACGTGCAGCAGGATGTTGGTGTCCGCGTGCCCGACGCTGCCGGAGTCGCCGTAGCCCTCGTTGCCCTTGCCGGTGCGCTTGTCGGTGCCGATGATCAGCAGGTTGAAGGCGTCGTCCTTGCTGAAGCCCTTGGAGCCCGCGTCCCCGACATCGGTCGAACTGATGTTGCCCTCAAGGTGCTTGAGGTACAGGTACCCGGCGGCGCCGACCGCGACCAGCGCGAAGGCCGTGCCGCCGGCGGTCCACGCCAGCACCTTCTTCGCCTTCGACTTCTTCTTCACCGGCCGGCGGCCACGCCGTCCCGGCGCGCCCTCGGGCTCGGTGGTACGCCGCCGGGAGGTCCTCGGCGGCGGCACGTCCCCGGCGCGCGCCTTGTCCCCGGCGCGGTCCCCGTCCCGGGTACGGCCCCCCTCCCGGGTGCGCGTCCCGCCGCCCTCCTCGGGCCCGCCGTCCTGCGCGGGCACCTTGCTCATCTCGCGGGTCTCACCGGGCGCCATGTCGTTGCGCCGACGGCGCCGGGCACCGCCGCCGTCCTCGGCGGACGGCTTGCGCGGACCGGGAACCGATTGCGTTCCGGAAGGAGGCAGTCGCAGTTCGTATTCGCCGGTGTTCGGATTGAGCACCCACTGGTCTGCGGGATCGATGTTGTCCGCCCGCCCACGGCCTTGCGCGTCCACGGTTGTCCGAATCCTCCGTCGGGGCCACGCGGCGCCTTCCCCCTCAAAGGCGCTCGGGTCCAGGTGAAACAGTGCACGACCCCAGGTCGGACCTCGTGGCCACGTGCACCGGATCGCTCACACTATCCGCCCAGTTCAGCGTCTAGGGACGCCCGTGACAAATCCGTCGTCCCTACAACCGGGCAATCCGCCTCATTTTCTGAACGGAAGACCGGCCTCTTGGTGGGCGTCTTACGCGCAACCGCGCTCGGCGGCCGTGTTCCCGGTGTAGGTGGGCGCGGGAGAGGGGCCGCCGTTCGTGCCCTTTCGCGGCGCCGACGGCTTGTCCGGCGCCTGCCCCGCGACCACCACCGGCCGGTCCGCGCGCAGCCGTTCGAAGAGCTTCTCGGCCTCGGGCTCCACGAGTTGGTCGCGATCGGCGTCGTAGACGTACTGCTCCCTCGGCACCGTCAGGAATTGCATATGCCGGGTGGGAATGTCGTGCAGCGTCCGCACCAGTCGGTACAGATCGCTCAGGTTCGCCAGCCCGGGATCGGTGGTGAGCGAGGACGTCGCCGCGTCCAGCACGGCGTACAGCCGCAAGGGGTTCAGCAGTACGTCATTGCCGCGCACCCTGGTGGCCAGCGCGCCGAGGAAACGCTGCTGGCGCCGCATCCGCTCGGTGTCGCTGCCGTCGCCCAGCGACTCGCGGGCCCGTACATAGCCGAGGGCCTGCTCCCCGTCGAGCGTGACCTCGCCCGCGGGCAGCCTGAGCTTCGCCGCCTTGTCGTCGATGGGCTCCTTCAGACAGACCCGCACCCCGTCGACGGCGTCCACCATGTCCTTGAACCCGCTGAAGTCCACGAGCATGTGGTGGTCGACGCGGATGTTCGTCAGCTTCTCGACGGTACGGACCGTGCACGCCGAACCGCCCAGCTCGAAGGCGTGGTTGAACATCGCGAACACCGGCTCGCCCCGGGTGCCGTCGGCCCGGAGGCAGCCGGGGACGTCCACCATCAGGTCCCGGGGCACGGACACGGCGGTGGCGCTGCGCCGGTCCGCCGCCAGATGCAGCAGGATCGTCGTGTCCGAACGCTGGCTGCCCAGGTCCCGCCCGTAGCGGGCGTTGCCGCTCCCGGCCCGGCTGTCGGACCCGATCAGCAGGATGTTCCGCGCCCCGGGCGCCACGACCGGGGGCCGCTCGCGGGCGTACCGGCCGAGTTCGGCGGCCGCCGCGTCGTCGGGCCGGACATTGGCGCTGAGCCGGGCGTACGCCGTCCACCCCGCCCCGACGGCCGCCGCGACCAGGACCACCGCGCCGAGCCCCGCCCCCTTGGCCCACCGCCGCCGGCGCCGCCGCGCGAGCCCGGCCCCGGTCGCGGACGAACCGTCGGCGGGAGGAGGGGAGAGGATCACGGTGCAAGGCCCCATGGTCGTAGGAGGTACTCCTCTCGACCATGGGGCGAAGAGCGAGAGAAGGCGCCTCGTACTACTCCAAGAGGGGGTACGCATCCCAACTCAAGGGGCGCGGGGCTTGCATCACTGTGCGGCTCCGCCGCGTGGGCGCGACCGGCCACGACGGACCGGCACCCGGTATCCGGCCGCCGTCACCGCCGTACCGCCGTCACCGCCGTACCGCCGTCACCGCCGTACCGCCGTCACCTTCTCGCTCTCGATCCGCTTCGCCAGCGCCTCCTCGCCCAGCCGCTCCAGATTCCGGCACAGCACCACCGACCCCCCACTGGCCAGCGGCGCGAACAAGCCCGCGCTGAGCCCTTCCCAGGTGTCGTACGACAACCCCGACAGCAGCCGCGAACCGGGCCCCGTAAGGTCCAGCTCAGCCGAGTCGGCGAGGGCCTTCTGCACCACCTCGGCCCCGCTGAACTCCGCGCCGGCCACGATCAGCGCCGACTCCCCGCCGTACGGCGACGTGAACCGGTCGCCCTGGCCCGGCACCTCCACGGCGTAGTCGAGGAACCCCTGCGGCGGCTGCGGGAAACGTCCGCCGAGCGGCCGCAGGGCCAGCGCGACCCGCTCGCCCCGGCAGGCCCGCGCCGCCTCCAGCGCGTCCGGCCCGCTGACGACCACATCGGCCGCCGCCGGGTCCCCGGCCATGGCCGCGACCGCGCCCACCGAGGCGCAGGCCAGCAGCCACACCGCCGTCTGCCAGTGCGCGGGCAGCAGCAGCGCGACCCGGTCGCCGGGTTCCACGGAGAGGTCGCCCTGGAGGAGGTTCGCGGTCTTGGCCACCCAGTTGGCGAAGGTGGCGACCGAGAGTTCGACGCGTTCGCCCGTGGCATCGTCGTAGAAGGTCACCAGCGGGCGGCCGGGATCCGCGGCGAGGGCGGAAGTCAGCAGGTCGGCGGGGGTGCGATCGGTGGCGTTCACCCGGCACAGGGTACGCGCGCGAGGACGCGCGACGGGGGCGCGTCTCTCACTGATCTCACACCCGTCTCACGGCAAACCGCGTGGCCGTCACGGCCTCCGTCGCTACGGTCTGCATACACTGACCGGCCGATACGAGTAGAACGAGTCAGTTCGGCCGGTCCCGGCAGGAAGCAGAGACGACAGGTGACAGAAGCGATCCTCCTGGTCGGCGGCAAAGGCACCCGGCTGCGCCCGCTCACCGTGCACACGCCCAAGCCCATGGTCAGGGCCGCGGGCGTGCCGTTCCTCACCCACCAGCTGGCGAGGGCGAGAGCGGCGGGCGTCGAGCACATCGTCCTTGCCACCAGCTATCTGGCCGAGGTCTTCGAGCCGTACTTCGGCGACGGCTCGGCGCTGGGCCTCCACCTCGAGTACGTCACCGAGGAGGAGCCCCTGGGCACGGGCGGGGCGATCCGCAATGTGGCCTCGCGGCTGCACTCGGGCCCCGACGAGCCGGTGCTGATCTTCAACGGCGACATCCTGACGGGCCTGGACATCCGGGCCCTCGTCGACACCCACGAGTCGACGGGCGCGGATGTCTCGCTGCACCTGACGAAGGTGTCCGACCCCCGGGCCTACGGCCTGGTGCCGACCGACGAGACGGGCCGGGTGCTGGCCTTCCTGGAGAAGCCGCAGACGCCCGAGGAGATCGTCACCGACCAGATCAACGCGGGGGCGTACGTCTTCCGGCGCTCGGTCATCGACGCGATCCCGGCGGGCCGGCCGGTGTCGGTGGAGCGCGAGACGTTCCCCCAGCTGCTCGCGGCCGGGGCGCACCTTCAGGGCATGGTCGACTCGACGTACTGGCTGGACCTCGGCACCCCGGCGGCGTTCGTGCGCGGCTCGGCCGACCTGGTGCTCGGGCGCGCGCCGTCGCCGGCGGTGCCGGGGCGCTGCGGTGACCGGCTGGTGCTGCCGACGGCCCAGGTGGCGCCGGACGCGAAGCTGACCGGGGGCACGGTGGTGGGGGAGGGCGCGTTCGTCGCGGAAGGCGCGCGGGTCTTCGGCTCCACGATCCTGCCGGGCGCGGTCATCGAGCCGGGCGCGATCATCACCGACTCCCTGATCGGCACCCGCGCCCGCGTCGGCAGCCGCTCCGTCCTCACCGGCACGGTCATCGGCGACGGCGCGGTCATCGGCCCCGACAACGAGCTGCGCGAGGGGGCGCGGGTGTGGTGCGACGCGCGCATTCCGGCGGGGGCGGTGCGGTTCTCTTCCGACCAGTAGGGGGCGGTACGGCGGCCGGGGTGGCCTGTCCCGGTCGCCACGTCCCCGTAGCTGCGGGCAATCGTGCCGCTGGGGCGGCACGGGTGGGCGCAGCGGCACCCGGCCAGCGCCGGTGAGCGGAACCCACCCCCGCCCAGCCCCGGTTCAGAGCAACCCGATGTCCACCCGAGGCATCTTCGGGACGCGCCGGGCCGGGACGAGACCGCTCAGCAGGATCAGCCGGGCGGCACGGTGCCGTTGCCCTGCGTACGGCTCCAGCAGACGCAGCATCTCGGAGTCGTCCGCGTGCCGGTCACCCGCCAGCGCCCACCCCACGATCCCCGGCAGATGCAGATCCCCGACCGTCACCTCGTCGGCCGCCCCATGACTGCGCTGCACCACCTCGGCCGACGTCCACACCCCCACCCCGGGCACGACCTCCAGCCGCGCCCGGGCCTGCCCCGGGGGCATCTCCGCCGCCTGCTCCAGCCGCGCGGCCACCCGCACCGCCCGCAGGATCGTGGACGCGCGCTTGTCGTCGACCCCGGCCCGATGCCACTCCCAGGAGGGGATCAACGCCCATGTCCGCGGGCCGGGCATGACGGACATCGGCCGCTCACCGGTCCCCGCGGGGCCCGGCGCCGGCTCCCCGAACCGCCGCACCAGCAACCGCCACGCCCGGTACGCCTCGTCCGCCGTGACCTTCTGCTCCAGCACCGACGGGATCAACGACTCCAGCACCAACCCGGTCCGCGTGAGCCGCAGCCCCGGCCGCCGGTGCCGGGCCAGTGCCACCACCCGGTGCCGGGGCACGAACGCGTCCGGCTCGTCGGCCGCGCCGAGCAGCGCGGGCAGGCCGTCGAGCAGCCACTCCGCCCCCGGCCCCCACGCCTCGCCGAGCACCTCACCGCCGTACGCCCGTACCCGCAGCGTGCCCGGCCCGGCCGGGGTGCGGCACGCCCGCCACACGGATCCGTCCGCCGTGGCCCGGAACGTCGGATCAGCGGGCCCGCGCCGCAGCGGCCCGAGCACCAGCCCGAGATCGAGCGGCCCCTCGGGCACCCACCGCCGCACCCGCGCGGCCTCCGCGACCTGCCGCGGTATCCCGGCCGCGGCACCCGTACGACCCGTACCGCCCGCGGACACGCCGGCCTGCCCACCGCGCACAGCCGTACGCGTGGGCCGCTGAACGAAACGTCCTGCCACGGATCAGATCCTCGGATTGCCGATGCGACCGGCACCGGCACTGCCGCCGGTACCGCCCTTAGAGACTAGGCCCCCGGACCCGTCTCACCGCACCTCGATGAACGCCTCCGCGTCCCGGTCCGCCCGCGGGCTCGGCGGCTGGGCCGGATGACCGATCGCCACCGCGCCCATCGGATCCCACTCCGGGGGCAGCCCGAGCGTCTCGCGCACCACGTCCCGGCAGAACATCGTGGACGACACCCAGGCCGAGCCGAGGCGCTCCCCGGCCAGCGCCACCAGGAAGTTCTGCACGCCCGCGCCCATGGCGACGACGAACATCTCCCGCTCGGCGCCGTCGCGCCGCGCGTCCCCGTAGTGGTGCGAGCCGTCCATGACGAGGCACGGCACCGCGAGGAAGGGCGCGTCCCGCAGCACCTCGCCGCGCCGGACCCGCTTGGCGACGGACTCCTCGCTCTTGCCGTCCCGCCGCAGGTCGGCGATCCAGGCGTCCCGCATCGCGTCCAGCAGCCGGGTGCGCGACCCGGCCGACTCCAGCAGCACGAACCGCCAGGGCGTGGTGTGGTGCGGCGCGGGCGCGGTCACGGCCGCCGCCACCGCGCGCCGTACCGAACCCGGGTCCACCGGCTCCTCGGTGAACGCCCGCACGGTGCGCCTCAGGGTCACGGCCTCGCGGACCGCCTCGGAGGTGCCGAGCCGGAACATGTCGTCGGCCGCGGCGCGCACCAGCGCCCGCGCGCCGGTGTCCGGCTCGCCGCCTTCTCCCACCAGCTGGGACAGGCCCCGCACCACCGCGACCGGCCGTCCCTCGGCCTTGCCCTTGACCAGGTCACCGGCGGCGGCCAGTTCGTCCGCCGTGGCCACCACGGTGGCGCTGAGCGGGTTGCCGTGCGCGTCCGTGCCGCCGCGCAGATCGTCCAGCACCCGCACCCCGGCGGCGCCGATCGCCACATCCGTGAGCCCCGCGCGCCAGGGTCGCCCGAAGGTGTCACTGACGATCACCCCGACCTCGACCCCGAGGGCGTCGCGCAGGCCGTCGCGGATCGCACGGGCGGACGCGTCCGGGTCCTCGGGCAGCAACAGCACGGTCCCGGCGGGGGTGTTGGACGCGTCGACCCCGGCGGCGGCCATGACCAGGCCCTGCCGGTTCTCCACGATCCGCAGGGCACCCCGGCGGGCCACCACCCGCACGGTCTCCGCGTCGATCGCGGCCTCCCGGTCGGTGGCCCGGACGATCCGGCCCTCCGCCTTGGACACGATCTTGGAGGTGACGACCACCACGTCCCCGTCGGCCAGGCCGGGCTCGGCGACGGCGATCAGCTTGGCGAGGTCGTCGCCCCGCTGCACCTCGGGCAGCCCGGCCGGCGCCCAGACCTGGAACGCGGGACGCTCCGCGCGGTCCACGCTCACGCGCCCCGCACCTCCTCGGCCAGCGTCAGCGCCTCCCGCGCCATCTGCGCGGTCGCGGCCACGTCGGTCATCATCAGCGGTACGGCACGGCAGCGGATGCCGTCGGCCTCCACGCGCTCGACCACCGCCGCGTCCACGGTGTCGACCAGCCAGCCGTCCAGCAGGCCAGAGCCGTAGTGCTCGGCGACCGCGGCGGCCGTGGACTCCACGCCGACCGCGGCGAGCACCTTGTCGGCCATCCCGCGCACGGGCGCGTCGCCGACGATGGGGGACAGGCCGACCACGGGCACGCCCGCGTCCGCGATGGCCTCCCTGATGCCGGGGACCGCGAGGATCGTGCCGATGGACACGACCGGGTTGGACGGCGGGAAGAGGATGACGTCCGCCTCGGCGATCGCCTCCAGGACACCGGGGGCCGGCTTGGAGTGCTCGGCGCCGACCGGGACCACGGCCTCGGCGGGCACACCGGCCCGCATCCGCACCCAGTACTCCTGGAAGTGGACCGCCTTGCGCTCGCCGTCGACCTGGACGGCCACATGCGTCTCCACGCGGTCGTCGGTCATCGGGATCAGCTTCACACCGGGCTTCCACCGGTCGCACAGCGCCTCGGTCACCGCGCTCAGCGGATAACCGGCGCCGAGCATCTGCGTCCGCACGATGTGCGTGGCGAAGTCCCGGTCGCCGAGCCCGAACCACTCGGGGCCGACCCCGTAGGCCGCCAGTTCCTCCTTGAGATGGAAGGTCTCCGCGGACCGACCCCAGCCCTGCTCCTCGTTGATGCCGCCGCCCAGCGTGTACATCACCGTGTCGAGGTCCGGGCAGACCTTCAGCCCGAAGAGGTGGATGTCGTCGCCGGTGTTGCCGATCACCGTGACATCCGCGTCCGGCGCGGCCTGCTGGAGACCACGCAGGAACCGTGCACCACCGATACCGCCTGCCAGAACCACAATGCGCATGGGCACCAGTCTTGCAGGAGGGTCCGACAACGCGTCAGGCAGTCACCGGACGCGCCTCGCAGAAGGGGGCGACGTGCGCCCCGGCGTGCGCCGCGGGGTGCATGGGCATCTCGGTGAGGCCCGGGTAGTAGATGTGCAGGCTGACCGCCGGTTCCAGCGCGTCGTTGACGACCTCGTGCGCGTACCCCGGCGCGAACACATGGTGTGCGCCGGGCGCGAGCGTCCTGGCACCGCGCCGGGTGTGCTCGGTCAGCGTGCCCTCCAGGACGGTGAGGACACCGGAGGAGCGGCCGTGGTCGTGCCGCCCGGTGCCCTGCCCCGGCACCCAGGACAGCAGCCAGACCTCGTAACCGGGGCCGGTGCGCAGCCGGTGGTACCAGCGGGTCGTGGCGTCGTAGCGCACGAGATCCGCCCACTGGGCGCGGTCGGCGGCGATGGCGCGGGCCAGGCCGGCGAACTCGGCGACGGTGGCCGGGTGCTCGCGCGGCGGCTGGAGCAGGTGCGGGACCTCAAGCAGGTCACCGGCGATCTGGAGGTCGTTGTCGCTGTTCATGGGGGTGTGCTGGTTCCTCGGCGGAGAAGTGTGGAAGCCCGGCGGGAGGGGCTGCGAGGGAAGAACGACCGAGCCGCGCGAGGACGAGGCATCGGCGACAGCCGGAGCGGAGACCCGGAGAAGGAGGAAGAGGCCGGCTCAACAGCTGGAACAGCGACAACAGCTACAGCGGGCCCGGGCAGCACCGTGGGACCCGGCGGTGCGGGTCGAGGTGGGTACCGAGTTCGCGAGCATGCCCAATAGGACAACGGTTCACACCAGTGCTGTCAACTCGATGCCCGCCATGTGGGACACATTTCACCCCATCCGGGTCATCTCTCGTGCATGAGGTTTGGTGCTCGGGGCACCGGGACACATGGGGCACATCCGAGCGCTCGACGGGCCGTGCAACGCGATCGAACGTCAGGACGTCTTTCTCTGCGTCAGGAGCCGTGCAGGCGCCTGCGGAGCGCGGCGGTCCGGCGGACCCCGGTCGGGTGTCCGGCGGCGTGCCCGGTCGTGTGTCGGAGTTTATGGCGATTTGAACACTTTCCGCACGGCCTTGGTTCCGCAGAGTGAATAACGGGCTCAATAGCAGATCTCGGCTTGACTCGCCCGGAGCAGCACACTTGTAATTTCACTCGTGTCGTTCAGCCGAAATCGGTAACGGCGTACGCACGGGGACGCGAAAGACAGACGAGGGGCGCACATGACCGAGCTGGTGCAGCAACTGCTGGTCGACGACGCGGACGAGGAACTCGGCTGGCAGGAGCGCGCGCTGTGCGCCCAGACCGACCCCGAGTCCTTCTTCCCCGAGAAGGGCGGCTCCACCAGAGAGGCGAAGAAGGTCTGCCTCGCCTGCGAGGTCCGCTCCGAATGCCTCGAGTACGCCCTCGCCAACGACGAGCGCTTCGGCATCTGGGGCGGTCTGTCCGAGCGGGAGCGCCGCCGCCTGAAGAAGGCCGCCGTCTGACCGCGCGCCGGCGCCGCGGGCACCCGGTACATACCCGCGCCATATCCGCGAAAACATCACGAACGGCCCGTGGCCCGTGGGTTGTCCACAGGCGGCGGGCCGTCGTCGTGGGCAGCCGATAGTGTGGTCGCTCGTCCGAGACGACCCGCTGTCCCCGCGAGCCCATCGAGGCCGGGGGACCGCAGGTGTCCACCGCAGTCCAGCGAACCGGGGCCCGTACCTCGATGTCCGTGCACAGCCATACGGCAGCCCAAGACCCGGCCGCCGCAGCAGCGTTCGACCCAGCCCGCCAGGCGGCGTTCGATCCGGCCCGCCCACCCGAGTTCCCGCGTCACGTCGTCACCGCCGTCCTCGTCTCCCACGACGGCGCGCGCTGGCTGCCCGACGCGCTCGCCGGGCTGCTCGGCCAGGAACGCCCCGTCCAGCACGCGGTGGCCGCCGACACCGGCAGCGCGGACAACTCCGCCCAGCTGCTCGGCGAGGCCCTCGGCGACGCGGGCGTGCTGCACCTCGCCCGCCGCACCGGCTTCGGCCAGGCCGTCGAGGAGGCGAGCCGCGCGGTCCCCGTCCTCACCCCGGACGAGCTGCCGTACCTCAAGCGCCCCAGCGGCTGGGACCCGGTCACCCGCACCTGGCGCGACGACGCCTACGACCTGCCCGAACTGCCCCACGGCGAACCGGTCCAGTGGCTCTGGCTGCTGCACGACGACTGCGCACCCGAACCCGACGCCCTCGCCCAGCTGCTCCGGGTCGTCGAGAACGAACTCGAACTGGGCCGCGACGACGTGGCGATCGTCGGCCCCAAACTCCGCGGCTGGTACGACCGCAGGCAGCTGCTGGAGGTCGGCGTCTCCATCGCCGACTCCGGCCGCCGCTGGACCGGTCTCGACCGCCGCGAACAGGACCAGGGCCAGCACGACCACGTCCGTACCGTGCTGTCCGTCTCCACGGCCGGCATGCTGATCCGCCGCGACGTGTTCGAACAGCTCGGCGGCTTCGACCGCCGGCTGCCCCTGATGCGCGACGACGTGGACCTGTGCTGGCGCGCCCATCTCGCCGGCCACCGCGTCCTGATCGCCCCCGACGCGGTCGTCCGGCACGCCGAGGCCGCCTCCCGCGAGCGCCGCGCCGTGGACTGCGTGGGCCGCACCGCCGCCTCCCCGCACAAGGTCGACAAGGCCGGCGCCGTCCACACCCTGCTCGTCAACACCCGTACCGCCGCGCTGCCCTGGGTGATGCTGCGGATCGTCCTCGGCACCCTGCTGCGCACCGTCGCCTACCTGGTCGGCAAGGTCCCGGGCCAGGCCGTCGACGAGATCCGCGGCCTGCTGGGCACCCTGCTGCGCCCCGAGCGGATCATCGCCGCCCGGCGCAGCCGCGGCACCCCGCGGATCGGCAAGGACGAACTACGCGCCCTCTTCCCACCGCCCGGCGCCACCATCCGCGTCACCGTGGAGCAGTTCGCGGGCAACTTCACCGGCGCCTCCGACACCGACACCACGGCCGGCCGGCACGGCGGCGCCGTGGAATCCGGCCCCGGCGGCGACGACGCCGACTTCCTGGAGGTCGAGCAGTTCGTCCGCCTCAAGCGGATCGCCCGCAGGCCCGGCCCGGTGCTCTTCCTCGCCCTCCTGGTCATCTCCCTGGTCGCCTGCCGCGCCCTGCTCACCGGCGGCGCGCTCGGCGGCGGCGCCCTGCTGCCCGCCCCGGCGGGCGCCGGCGACCTGTGGTCCCGCTTCGCCGCCGCCTGGCACCCGGTCGGCGCCGGCGGCACCCCCGCCGCACCGCCGTACCTCGCCATCGTCGCGACTCTGGCCACCCTGCTGTTCGGCTCCGCCGGAGTCGCGGTCACCGTGCTGCTGGTCTGCTCGGTGCCGCTCGCCGGAATCACCGCCTACTTCGCCTCCCGGCCACTGGTCACCTCCCGGCTGCTGCGCGCCTGGGCGGCCATCGCCTACGCCTTCCTGCCCGCCACCACCGGCGCCCTGGCCGGCGGCCGCATCGGCACCGCCGTACTCGCCGTACTGCTGCCGCTGATCGCCCGCGCGGGCATCGCCGCGAGCGGCCTCACCAGCCGCACCGGCGCCCGCGGCAGCTGGCGCGCCACCTGGGCGTACGCGCTGCTGCTGACCGTCACCACCGCCTTCACCCCGATCATCTGGTCCGTCGCGCTGATCCTCGGCCTCGGTGTGCTCGTGCTGCGCCGCGCCGACCTGATCGCCCACGGCCTGCGCCTGCTCGTCCAGCTCGGCACCCCGCTGCTGCTCCTCGCCCCCTGGTCGCTGACCCTGCTGCCGACCGGCTTCTTCAAGGAAGCGGGCCTGGCGTACGGCGCCTCGTCCGCCTCCGCGCTCGACCTGCTCGGCGCCAGCCCCGGCGGCCCCGGCACCATGAGCGGCGTGCTGCTGCTCGGCATCGTGCTCGCCGCCCTCGCCGCACTGCTGCGCTCCGAGCGGCAGCTGGGCATCCGCACCGCCTGGGTCGTCGCCCTGATCGGCCTCGTCCTCGCGGTCCTCGCCAACCGCTCCGCCTGGGCGGGCCCCGCCACCCTCGTCTACGGCATCGCCCTGCTGGCCGCCGCCGTCCTCGGCGCCGACGGCGCCCGCGCGCGCGTGGCCGAGCAGAGCTTCGGCTGGCGCCAGCCGGTGGCCGCCCTGATCGCGCTCACCGCCGCCGTGGGCCCGCTGCTGCTCGCCGCCGCCTGGATGTTCCGCGGCGCCGACGGCCCCGTGCAGCGCCGCGACCCGGCCCAGGTGCCCGCGTTCGTCGCCGAGGACTCCACCACCGGCGACCGGGCCCGCACCCTCGTCCTGGACAGCGACTCCACCGCGCACGTCAGCTACACCCTGGTGCGCGGCGCCGGCGCCCGCATGGGAGACGCCGAACTCGCCGCCGCCGACGGGCAGAACGCCCGCCTGGACAAGGTCGTCGCCAATCTGGTCGCCGGCTCCGGCGCCGACCAGGCCGACGAACTCGGCGGCTTCGCCGTGCGCTACGTCCTCGTCCACAAGGGCGCGCCCCGCGACATCACCCGCGTCCTCGACGCCACCCCCGGCCTGGCCCGGCTCAGCCAGCAGAACGGCAACGCCCTGTGGCGCGTCGACCAGGAGGTCTCCCGCGCGGTCATCCTGCCCGCCGGCACCTCGGACTCCGTCGACTCCGGCAGCACCCGGCCGGTCGAGGCCGGACCGGTGGACATCCACACCACCGTCCCGTCCGGCTCCGACGGCCGTGTGCTGCGCCTCGCCGACAGCGCCGCCCCCGGCTGGACCGCCACCCTCGACGGCAAGCCGCTCACCCGCACCACCGTCGACGGCTGGGCCCAGGGCTTCCGACTCCCGGCCGCCGGCGGCCGGTTGGACGTCACCTACGACGCGCCGCTCACCCACACCGTCTGGCTGTGGGCCCAGGGCGCGCTCGCCGTCGTCCTGGTCGTCCTCGCCCTGCCGGGCCGCCGCCGCGACGTGGACGACGACCTCCCCGAGGAGGAGCCGCCGCCCGCGGAGATCCCCACGGGCGAGGGCCGCCGCGCCCGCCGCCTGCGCGCCCAGGCCGAGGAGGAGGCCGCCGCGGAGACCCCCGCAGGGGAAGCGCCCGTAGGGGAGATGCCCGCAGGGGCGGCCCCGGAGGCGCCCCCGGCCCCGGCTCCTGCCGAACCCCAGATCCCGCACCAGCAGCCGTACGACCCCGCCTACGACGAGTCGTACGCCACCCCCTACGCGAACACCCCGTACCCCGGCTACGGCAACGACGCCTACCAGCAGGGCGGCTACGACCAGCAGGCGTACCAGGCCGACCCCTACGGCACGGCGTCGTACGACCCGTACGCCTACGGCGGCACCGCCGAGCAGCAACAGCAGCCGTACGACCCGTCGGCGTACCAGCAGCAGGTCTACGACCCGGCGTACGACCCCGCCCAGCAGGGCTACGACCCCGCCCAGCAGCCCCATGGCACCGGCAGCGAGCGCCCCGACGGGAGCCAGCAGTGAACCGCACCACCCTGTCCTTGATCGCCGGCACCACCGCGCTGGCCGCCGTCACCGCGGTCGCCGCGCTGGCCACCCCGTCCGCGTCCGGCGCGGCCGCGCCCGGCGCCGCCGCCCAACTGCCCGTCCAGCGCACCGGACTGCTGTGCCCGGCGCCCAGCGTGTCGGACATCGCGGACACGACGTACACCTCGTTCACGCCCGTCACCCAGGGCGCGTCGAGCGGCGGCAAGGCCCAATTCCAGGCCGCCCCCGAGCAGTCGGCGGACGGTACAGGCGGCACCCGGCAGGGGAAGGGCAAGGGCAAGGGCGGCAAGAGGTCGACCGCCGACCTGCCGGCGCTCACCCCGAAGGCGCCCGGCAGCCCGGTCACCGGCGACACCTCCGGCGCCGACACACCCGCCCTGATCGGCACCGCGGACGGGAAGTTGGCGCCCGGCTGGACCGTGCAGGAGACCACCGAGATCGCCGCCGGCACCGGCCGCGGCCTCCAGGGCGTCACCTGCACGCCCGCGGACACCGAGTTCTGGTTCCCGGGCGCCAGCACCGCCGCCAGCCGCACCGACTACGTCCATCTGACCAACCCGGACGACTCCGCCGCCGTCGTGGACGTCGAGCTGTACGGCAAGAACGGCGCGATCAAGTCGTCGCTGGGGGAGAACCTCACGGTCGCGCCGCACAGCAGCGAGCCGATCCTGCTGTCCACGCTGACCGACGAGCGGCAGGACGACCTGACCGTGCATGTCAGCGTGCGCAGCGGGCGGGTCGGCGCGACGGTGCAGGCGCTGGACGACAAGGCGGGCGGCGACTGGCTGGCCGCGGCCGCCGACCCGGCCGGCAGCCTGGTGCTGCCCGGCATCCCGAAGGACGCCACCGACGTCCGCCTGATCGCCTTCACCCCCGGTGACGCGGACGCCGACCTCAAGATCCGCCTCGCCTCGCCCGACGGTCTGATCACCCCGGCGGGCAATGAGGAACTGCACGTCAAGTCCGGCATGACCACCTCGGTCGACCTCGGCCCGCTCACCCGCGGCGAGGCCGGTTCCCTGGTGCTGACCCCCACCGACGAGTCGGTGCCGGTGGTCGCCGCGCTGCGGGTGGTCCGGGGCAAGGGCGCGAACCAGGAGACCGCGTTCATCCCGGCCACCGCCCCCGTCGGCGCGCGCGCCACCGCGGCCGACAACAGCGCCAAGGGCAGCACCCTGACCCTGACGGCGCCCACCGCCACGGCCAAGGTCAAGGTCACCGCCTCGGCGGGCAGCGACGGCGGTACGGCGGTCAGCAGGACCTACACGATCAAGGCCGGCACCACCGAGAACATCGACGCCCCGGTCCCCGCCGGCGCCAAGGGCACCTACGCGCTGACCGTCGAACCCCTCACCACCACCCCCCTCTACGCCTCCCGCACCCTCACCTCCACCGACCCCTCCGGCTTCACCATCCAGACCCTGCCGAGCGACCGGGGCCTGGTCTCGGTCCCGAGGACGAGCGAGGACCTGTCGATCCTCCAGAAGTAGTCGTTCCTCCAGAAGCAGGGGGCAACCGGTCAGCAGTAGGGGGCACCCGGTCACCGTCCCCCTGACCTCACCTGACCTGCTCCGGCCCGCCCGTCAGGTGAACGGGCCCTCCAGCGTGAAGCGGTGCAGCCCCCGGGCGAAGGCCTCGGCCTCTCCCGGGGGCCACTCCGACAGGCTCGCCATGATCTGGGCGGCCAGCCGCGCGCGCAGCTCGGCCACGGCCCGCCGGCCCGGCTCGGTGAGGACCAGCAACTGGGCGCGCTGGTCGGCGGGGTCGGGCTCGCGCCGTACGAGACCGGCGTCCTGGAGCCGGGAGGCCCGGCGCGTGACGCCGGAGCGGTCGAGGCCCACCTCGGGTGCCAGGTCGGCCGCGCTGCAGGGGCCGATCCGGGCGAGGGCGCTGAGGACGGGGTAGGTCAGTTCGTCCACCGCCTCGCCCATGCCCTCGGTCAGCTTCTGGTGCAGCCGCGCACGGGTGGTGCGCCGCAGCAGCACTCCCAGGGCGTCCGCGATCTCCTGCCCGACTTCGTTTTCCGTACGTGATGACTCCATGCCCGAAGAATAGCGTGCGCAGCGCACGCATTCGGTGCTACAGTCAGGGCGAAGCGTGCGCGGCGCACGCATCTCGGATTCTTCGGAGAGGACCTGTCATGACCCGCACCGGTATCGAGGCCGCCCTGACCGACCTGCTCTTCAACGGCGAGCTGACCCTTCAGGAGGCCGCCGACCGCCACTTCGCCCCGGAGTACCGCCAGCGCACGGACGGGGAGTGGGCGGACCGCGGCGAGTTCCTCGACCACATCGCCCACCTGCGCACCCTCGTCGCCGGCGGGCACGTCGAGGTCCACGAGGAGCTGTACGACGGCAGCCGGTACGCCGACCGGCACACCGCGCACATCACGAAGAAGGACGGCACGAGCGTGCAGATGGAGGTCTACGTCTTCGCCGACCTGGCGGCCGACGGCCGGTTCAGCCGCATCGAGGAGACCACCCTGATGCTCCAGGGCTCCAGCGCGGACCGCGACCTGGGCAGCGCCCGCTAGTCATGTCCCCCGGAGGAGGGGAGGAGAGGTGCCCGGCCCTACTCCTCCCCGTACCGCGGATCCACCGTCTCCGGCGTCAGCCCGAGCAGCTCCGCGACCTGTTCCACGACCACCTCGTGGACGAGCGCCGCGCGCTCGTCCCGCCCCTTCGACCGGATCTCCACGGGTCGCCGGTACACCACCACCCGTGCCCGCCGCCCCTCCCGCGCCGGCGCGATCCCGCCGAGGGGCACCGCCTCGTCCTCCCACGGGGCGACCGGCTCCCGCCCCTCCGGGTGAGGCACCTCCAGCACCAGGAACTCCACCTCGGCGAGCTGCGGCCACCGCCGCTCCAGCCGGTCCACGGAGTCCTGCACGAGATCCGCGAACACCTCCGCCCTGCTCGCCGCCAGCGGCACCTGCGGGGGTGCGATCGGCCCCCGCATGCCCCGCCCGTGACGATCACGGCGACGGGGCCCGGGGCCTGCGGCTCGGGGCGGTACACGGTTGTCCATCACTGGTGAAGCGTAGTCCTCGGCCGCCCCGCCCGCCCGGCCGCACGCGCCAACCGGCCACCGGCGAATTCCTGCCGCGGGAGGACCGATCCGGCCAAGGTCCGGCTCATTTCGGCAGCTGACCCTGAATCCCTCAAGTCCCGGTAACTCAAGGCAATTGACCGTGTTTGTACCGACTCATGACCGGAAACAGTCCCTCCCGATCGCCTCCGACTCCCCCTCCGCGCAGCCCAACAGGGCTTGTTCGCAGGGGTATGTGGGGCGTCTCACAGCACGACACGGGGGAGTGACCTGGTGGAGAGTCGTCGCGGCCCGCTCAAGAGTGCGGTACCGTCCAACCTCGTGAGCCCTGTACGTCGCTGTTCGCGCACCGCCTGCGGCCGACCCGCCGTCGCGACGCTGACGTACGTCTACGCCGACTCGACCGCGGTCCTCGGCCCGCTCGCCACCTACGCCGAACCCCACTGCTACGACCTGTGCGCCGAGCACTCCGAACGCCTCACCGCGCCGCGCGGCTGGGAGGTCGTCCGTCTCCTCGACGGTTCCGCCCCCGCCCGCCCCAGCGGTGACGACCTGGAGGCGCTCGCCAACGCCGTGCGCGAGGCCGCCCGCCCCCAGGAGCGCGCGGCCGAGGCCGGCGGCGGAGCCCGCACCGCGGACCCCATGGAGGTGGCCCGCCGAGGCCATCTGCGGGTCCTGCGCTCCCCCGACAACTGACGGACGCCCACAGGGGGATGACGGACGGCCCCCGTAGGGACGGCCCCCGCGGGGAGGTCCGGAGCGCCACCCGCCCGCCACTCCTCCCGGTGACGACCGCGCGCTCCGCCGGTGTCCGCACACCTCCCCCTTACCGCGGCCGGGTAGTTTGTGGGGGTCCAGAGAACTTCAGGAGGGCCCGGCCGTGACTGCTGATCTGTCGCAGATCGTGAAGGCGTACGACGTACGCGGAGTGGTTCCGGACCAGTGGGACGAAACACTGGCCGGGCTGTTCGGCGCCGCCTTCGCGCAGGTGACGGGCGCCTCGGCGATCGTCGTCGGCCACGACATGCGGCCCTCGTCCCCCGGCCTGTCCCGCGCCTTCGCGCGCGGCGCCGCGGACCTCGGCGTGGACGTCACCGAGATCGGCCTGTGCTCCACGGACCAGCTCTACTACGCCTCGGGAGCGCTGGACCTGCCCGGCGCGATGTTCACCGCCTCGCACAACCCGGCCCAGTACAACGGCATCAAGATGTGCCGCGCGGGCGCCGCCCCGGTCGGCCAGGACACCGGCCTCGCGCAGATCCGCGAACTGGCCGAGAAGTGGCTGGAGTCGGGCGCCCCCGAACCAGCCGCCGAGCCGGGCACCCTCACCTCGCGCGAGACGCTGGAGGACTACGCGGCGCACCTGCGCGCGCTGGTCGACCTGAGCGCGATCCGCCCCCTGAAGGTCGTCGTCGACGCGGGCAACGGCATGGGCGGCCACACGGTGCCCACGGTCTTCGCCGGTCTGCCCCTGACGCTCGTGCCGATGTACTTCGAACTGGACGGCACCTTCCCGAACCACGAGGCCAACCCGCTCGACCCGGCCAACCTCGTGGACCTCCAGAAGCGGGTCCCGGCGGAGGGCGCCGACCTCGGCATCGCCTTCGACGGCGACGCCGACCGCTGCTTCGTCGTGGACGAGAACGGCGACCCGGTCTCCCCGTCGGCGATCACCGCCCTGGTCGCCGCGCGCGAACTGGCGCGCAACGGCGGCGCGGGCATGATCATCCACAACCTGATCACCTCCCGCACGGTCCCCGAGGTCGTCCGCGAGAACGGCGGCACCCCGGTCCGCACCCGCGTCGGCCACTCCTTCATCAAGGCCGAGATGGCCCGCACCGGCGCGATCTTCGGTGGCGAGCACTCCGCGCACTACTACTTCAAGGACTTCTGGAACGCCGACACCGGCATGCTGGCCGCCCTGCACGTCCTCGCCGCCCTCGGCGGCCAACAGGGCCCGCTGTCCTCGCTCGTCGCCCAGTACGACCGCTACACGGGCTCCGGCGAGATCAACTCCACCGTCGCCGACCAGTCCGCCCGCCTCGCCGCGATCCGCGCCGCCTACGAGGACCGCGCCGACGTCACCCTGGACGACCTCGACGGCCTCACCGTCTCCACCCCCGACTGGTGGTTCAACGTCCGCCCCTCCAACACCGAGCCCCTCCTGCGCCTGAACGCCGAGGCGAAGGACGAGCCGACCATGGCCAAGATCCGCGACGAGGCCCTGGCGATCATCAGGGCGTGACCGGGCGCCCGGCGCCTACCCCGCCCCGCCCCGCTCTCCCGCCCCGGCCCACCGCTCGGGCCTCTCGGCGGAGCGATTCGGCCGGGCGGAAGGGCGGAGCCGGGACCCGAGACAGGACGCCGCGTCCCACCACCCCGGCTCCTGCCCGGCCGCCAAGCCCGGCCGCCAAGCCCGGCCGCCAAGCCCGGCCGCCAAGCCCGGCCGCCAAGCCCGGCCGCCAAGCCCGGCCGCCAAGCCCGGCCGCCAAGCCCTGCCCCTCCGCTCCGGCCCTCCCACCCCGGCTCGGGCGGCCGGGCAGGAGCCCCTACCCCCGCCCCTCAGCCGACCGAGTCGAGCGGGCCGGCGGGCAAAGCCTTACCGCGACCCCCGCCCCACCCTCCCCGCAGCGGTACGCTGACCAGCGGTCCAAGAAACCTCGCCCTCGAAGGGACACACCCCATGCCGCTCGAAGCCGGCCTCCTGGAGATCCTCGCCTGCCCGGCCTGCCACGCCCCCCTCAAGGAGCAGGACACCGAGCTGATCTGCACCGGCCAGGACTGCGGTCTCGCCTACCCGGTCCGCGACGGCATCCCGGTCCTCCTCGTGGACGAGGCCCGCCGCCCCGAGTGACGCGGTCCGGCCGTCGTACCGGCGAGGACACCGCCGTACCGCCGGAAGACCCCCGCACCCCGTAGCGTCGTAGACGTCGTAGCCACTCCCCGGCCATCGGAGGCTGCCGCCCATGTTGGACGAATCGCTGCTCGACAGCCCGGAGGGCCTCGCCGAGGCCGACCGCCGGGGCCTGCTGCGCGGTGCCGCCGAGGCCGGCGCCCGCGTCCGCACCGCCGCCCGGCACGCCGCCGAGGCCGGCGTCGGCAACCTCAAACCCGACGGCCGCCCCCGCGCCGTACTGATCGCCGGACCCGGCGCCGCCGCCACCCACACCGCCGACCTCCTCGGCACCCTGGCGGGACCAGGCAGCCCCGTGGTCCGCCTCGCCCCGACCGGCATCGCCCCCGCCGCGGGCGCCCTGCGCTGGGAACTCCCCGGCTGGGCCGGCTCGGTCGACCTCCTCCTGATCACCACCCCGGACGGCACCGAACCCAGCCTCGCCCTCCTCGCCGACCAGGCGTACCGCCGCGGCCTCACCGTCGTCGCCGTCGCCCCCTCCGGCACCCCCGTCGCCGAGGCCACCGGCGGCTCCCACGGACTGTTCGTACCGATGGCGACGGCGCCCTACGACCACGAGGAACCGCTCGCCGCGTCCTCGCCCGGCGTCTTCTGGGCCCTGCTGACCCCGCTGCTCGCCCTCCTCGACCGGATCGGCCTGCTCACCGCCCCGCCCGAGGCCCTGGAGAAGGTCGCCGACCGCCTCGACCGGATCGCCGAGCGCTGCGGCCCCGCCATCGTGGCCTACAGCAACCCCGCCAAGACCGTCGCCGCCGAACTCGCCGACGCGCTCCCCGTGGTGTGGACCGAGGGCGCCTCCGCGGGCCCCGCGGGCCGCCGCTTCGTGGCCGCCCTCGCCGAACTCGCCGGGCGCCCCGCCGTCGTCGCCGAACTCCCCGAGGCACTCGCCGCGCACGGCACCCTGCTGGCCGGCCCGCTCGCCGCCAGCGCCGACCCGGACGACTTCTTCCGCGACCGCGTGGAGGAGGCGCCCGCCCTGCACGCGCGCGTGGTGCTGCTGCGCGACCGCCCCAGCGGCGGCCTCTCCGCCGCCCCCACCGCCCGTGACCTGGCCCTCAGCCACGACACGCCGATCAGCGAACTCGAACCCGAGGAGGGCGGCGAACTGGAGACCCTCGCGGAACTGATCGCCGTCACGGATTTCGCCGCCGTTTACCTGGCGCTCGCTTCCGGGGCCTGATCTGGCTACGGGCCGGTCCGCACCGGCCCCGGGCCCGCCCTTCCACGGCCCGCACACCGGCACCGCGCCCCGCGCGGGGCCCGCCGGCCGAGCAGCGCACGCACGGAAGACAGAGAAGACACATGGACCGCCTCGACAACACCGTCCGCCCCTACGCCTGGGGTTCCCCCACCGCCCTCCCGCACCTGCTCGGCGTCGAGCCGACCGGCGAACCCCAGGCGGAGATGTGGATGGGCGCCCACCCCGGCGCCCCCTCGCGCACCGCGCGCGGCACGCTCGCCGAGGTGATCGACGCCGACCCGGAGCGCGAACTGGGCAAGGAGGCCGTGGCCAGGTTCGGCCCCCGGCTGCCCTTCCTGCTGAAGATCCTCGCCGCCGGCGCGCCCCTGTCCCTCCAGGTGCACCCCGATCTGGAGCAGGCCAGGGAGGGTTACGACGACGAGGAGCGCAGAGGCGTCCCGATCGACGCGCCGCACCGCAACTACAAGGACGCCAACCACAAGCCCGAACTGATCTGCGCCCTCACCGAGTTCGACGGCCTGTGCGGCTTCCGCGAACCGGCCCGTGCCGCCGAACTGCTCGCCGCCCTCGGCGTCGACTCCCTCAAGCCGTACGTCGATCTCCTGGGCGCCCGCCCCGAGGAAGCGGCCCTGCGCGAGGTCCTCACCGCGATCCTCTCCGCGGACCGCGACGACATGGCCCGTACGGTCGCCGAGGCCACCGCGGCCTGCGCCCGCCTGGGCGGCGACCACGCCCCGTACGCCGGCCTCGCCCACCACTTCCCCGGCGACCCCGGCGTCATCGCGGCCATGCTGCTCAACCACGTCCGACTCCAGCCCGGCGAGGCCCTGTTCCTGGGCGCCGGCGTCCCGCACGCCTATCTCGACGGCCTGGGCGTCGAGATCATGGCCAACTCCGACAACGTCCTTCGCTGCGGTCTGACCCCCAAACACGTCGACGTGCCCGAACTCCTGCGCGTCGTCCGCTTCGAGGCGGGCGACCCCGGCGTACTGCGGCCCGAGGCAGCCCCCGACGGCGAAGAGGTCTACGAGACGCCGATCGACGAGTTCCGGCTCTCCCGCTACGTCCTGGCCGAGGGCGGCACCGCCCGCGACCTCACCCGGGACACCCCGCAGATCCTGCTGTGCACGGCCGGCTCCGTCCGCGCGGGCGAGCACGAACTGGGCCCGGGACAGTCGGTGTTCGTCCCCGCGGGCGACAAGGCCGAGATCTCGGGCGCGGGTACGGTCTTCCGCGCCACCGTGCGCGTCTGACGGATCGTATGACCGGGGCTGTGGATACCTGACGCGCCGGGGCCCGGCCGGGCTGCAACAATGACCCACCGGCAAAGGCCGCGCAAAGGCCCAGAGACCGAGCAGAGACCGAAGGGACAACGCGGACACATGAGCGCGTCAGGCGGTACCAGGGCGATCGTGGCGGCACTCGGCGCCAACCTCGCGATCGCGGCATCGAAGTTCGTGGCGTTCGCCTTCAGCGGCTCGTCCTCGATGCTCGCCGAGGGCGTCCACTCGCTGGCCGACTCCGGGAACCAGTTCCTGCTGCTCGTCGGCGGCAAGAAGGCCCAGCGCGAGGCCACCCCGCAGCACCCCTTCGGCTACGGCCGCGAGCGGTACATCTACGCCTTCCTCGTCTCGATCGTCCTCTTCTCCGTCGGCGGCATGTTCGCCATCTACGAGGGCTACGAAAAGGTCTCCCACCCGCACGCCCTGGAGAACTGGTACTGGCCGGTGGGCGTCCTCATCTTCGCGATCCTCGCCGAGGGCTTCTCCTTCCGCACCGCGATCAAGGAGTCCAAGGAGCTGCGCGGCTCGCTGTCCTGGTCGCAGTTCATCCGCCGCGCCAAGGCCCCCGAACTGCCCGTCGTCCTGCTGGAGGACTTCGGCGCGCTCATCGGTCTGGTCCTCGCCCTCGGCGGCGTCGGCCTCTCCCTGCTCACCGGCGACGGCGTCTGGGACGGCGTCGGCACCGTCTGCATCGGTGTCCTGCTCGTCTGCATCGCCCTGGTCCTCGCCGCCGAGACCAAGTCGCTGCTGCTGGGCGAAGCGGCCGGCCTCGACGTGATCAAGAAGATCGAGGCCGCGACCGTCGACGGCGCCTCCGTCACCCGCATCATCCACATGCGCACCCTCCACCTCGGCCCCGAGGAACTGCTGGTCGCCGCCAAGATCGCGGTACGGCACGACGACACCGCCGCCGAGGTCGCCGCCGCCATCGACGCCGCCGAGGACCGCATCCGCACCGCCGTCCCGATCGCCCGTGTGATCTACCTCGAACCCGACATCTACAGCGAGGCCGAGGCCGCCAAGGGCCCGGACCCGCTGGCGACCCCCGGTGGCCCGAACCCACACGTCGACGGCCACTGACCGGCACCGCCCACCCCGCCCCGGACCTCGCGCCCGCCTCGGATACGGCTGGAACCACGCGGACGCGGACTGTGGGCCACCGGGCGGTCCGGTGTAGCTTGGGACGGAGCCAGACGTCGCTGCTGATGGCGGTCGGGCGGTCGCATCACGGACCGTCCGAGGGAGAGAGGGCCTCCGACGGACTGCGCTGCGCGCACGTGGGCATGCCTGTGTCCTCTTCCCGGGCATCCGTATGTCCGCCGCCGCGCAGACCAGCCGTACCCACCCCTCGCCCCTATTCCGAGGAGCAGCTCGTCATGACGACTGTCGACAACCGACAGGACTTCAAGGTCGCCGATCTCTCGCTGGCCGAGTTCGGCCGCAAGGAGATCACCCTCGCCGAGCACGAGATGCCCGGCCTGATGGCGATCCGCAAGGAGTACGCCGAGTCCCAGCCGCTGGCCGGCGCCCGTGTCACCGGTTCCCTGCACATGACGGTGCAGACCGCCGTGCTGATCGAGACCCTGGTCGCCCTCGGCGCCCGGGTCCGCTGGGCCTCCTGCAACATCTTCTCCACCCAGGACCACGCCGCCGCCGCCATCGCCGTCGGCCCGAACGGCACGCCGGACAACCCCCAGGGCGTCCCCGTCTTCGCCTGGAAGGGCGAGACCCTGGACGAGTACTGGTGGTGCACCGAGCAGGCGCTGACCTGGGCGGACAGCCCCACCGGTGGCCCGAACATGATCCTGGACGACGGCGGCGACGCCACCCTCCTCGTCCACAAGGGCGTCGAGTACGAGAAGGACGGCAAGGTCCCCGGCCTGGAGACCGCCGAGTCCGACGAGCACCGCGTCATCCTCGAACTGCTGCACCGCACCATCACGGACGGCTCGCAGAAGTGGACCCAGCTGGCCTCCGAGATCCGCGGCGTGACCGAGGAGACCACGACGGGTGTGCACCGTCTGTACGAGATGCAGCGTGACGGTGTGCTGCTGTTCCCCGCGATCAACGTCAACGACGCGGTGACGAAGTCGAAGTTCGACAACAAGTACGGCTGCCGGCACTCGCTGGTGGACGGCATCAACCGTGCCACCGACGTCCTGATCGGCGGCAAGACCGCTGTCGTGTGCGGTTACGGCGACGTGGGCAAGGGCTGCGCCGAGTCCCTGCGCGGCCAGGGCGCGCGGGTGATCGTGACGGAGATCGACCCGATCTGCGCGCTCCAGGCGGCGATGGACGGCTACCAGGTCACGACGCTGGACGAGGTCGTCGACAAGGCCGACATCTTCGTCACCACGACGGGCAACAAGGACATCATCATGGCCTCGGACATGGCCAGGATGAAGCACCAGGCGATCGTCGGGAACATCGGTCACTTCGACAACGAGATCGACATGGCCGGCCTGGCGAAGATCCCGGGCATCGTCAAGGACGAGGTCAAGCCGCAGGTCCACACGTGGACGTTCCCGGACGGCAAGGTGATCATCGTGCTGTCCGAGGGCCGTCTGCTGAACCTGGGCAACGCCACGGGCCACCCGTCGTTCGTGATGTCGAACTCGTTCGCGGACCAGACGCTGGCCCAGATCGAGCTGTTCACCAAGCCCGACGCGTACCCGACCGGTGTGTACGTGCTGCCCAAGCACCTGGACGAGAAGGTCGCCCGTCTCCACCTGGACGCGCTCGGCGTCAAGCTGACGACGCTGCGCCCGGAGCAGGCCGCGTACATCGGCGTCGAGGTCGAGGGTCCGTACAAGTCGGACCACTACCGCTACTGACCGCCCCCGAGCCGCGTCACCGCGTCTCGGCCAGGTAGTCCGCAGAGGCAGGCCCCCGCACCCCCGTGCCGGGGGCCTGCCCCTTTCGCCGGTCCGGTCCGGCTTCACGCACCCGCCCGGCGCTCACGCCCCCGGACCGACATACCGCGGCGACGCCCCGAGCCCGTCACGACCCAGGACCCCCATGCCCCGCGGCCGCTATTCGCTCCACGATCCGCACGATCACGCCCCCCTCGGTGAGGAACACTTCCAGTGCGCCCCCGGCCCGTCCGGCTGGCGCTATGTCTCCCGGCTGACGACCCCCGCGGGCGACCGGCGCGGTTCGGTCGACCTCGCCCTGGACGACCTCGGCCGTCCCATCCGCCTCGAACTCCACGCGGGCGGCTGGCAGGTGCGCGGTGCCGCCCTCGACGGCGTCACCTGGGTCCGCACGGACCCCACCGGAACCCATGCCGCCGAAGGCAATGTGCGCGCCCACGCCTTCACCGGCACGTCCCCCGCGTTCCTCGTCGCCACCGCTCGGCTCCTGCGCCTCACCCCCTCCTCCGCGACCCGCGTACGACTCGTCGCCCTCACGGATCCGGTCCTCGCCCCCCGCACCGTGGACCAGTCCTGGGCACTGGTGAACAGCGAAGCACACGCCACTGACAACGGCCCCCTGACCGTGGAGGAATACCAGGTCACTGCCCTGGACACGGGCGAGCAGCACACCGTCCACATCGCCGGCGACGTGGTCCTGGCCGCGCCCGGGATCGAGCTGGAGGACCTGGAGTCACCGCCGTCGACGTTCCGCTGAGCGGCGGGGCGTACGAGACCCGTTCTCCTGCGCGGGAGGCGAGGAAGCGCGGGGGCGTCGCGGAGGAGCCGCGGGGAAGTCAGGAAAGCCGCACTCGGCCTACGCGGGCGGCGCGAACCCCGTGGCCGGACGCTCGCCCGGCTGCTCCTTCGAGGCGAGCGCCGCCGACGGCACGCCGGGCGACTCCGGCCGGACCGGCGCCGGGACCCCGCCCGCCACGGGACCGTCCGTACCGAGCGACTGCCGGGCCTGCCGCGCCTCCCGCGACTGCCGCTCGTGCACCACGGCGGCGAGGAAGACGGCCGGAGGAAGATCGACGGGCAGCGGAGCCCCCGTACGCGCCGCGAGATCACCGGCGAGCCGCCGCGCCATGTCCGACGACACCCCGGGATCCAGCTGCCGCATCCGCGTCAGGTACTGCCGTACGGCCAGCCACAGCCCGTCCGGCACCGCCGACAGATCGAGACCGGTGAACCGCTGCGCGAGATGCGGCGGCGGAGGCGCGACGAGGCCGGTCCGCCCCACCGGGATCCGCTCCCGCACGACAAGAGTTCCCGCGAAGACGTCCCCGAGCCGCCGCCCCCGCGCCGAGACCAGCGACGCGATCGACGCGATCGTCCCGAACGTCATGAGGATCTCGACCACACCGATCGCACCCCGCACCAGCGCGTGCCGGAACCGGATCGGCCCGCCGTCGTCCCGCACCACCCGAAGCCCCAGCGCCAGCTTCCCGAGCGAACGGCCGTGGCTCAGCGTCTCCACCGCGATCGGCACACCGACGGGCACCAGCAGGAACGTCGCGATGCCCAGCGCCGTCCGCGCGGCACCGTCCAGGGAGGACGTCGTCACCACGAGCACCATGGTGACCGCGATGTACGTGATCACCACCGCCGCCAGATCGAGCAGTACGGCCAACGCCCTGCTCGGAAACTTCGCGGGCAGCAGTTCGAGCGCCACCGCCTCGCCGGTCACCAGCTCGCTCACGCCCGCCCGTCCTTCCCCTGGTCCGGCCCCGACAAGCCGACAGCAAACGCGATCATCGACGACGACCGGTCGGCGACCGGCCGAGGAGCAGGCAGACCCGATGGACCTGGACGTCTTCGTCTCCGCACACCGAGCCGAATGGGACCGCCTCGACGCCCTGCTCAGCCGCCGGCGCCGCCTCGACGGCGCCGAGGCCGACGAACTCGTCACCCTCTACCAGCGCACCGCGACCCATCTCTCGCTCATCCAGTCCAGCGCGCCCGATCCGCAGCTCACCGGACGACTCAGCCAGCTCGTCGCCCGTGCGCGCAGCGCCGTCACCGGTGCCCGCACCGCCTCCTGGCGCGATGTGACCGGCTTCCTGACCCGCGGCTTCCCGGCCGCCGTCTATCGCGCGCGCCGCTGGTGGATCCCCACGGCGCTGGTCTCCACGGCCCTCGCGATCCTGCTGGGCTGGTGGATCGGCGCGCACCCGGAGGTGCAGGCGTCCATCGCCGCCCCCGCCCAGCTGCGCCAGATGACGCGTCCCGGCGGTGAGTACGAGACCTACTACTCCAGCCATCCGGCGGCCTCCTTCGCCGCCCAGGTGTGGACGAACAACGCCGAGGCCGCCGCGATGTGCCTGGTCCTGGGCGTCTTCCTGGGGCTGCCGGTCCTCTGGATCCTCTTCGAGAACATGCTCAACCTCGGTGTCGGCTTCGGCCTGATGTCCTCCGCAGGCCGCCTCGACACCTTCCTCGGCCTGGTCCTGCCGCACGGCCTGCTGGAACTGACAGCGGTCTTCGTCGCCGCCGGTACGGGCCTGCGCCTGGGCTGGACCCTCGTCGACCCCGGCCCCCGCACCCGGCGCGCCGCGCTCGCGGAGGAGGGCCGGGCCGCGGTGGGCATGGCGATCGGCCTCGCGCTGGTCCTGTTCGTCTCCGGCGCCATCGAAGGCTTCGTGACACCGTCCGGCCTGCCCACCTGGGCCCGCATCGGCATCGGTGTCGTGGCCGAGGCGGCCTTCCTGACGTACGTGTACGTCCTCGGGGGCCGCGCGGTACGAGAGGGCGAGACGGGTGATCTCGACGCGGCGGACCGCAGTTCCTCCGTGCCCACCGCCGCCTGATGTGCGTCCGGCCCCTCTGAGCTGCTAGTGTCCTCTTCGCCCACAGGACCTGTTGACACGGGTCGCGTGGGGAGGTAGATTCAAACAGTTGCCTAGAACTGGACACGTCCAGTGGCGACCGCTAGACTCTGCTAGCTTCCAAGAAGTCGCTATCGACATTCAAAAGAAGCATCCTCCCGATTACTCAGAAATGAGCGGCCGGTCAGACCGGTCAAGAACTTCTGATAAAGTCGGAACCGCCGGAAAGGGAAACGCGAGAGCGGAAACCTGGAAAGCGCCGAGGAAATCGGATCGAGAAAAGATCTGATAGAGTCGGAAACACGAAGGGAAGCCCGGAGGAAAGCCCGAGAGGGTGAGTACAAAGGAAGCGACCGTTCCTTGAGAACTCAACAGCGTGCCAAAAGTCAACGCCAGATATGTTGATACCCCGTCTCCGGTCATCACGACCGGGACGTGGTTCCTTTGAAATAAACACAGCGAGGACGCTGTGAACGGTCGGACTATTCCTCCGACCGTTCCGCTCTCCAATGTGTCACCGGCTGAAATGTTTTTCGGCCGAGTAAACATTCACGGAGAGTTTGATCCTGGCTCAGGACGAACGCTGGCGGCGTGCTTAACACATGCAAGTCGAACGATGAAGCCCTTCGGGGTGGATTAGTGGCGAACGGGTGAGTAACACGTGGGCAATCTGCCCTGCACTCTGGGACAAGCCCTGGAAACGGGGTCTAATACCGGATATGACCGTCTTGGGCATCCTTGACGGTGTAAAGCTCCGGCGGTGCAGGATGAGCCCGCGGCCTATCAGCTTGTTGGTGAGGTAACGGCTCACCAAGGCGACGACGGGTAGCCGGCCTGAGAGGGCGACCGGCCACACTGGGACTGAGACACGGCCCAGACTCCTACGGGAGGCAGCAGTGGGGAATATTGCACAATGGGCGAAAGCCTGATGCAGCGACGCCGCGTGAGGGATGACGGCCTTCGGGTTGTAAACCTCTTTCAGCAGGGAAGAAGCGAAAGTGACGGTACCTGCAGAAGAAGCGCCGGCTAACTACGTGCCAGCAGCCGCGGTAATACGTAGGGCGCAAGCGTTGTCCGGAATTATTGGGCGTAAAGAGCTCGTAGGCGGCTTGTCACGTCGGTTGTGAAAGCCCGGGGCTTAACCCCGGGTCTGCAGTCGATACGGGCAGGCTAGAGTTCGGTAGGGGAGATCGGAATTCCTGGTGTAGCGGTGAAATGCGCAGATATCAGGAGGAACACCGGTGGCGAAGGCGGATCTCTGGGCCGATACTGACGCTGAGGAGCGAAAGCGTGGGGAGCGAACAGGATTAGATACCCTGGTAGTCCACGCCGTAAACGGTGGGCACTAGGTGTGGGCAACATTCCACGTTGTCCGTGCCGCAGCTAACGCATTAAGTGCCCCGCCTGGGGAGTACGGCCGCAAGGCTAAAACTCAAAGGAATTGACGGGGGCCCGCACAAGCGGCGGAGCATGTGGCTTAATTCGACGCAACGCGAAGAACCTTACCAAGGCTTGACATACACCGGAAAGCATTAGAGATAGTGCCCCCCTTGTGGTCGGTGTACAGGTGGTGCATGGCTGTCGTCAGCTCGTGTCGTGAGATGTTGGGTTAAGTCCCGCAACGAGCGCAACCCTTGTCCCGTGTTGCCAGCAGGCCCTTGTGGTGCTGGGGACTCACGGGAGACCGCCGGGGTCAACTCGGAGGAAGGTGGGGACGACGTCAAGTCATCATGCCCCTTATGTCTTGGGCTGCACACGTGCTACAATGGCCGGTACAATGAGCTGCGATACCGTGAGGTGGAGCGAATCTCAAAAAGCCGGTCTCAGTTCGGATTGGGGTCTGCAACTCGACCCCATGAAGTCGGAGTCGCTAGTAATCGCAGATCAGCATTGCTGCGGTGAATACGTTCCCGGGCCTTGTACACACCGCCCGTCACGTCACGAAAGTCGGTAACACCCGAAGCCGGTGGCCCAACCCCTTGTGGGAGGGAGCTGTCGAAGGTGGGACCAGCGATTGGGACGAAGTCGTAACAAGGTAGCCGTACCGGAAGGTGCGGCTGGATCACCTCCTTTCTAAGGAGCACATGGCCGACTGCAAGCAAATGTCTTGCACGGTTGCTCATGGGTGGAACGTTGACTACTCGGCACTCTTCGGATGGCTTCTCTTCCTAGTACTGCTTCGGCGTGGAACGGATGAAGGATGCGGCGAGGGGTGTCGGGCACGCTGTTGGGTGTCTGAGGGAATGATCTGATCTTCTCCTCAGTCGCCGGCCCCAGTGCACTCGGACCTGTTGATGGTTCGGGGTGATGGGTGGCTGGTCGTTGTTTGAGAACTGCACAGTGGACGCGAGCATCTGTGGCCAAGTTTTTAAGGGCGCACGGTGGATGCCTTGGCACCAGGAACCGATGAAGGACGTGGGAGGCCGCGATAGTCCCCGGGGAGTCGTCAACCAGGCTTTGATCCGGGGGTTTCCGAATGGGGAAACCCGGCAGTCGTCATGGGCTGTCACCCTTGCCTGAACACATAGGGCAAGTGGAGGGAACGAGGGGAAGTGAAACATCTCAGTACCCTCAGGAAGAGAAAACAACCGTGATTCCGGGAGTAGTGGCGAGCGAAACCGGATGAGGCCAAACCGTATGCGTGTGATACCCGGCAGGGGTTGCGTGTGCGGGGTTGTGGGATCTCTCTTCTACGGTCTGCCGGCCGTAGGGCGAGTCAGAAACCGTTGATGTAGACGAAGGACATGCGAAAGGTCCGGCGTAGAGGGTAAGACCCCCGTAGTCGAAATGTCAGCGGCTTGCTTGAGAGACACCCAAGTAGCACGGGGCCCGAGAAATCCCGTGTGAATCTGGCGGGACCACCCGCTAAGCCTAAATATTCCCTGGTGACCGATAGCGGATAGTACCGTGAGGGAATGGTGAAAAGTACCCCGGGAGGGGAGTGAAATAGTACCTGAAACCGTGTGCCTACAAGCCGTGGGAGCGTCGGAATGTGCTTGCACATTCTCGTGACTGCGTGCCTTTTGAAGAATGAGCCTGCGAGTTTGCGGTGTGTTGCGAGGTTAACCCGGGTGGGGAAGCCGTAGCGAAAGCGAGTCCGAACAGGGCGATTTTAGTAGCACGCTCAAGACCCGAAGCGGAGTGATCTAGCCATGGGCAGGTTGAAGCGGAGGTAAGACTTCGTGGAGGACCGAACCCACCAGGGTTGAAAACCTGGGGGATGACCTGTGGTTAGGGGTGAAAGGCCAATCAAACTCCGTGATAGCTGGTTCTCCCCGAAATGCATTTAGGTGCAGCGTCGTGTGTTTCTTGCCGGAGGTAGAGCACTGGATAGGCGATGGGCCCTACCGGGTTACTGACCTTAGCCAAACTCCGAATGCCGGTAAGTGAGAGCGCGGCAGTGAGACTGTGGGGGATAAGCTCCATGGTCGAGAGGGAAACAGCCCAGAGCATCGACTAAGGCCCCTAAGCGTACGCTAAGTGGGAAAGGATGTGGAGTCGCACAGACAACCAGGAGGTTGGCTTAGAAGCAGCCACCCTTGAAAGAGTGCGTAATAGCTCACTGGTCTAGTGATTCCGCGCCGACAATGTAGCGGGGCTCAAGCGTACCGCCGAAGTCGTGTCATTGCAGCATGTAGCCCTAACGGGTGTTGTGATGGGTAGGGGAGCGTCGTCTGCCGGGTGAAGCAGCACCGGAAGGTAGTTGTGGACGGTTGACGAGTGAGAATGCAGGCATGAGTAGCGATACACACGTGAGAAACGTGTGCGCCGATTGACTAAGGGTTCCTGGGTCAAGCTGATCTGCCCAGGGTAAGTCGGGACCTAAGGCGAGGCCGACAGGCGTAGTCGATGGATAACCGGTTGATATTCCGGTACCCGCTGTGAAGCGTCAAACATCGAGCATCGTGATGCTAAGGCCGTGAAGCCGCCCTGATCTCTTCGGAGTTGAGGGGAGTGGTGGAGCCGCTGAACCGAGCGGTTAGTAGGTGAGTGATGGGGTGACGCAGGAAGGTAGTCCATCCCGGGCGGTGGTTGTCCCGGGGTAAGGGTGTAGCCCGAGTGGTAGGTAAATCCGCCATTCATGAGGGTGAGACCTGATGCCGAGCCGATTGTGGTGAAGTGGATGATCCTATGCTGTCGAGAAAAGCCTCTAGCGAGTTTCATGGCGGCCCGTACCCTAAACCGACTCAGGTGGTCAGGTAGAGAATACCGAGGCGTTCGGGTGAACTATGGTTAAGGAACTCGGCAAAATGCCCCCGTAACTTCGGGAGAAGGGGGGCCACATCTGGTGAGAACACTTGCTGTTCGAGCTGGGGGTGGCCGCAGAGACCAGCGAGAAGCGACTGTTTACTAAAAACACAGGTCCGTGCGAAGCCGTAAGGCGATGTATACGGACTGACGCCTGCCCGGTGCTGGAACGTTAAGGGGACCGGTTAGCTCCATTTCGGTGGGGCGAAGCTGAGAACTTAAGCGCCAGTAAACGGCGGTGGTAACTATAACCATCCTAAGGTAGCGAAATTCCTTGTCGGGTAAGTTCCGACCTGCACGAATGGCGTAACGACTTCTCGACTGTCTCAACCATAGGCCCGGTGAAATTGCACTACGAGTAAAGATGCTCGTTTCGCGCAGCAGGACGGAAAGACCCCGGGACCTTTACTACAGTTTGATATTGGTGTTCGGTTCGGCTTGTGTAGGATAGCTGGGAGACTGTGAAGCTCATACGCCAGTGTGGGTGGAGTCGTCGTTGAAATACCAGTCTGGTCGTGCTGGATGTCTAACCTGGGTCCGTGATCCGGATCAGGGACAGTGTCTGATGGGTAGTTTAACTGGGGCGGTTGCCTCCTAAAGGGTAACGGAGGCGCCCAAAGGTTCCCTCAGCCTGGTTGGTAATCAGGTGTTGAGTGTAAGTGCACAAGGGAGCTTGACTGTGAGACCGACGGGTCGAGCAGGGACGAAAGTCGGGACTAGTGATCCGGCGGTGGCTTGTGGAAGCGCCGTCGCTCAACGGATAAAAGGTACCCCGGGGATAACAGGCTGATCTTCCCCAAGAGTCCATATCGACGGGATGGTTTGGCACCTCGATGTCGGCTCGTCGCATCCTGGGGCTGGAGTCGGTCCCAAGGGTTGGGCTGTTCGCCCATTAAAGCGGTACGCGAGCTGGGTTTAGAACGTCGTGAGACAGTTCGGTCCCTATCCGCTGTGCGCGTAGGAGTCTTGAGAAGGGCTGTCCCTAGTACGAGAGGACCGGGACGGACGAACCTCTGGTGTGCCAGTTGTTCTGCCAAGGGCATGGCTGGTTGGCTACGTTCGGGAGGGATAACCGCTGAAAGCATCTAAGCGGGAAGCCTGCTTCGAGATGAGGACTCCCACCCACTTGATGGGGTAAGGCTCCCAGTAGACGACTGGGTTGATAGGCCGGATCTGGAAGCCAGGTAACTGGTGGAGGTGACCGGTACTAATAGGCCGAGGGCTTGTCCTCAGTTGCTCGCGTCCACTGTGTTGGTTCTGAAACCACGAACAACCATTTGCTGGTTGATAGTTTCATAGTGTTTCGGTGGTTATAGCGTTAGGGAAACGCCCGGTTACATTCCGAACCCGGAAGCTAAGCCTTTCAGCGCCGATGGTACTGCAGGGGGGACCCTGTGGGAGAGTAGGACGCCGCCGAACAATTTTTGGGAAAACCCCCGCACCATGTGGTGCGGGGGTTTTCTGCGTTCAAGGACAGTTTTCCGGCACGGTCGGCACGGTAATACCCCGAAGGGCAGCGAATCGACGGCCGTTTACAGCCGACCCGCCGCCTTCAGAGCCAGATACGCGTCCGCCAGGGCCGGCGCGAGATTCTCCGTGGTCGCGTCGACCACGGTGACGCCATGCCGGCGCAGCTTGTCCGCGGTGCGCTGGCGTTCGTTCTGCGCCTGGGCCGCCGCCGCGGCCTCGTACACTGACTCCGCACTGCCCCGAGCCTTCGCCATCTGGGCGATATACGGGTCGGCCACCGCGGCGACAAGGACCGTATGGCGATGCGTGAGTTGAGGGAGCACCGGGAGCAGCCCCTGTTCCACCGGTGCCGCGTCCAGCGTCGTGAGCAGGACGATCAGGGAACGCCGGGGCGCCGTGCGCAAGGCCATGGAGGTCAGGCCCCGGTTGTCGGTCTCCACGAGTTCCGGTTCGAGCGTGGCCATCGCGTCGACGAGAGAGGGCAGCAACTCGTTGGCGGAGCGGCCCTGGACCAGGGCGCGTGTCCGGCGGTCGTAGGCGAGCAGGGCCACGCGGTCGCCGGCCCGGGAGGCGAGCACCGCGAGCAGCAGCGCGGCGTCCATGGCGGCGTCCAGCCGCGGGGCATCGCCCACCCGGCCGGCCGAGGTGCGGCCGGTGTCCAGTACGAGAAGGATGTGGCGGTCGCGTTCCGGGCGCCAAGTACGCACGGCGACCGTGGACTGCCGGGCGGTGGCCCGCCAGTCGATCGAGCGGGTGTCGTCGCCGGGGACGTACTCGCGGAGGCTGTCGAATTCCGTTCCCTCACCCCGCGTCAAAACGCTTGTACGACCGTCGAGTTCACGCAATCGAGCGAGTTTCGACGGAAGATGCTTTCGGCTCGTGAACGGGGGCAGAACCCGTACAGACCAGTGCACCCGATGGGCGCCCTGGCGGGAGAACAGCCCGAGGGGGCCGTAGGAGCGGATCGTCACACGGTCGGCCTGGCGGTCGCCCCGGCGAGTGGGACGCAGCCGGGTGATGACCCGCCTGCGCTCACCTGAAGGCACGGTCAGCTGGTGCCGGGCCGACTCGACCTCCGTCCCGGGCAGCCAGCTGCTGGGCGGCCAGCCGTCCCGGAGCTTCGCCCGCAGCACCCGGCGCGACGGGTTGGCGACCGTGAGCGTCACATCGGCGGCCTCACCGAGCCGGGCGGTGGTGTCGCCCGAGCGGTTCAGGACCAGGCGTCGTACGGGCGCGGCCAGCGCGAAGTCGCAGGCGCAGGCCAGGGCCAGCGGACCGTTGACCGCGAGGATGCCCGTCCAGCCCGGCTCCAGGATGCCGACCGGGATGGAGACGAGGGCGGCGAGCAGGGCGGCGCGTCCGGTGAGCGCCATCAGCGGGGGACCGGGACGTGGGCGAGGACGGCGTTGATGACCGCGTCGGCCGTCACGCCCTCCATCTCCGCCTCGGGGCGCAGCTGGACGCGGTGGCGCAGGGTCGGCAGGGCGAGGGCCTTGACGTCGTCCGGGATGACGTAGTCCCGGCCGGTCAGCCAGGCCCAGGCGCGAGCGGTGGACAGAAGGGCGGTGGCCCCGCGGGGGGACACGCCCATGGTGAGGGAAGGGGTTTCACGGGTGGCACGGCAGATATCGACGACGTAGGCCGTGATCTCGGGGGAGACGGTCGTCCCTGCGACCGCGGCACGGGCCGCCTCCAGGTCGGCGGGGCCGGCGACGGGGCGTATGCCCGCGGCGCGCAGATCCCGGGGGTCGAAGCCCGAGGCGTGGCGGGTGAGGACGTCGATCTCGTTCTCACGGGACGGCAGCGGGATCGTCAGCTTGAGCAGGAACCGGTCCAGTTGGGCCTCGGGGAGGGGATAGGTGCCCTCGTACTCGACCGGGTTCTGGGTGGCGGCGACGAGGAACGGCTCGGGGAGCGGACGGGGTGTGCCGTCGACCGTGACCTGGCGTTCCTCCATGGCCTCCAGGAGGGAGGACTGGGTCTTGGGCGGGGTGCGGTTGATCTCGTCCGCGAGCAGGAGGTTGGTGAAGACCGGGCCGGGCTGGAAGGAGAACTCGGCGGAGCGGGTGTCGTAGACGAGTGAGCCGGTGATGTCGCTCGGCATCAGATCGGGGGTGAACTGGACGCGCTTGGTGTCGAGTTCGAGGGCGGACGCGAGGGCGCGCACGAGCAGCGTCTTGGCGACTCCGGGGACGCCTTCGAGCAGGACGTGCCCGCGGCACAGGAGGGCGACGACGAGTCCGGTCACGGCGGGGTCCTGGCCGACCACGGCTTTGGCGATCTCGGCGCGCAGGGACTCCAGGGCGGCGCGGGGATCGTCCGCGACCTTGGTCGGCCCGGCGTTGTCAGTGGTCGGGTCCATCATGAACGGCGTACCTCTCTTTCGAGGGCGTCGAGTCGGTCGGTGAGTGCGATCAGGGCCGTGTCGTCGCCGGGTGGCGGCCCGAAGAGCAGGGGGCGCAAGTCCTGTCCGTCGCCCGCGAGATGGGCGGACAGCGCGGGCAGCAGGGCCTCGGGCGTGTGCGCCTGGGCGACGGGCACCCCGACGAGCGGGGCGAGGCGGGTGCGGGCGGCGGAGCGCAGCGCGGCGGCGGCGCGGTCGCGGGCGTTGGCCTTGCGGTAGAGGCGGGCGCGGCCCTCGGCGGTCTCGGAGGCGCGGATCGCGACGGGGAGCCGTTCGGGCACCAGAGGTCCGAAGCGGCGTCCCCGCCAGAAGGCGGCCAGCACGGCCGCGATGAACAACTGGAGGGTGGCCCACAGCCAGCCCGAGGGGATCAGGTCGAAGAGGCTCTTGTCGTCGCTGTCGGCGGCGGGGGCGTCGGACAGCGAGGGGAGGTACCAGACCAGATGGGGGCGGGAGCCGAGGAGTTGCAGGGCGAGCGAGGCGTTGCCCCGCTCGTCGAGGCGGTCGTTGTAGAGGATGTCGGGCGCGCCGAGCACGACGGTGTCGCCCCCGGCGGCGGCCGGGACGCGCAGCAGGGTGGCGAGCCGTGCGCTGGGGTAGCAGGAGTCGGCGTCGAGCCGGGTGGTGGTGTAGCGGACGCCGCCGGTGTCGGCGCTGCCCGCGCGCCGGGCCTCGGGCAGGGCGCAGTCGGGGGCCAGGGCGGAGCCGAGGCTGTCGGCGGGGTCGGCGCTGACCCCGGGGGCGAGCCGGCCGACGGACCAGCCGCTCGCCGCGACGAGGACGGTGCGTCCGCCGGAGGGGGCGGTCGCCCGGTGCAGTTCGCTCTGCTGGCCGCCGGTGAGCTGGTCGGGGACGGCGACCAGGAGGGTGGTGTCGGGGCCCGCGGCGGCGCGGGCGGCGCGCAGGGTGGTGACCACGCGCGTGGTGACCCCGCGGTCGGCCAGCAACTGGGCGACGGCACGGCTGCCGTAGGGGTCGGCGGAGCGCGGGTCCAGCCGGCCGTGCTGCTCGGTGGAGCGTACGGCGGCCATGGCGACGGCCGCGGCCAGGAGGAGTACGACGGCGAGGACGATGACCCGCGTCCGCGTCCACACCGTGCGGGCCGGGGGCGCGGTGGAGGTGGCGGCGGTCGGCGCCGCGGCCTCGGTGGTCACTCGGCCCCCTGGCTGCTGCTGTGGGCGGTGGCGGCCGTGCTGTCCGCGTGGGCGGGCCTGGCGCGTTCCAGGTCGCGGTCGAGTGCGGCGAGGCGCTGGTACGACTGCTCGCTCGCGGCGCGCCCGCCGTATGTCACGTCGTCGAACTCCCGGGCGGCGGCGCGCAGTCGGCCGGTGTGCGCGGGCAGGGCGCGGCCGGCCTCGGCGGCGGCCTCGTCGGCGGTGCGGCCCGGCCGGATGTCGAGCACCGTGCGCTCCTCCAGGGAGCGGACGACGGCGCGCATGCGTTCCTGGACGGCCTGGCTCCAGTGTCTCTGGACCGCGTGCGCCTCGGCGGCCGCGCGGTGTTCGGCGGCGCTGCGCGGGCCGTCGTCGAACAGGACGGCGGCGGTGCGGGCCGGGTGGCGGCGCGGGGTGCCCAGGCGCCACCACAGGGCGGCCAGTACGGCGAGGACGAAGAGGACGACGACCAGGAGACCGACCGCGCCGCCGGGGGTCGGTCCGGCGACGCTGCCGAACAGGTCGTCGAGCCAGTTCCAGAACGCCTTCAGGGCGCGTTCGAACAGGCTGGGGTCGTTCTGGTGGTACATGCGCTTGGCCAGTTCCCGCCGGGCCGCCTCGCGGGCGGGGTCGCGCGGGATGGTCACCGGTTTCGTGTCACCGGGGCCGCCGGCCGCGAGGACGGACGTGCCCGAGGCGCGCAGCAGGCCGTGTACGACGGTGGTCACGGCGCCGGGCGAACCCGGCGCCGTGACCGATCCCCCCGTGCAAAGCACCCGTTCAGCTCCCCGGGACGGGGCCGGGGACGCCCGCGGGGGCGGGGGTGCCCTGGACACCGGCGGCACGGGCCAGTTCGAGGTCGAGGCCCTCGCGCCGGATGCGCTGGTCGATGTAGAGGAACACGGTGACGCAGGCGGAGATCGGCAGGGTGATGGTGACGCCGATCGTCGCGCCGATGCCGACGATGATCAGGAAGGTCCAGCTGAGGTGCCCCCCGTTCTGGCCCAGCAGACCGGACAGGCCGTCGTCGCCCACGATCAGGGCGATGACGGTGAAGGGGATCGAGATCACCACCCGGACGACGCCGACGATGAGCCCGGCGAGCAGCTGGATGCCGAGGATGCGCCACCAGGAGCCGTGCACCAGCTTGGCGGAGCGGCGCAGGGAGTGCATGACACCCTGCTTCTCCAGCATCAGCGCGGGCGCGGCCAGCGAGAAACGCACCGTCAGCCACATGAGCACGACCAGCCCGGCGCCGAAGCCGAGGACCAGGAGCGCGGCTCCCGCGACCCGGCTGCCGGCGAGGAAGCCGATGGCGCCGGGCAGCGACGCGACCAGCATGGTGCCGAGGCCGAGCAGCCCGAGCAGGAGCATCTGGCCCAGCAGCTTCAGCAGCTGCGGACGGGCCTCCCGCCACGCCTCGCCCAGGGTGGCCGGCCTGCCGAGGACCGCGCGGCTGGTCACGCTCGTCAGCATCGCGGTGGCGATGAGGGTGCCGACCAGGGTGATCAGGCCCAGGATGACGGAGCTGAGGAACGACTCGCCCATGAGACGGAGCGCCTCGCCGGGCGGCATCGTCGGGTCGCCGAGGGACGCCTTCGTGGTGGTCCTGTTCAGAAAGTAGCCCTGGACGAGGATCGCGACGATCTCCGTGACCACCGCGAGCACGAGGGATATGCCGAGGACCGTGCGCCAGTAGGTGCGCAGGGTGGAGACGGCGCCGTCGAGGATCTCGCCGACGCCGAGCGGGCGCAGCGGGATGACACCGGGCTTGGCCGCGGGCGGGGGACCGCCCCAGCCGCCGCCCCAGGCTCCGTATCCGCCGGGCACCCCGTAGCCGGGGGCGCCGTAGCCGGGGGGACCTCCGTATCCGCCGGGTGCCCCGGGCCGGGGGCCGCTCCAGCCCGGTCCGGGCGGCGGGGTCTGGCCCGGGGCACCGGTGGGCGTGGACCACTGGCCGGGTGGCGGCTGATGGCCGGACCACTGCGCGCCTGGGCTCTGCGGCTGCGGGCCCGGCTGCGGCGCGGGTGCGACGGAGCCGTTTCCGGGCCGGCCGGCGGTGTCGGACGCGCCGGGTTCCCGTCCCTCGGGCGTCGGGTCGGATCCGGGCGAGGCCCAGCCCGGAGTGTCTGTCATCGGAGCTCCTTCTCGGTGCCCGTCCGCGGTCGCGGCGGCAGGTCGGTGGACATCGTGCCATGGCGTGGTCACGTCGGGTCCGGGCGAGGTACGGGCCGGATCCCTTCAGTTGGCCGCGCTGTCCGGGGCAGACTGACCGCATGGCTGATCATCAGGCACGAAGCGGCGGGGACGAACGGCCGTCCGGAATACCGGCGATCCGATGGGAGGAACCACCCGAAGGTCCCGTACTGGTCCTTCTCGATCAGACGAGGCTTCCCGTGGAGGAGGCCGAGCTGGTGTGCACGGACGCGTCGGCGCTGGTGGAGGCGATCCGCTCGCTCGCCGTGCGCGGGGCGCCGCTGCTCGGCATCGCGGGGGCGTACGGCGTCGCGCTCGCCGCCGCGCGGGGCTTCGACGTGCCCGAGGCGGCGCGCTCCATCGAGGAGGCCCGGCCCACCGCGGTGAACCTGTCCGTCGGAGTGCGCCGGGCCCGGGCCGCGCACGAGGCCGAACTGGCCCGCAGCGGCGACCCGGCCGCGGCGGCAGCGGCCGCGCTGGCCGCCGCGAGGGCGCTGCACCGGCAGGACGCCGAGGCCAGCGCCCGCATGGCGGCCCACGGTCTGGCGCTGCTGGACGAGCTGCTGCCCGGCGGCGGGCACCGCATCCTCACGCACTGCAACACCGGGGCGCTGGTCTCGGGCGGTGAGGGCACGGCCTTCGCGGTGGCGCTCGCGGCGCACCGCGTGGGGCGGCTGCGGCGGCTGTGGGTGGACGAGACGCGTCCGCTGCTCCAGGGCGCGCGCCTGACGGCGTACGAGGCGGCCCGCAACGGGATGGCGTACACCCTGCTCACCGACAACGCGGCGGGTTCGCTGTTCGCGGCCGGTGAGGTGGACGCGGTGCTGATCGGGGCGGACCGGATCGCGGCGGACGGCTCGGTCGCGAACAAGGTGGGCAGCTATCCGCTCGCCGTGCTCGCGCGTCATCACGGGGTGCCGTTCATCGTGGTGGCGCCGCTGACCACGGTCGACCCGGACACTCCCGACGGCGCGTCCATCGAGGTCGAGCAGCGTCCCGGCTTCGAGGTGACCGAGGTGACGGCACCGCAGGCGCACTTCACGGGGCCCGGTGGCGGGATCCCGGTGGCGCCGCTGGGGACGCAGGCGTACAACCCGGCGTTCGATGTGACGCCGCCCGAGCTGGTGACGGCCATCGTCACCGAAGAGGGTGCGGTCACCCCGGTGTCGGGCGAGGCGCTCGCGGGGGTCTGCGAGCGGGCGCGCGAGGCCCCGGCCGGCTGACCGGAGCGCGGCGCCGGACCCGCGTCCGGCGCCGCGGAACGCCCCGTGAGACGGTCGGGGGCAGACAGTGACGGTCCCGTACGACTATCGTCACAGGCCAGTGAGCCTGCTCACCTGCACCTCTGTCGTCGTTACGAGAATGGGATGATGTCGTTTATGAAGGGACGAGTCCTTGTCGTCGACGACGACACCGCACTGGCCGAGATGCTCGGCATCGTGCTGCGTGGTGAAGGTTTTGAGCCGTCTTTCGTAGCCGACGGCGACAAGGCGCTGGCCGCGTTCCGTGAGAGCAAGCCCGACCTGGTGCTCCTCGACCTGATGCTGCCCGGACGGGACGGCATCGAGGTGTGCCGGCTGATCCGTGCCGAGTCCGGTGTGCCGATCGTGATGCTCACGGCCAAGAGCGACACCGTGGACGTCGTGGTCGGCCTGGAGTCGGGCGCGGACGACTACATCGTCAAGCCGTTCAAGCCGAAGGAACTGGTGGCGCGGATCCGGGCGCGGCTGCGGCGCTCCGAGGAGCCGGCGCCCGAGCAGCTGACCATCGGTGACCTGGTCATCGACGTGGCCGGGCACTCGGTGAAGCGGGACGGGCAGTCGATCGCGCTGACCCCGCTGGAGTTCGACCTGCTGGTCGCGCTCGCCCGCAAGCCCTGGCAGGTCTTCACCCGCGAGGTGCTGCTGGAACAGGTGTGGGGCTACCGCCACGCCGCCGACACCCGCCTGGTCAACGTGCATGTCCAGCGGCTGCGCTCCAAGGTCGAGAAGGACCCGGAGCGGCCGGAGATCGTGGTGACCGTCCGTGGTGTCGGTTACAAGGCGGGACCGAGCTGACATGTCAGGGGACAGTGTCGCTTCGGGGTCCGGCATGCCCGGGGACCGTCCGAAGCGGCCTGTCGGCCGGACGGCGGCGGGTACCCGCTTGAGGCGTCTCTTCGAGGGCGGACTGCTTCAGGGCGGGGTGCAGGGCAGCCCGGTCCTGCGGCTCTTCCTGCGCTGGGTGCGCCGGCCGCTGCTGCCGGTGATGCGGCTGTGGCGGCGCAACATCCAGCTCAGGGTCGTCGCCACCACGCTGCTGATGTCGCTGGGCGTCGTCCTGCTGCTCGGCTTCGTCGTGATCGGGCAGGTGCGCAACGGCCTGCTGGACGCGAAGGTACGCGCCTCGCAGAGCCAGGCCACGGGCGGCTTCGCGGTGGCCAAGCAGCGCGCCGACGAGGCGGCGGGCACCAACGGCACGGGCACCGGCACCGCGCCCGGCACCGCCGACGGCAGCACGGACGGCACCGCGGGCGCGGACGGCCGGCCCACGCAGAACGTCATCCAGTGGATGAGCGACCTCGTGGAGTCGCTGTCCAGCGGCGGCGCGGGCGCCTTCGACGTGGTGACGCTGCCCGTCGGCGACGACAGCGGCGGCGGCCGCAGCCCGCGCGGCTCCGGCAACGTCAACCCGACCTCCAGCGTCCCCGCCGACCTGCGTGAACGGGTCAACAGCGGCACGACGGCCGCCCAGAGCTACACCCGGATCGTCTACTCCAACGGCAAGGACCCGCAGCCCGCGCTCGTCATCGGCAAGCAGGTCAACGACCCGAACGGGCGGCCGTACGAGCTGTACTACCTCTTCCCGCTCACCCAGGAGGAGAAGTCCCTCAGTCTGGTCAAGGGCACCCTGGCGACCGCCGGGCTCTTCGTCGTCGTCCTGCTCGGCGCCATCGCCTGGCTGGTGGTGCGGCAGGTCGTCACGCCGGTGCGGATGGCGGCCGGGATCGCCGAGCGGCTGTCCGCCGGTCAGCTCCAGGAGCGCATGAAGGTCACCGGCGAGGACGACATCGCCCGGCTGGGCGAGGCGTTCAACAAGATGGCGCAGAACCTCCAGGGCAAGATCCAGCAGCTGGAGGACCTGTCGCGGATGCAGCGCCGGTTCGTCTCGGACGTCTCGCACGAGCTGCGCACCCCGCTGACGACGGTCCGGATGGCCGCCGATGTCATCCATGAGGCCCGCGAGGACTTCGACCCGGTGACCGCGCGCTCCGCCGAACTGCTCGCCGACCAGCTGGACCGCTTCGAATCGCTGCTCGCCGACCTGCTGGAGATCAGCCGCTTCGACGCGGGCGCGGCGGCCCTGGAGGCCGAGCCGATCGACCTCAGGGAGGTCGTGCGGCGCGTGGTCGGCGGCGCCGAGCCGCTCGCCGAGCGCAAGGGCACCCGGATACGGGTGGTCGGCGACCTCCAGCCCGTGGTCGCCGAGGCCGACGCCCGGCGGGTGGAGCGGGTGCTGCGCAATCTCGTCGTCAACGCCGTCGAGCACGGCGAGGGCAAGGACGTCATCGTCAAGCTGGCCGCCGCCGGCGGCGCGGTCGCCGTCGCGGTGCGCGACTACGGCGTCGGGCTCAAGCCGGGCGAGGCGACCCGCGTGTTCAGCCGCTTCTGGCGGGCCGACCCGGCCCGCGCCCGCACCACCGGCGGCACCGGCCTCGGGCTGTCGATCGCCCTGGAGGACGCGCGGCTGCACGGCGGCTGGCTCCAGGCGTGGGGCGAGCCGGGCGGCGGATCGCAGTTCCGGCTGACGCTGCCCAGGACCGCGGACGAGCCGCTGCGGGGCTCGCCGATACCGCTGGAGCCCAAGGACGCGCGCCGCAGGCGCCGCCCCGACGACTCCGGGACGCCCCGCACGGAGAAGCGGGCGACCGTTCCGGCGCAGCAGAACGGCGGCCACGCGCCCGGGCTGCCCCCGCGCGCCCCTGTCGCGCCCACCGCCGACCCGACCGCCCTGCCGGGCAACGGCAACGGCGCGCGCGTGGTGCCCCGGCCCACGGGGGCCGTACGGCGCCCGGAGGAGCGGCCCGCCGCGGACCCGGAGGCGGGCAGCGAAGCCGTACGACCGGAGTCCGATCGGTGGGGGACGGCGCGGCCACAGGATTCGACCGAGCCAGGGGAGGCATTTCGTGGGCGCTGACCGCGAGGGGGGCGCCCGGCGGAAGTCGTGGCGCGCGGCGGCGTACACCGCCTTGGGGGTCGTTCTGCTGGCCGGGTGCGCCTCGATGCCCGACAGCGGTGATCTGCGGGACGTGGAGTCCACGCCCCGGCAGGACACCGGAGTACGGGTGTTCGCCATGCCGCCCGCCGAGGACGCCAACCCGGGCGAGATCATGCAGGGCTTCCTGGAGGCGCTGACCAGCGACGACCCGTCGTACGACACGGCCCGCAAGTACCTGGCGGACGATGCCGCGCGCACCTGGCGGCCGGAGCGGTCGACCACGGTCCTCGCGACCGGGCCGAGCATCGAGACCGACTGCCGCGCGGGCAGCCGGGAGGCGGCCAACAGCGTCACCTGTGTGCTGACCGGCGCCCGGGTGGCCACGGTCGACTGGCAGCAGGCGTACCGGCCCGCGGGCGGCACCTACCGGAAGAAGGTGCATCTGAGCCGGGACAGCAAGTCCGGGCAGTGGCGCATCGACGAGCTGCCCGACGGCGTGGTCATGGGCAAGTCGGACTTCCAGCGCAACTACACGTCCGTCGACAAGTACTACTTCGCCTCCGGTACGTCGGTCGGGTCGGCCGGGGAGCCGGTGGCGGTCGCCGATCCGGTGTTCGTGCGCAGCAAGGTCGACGCGATGACGCAGATGGTCCGCTCGGTGCTGAAGGGGCCGTCCACCTGGCTCGGTCCGGTGGTGCGCTCCAGCTTCCCGACCGGTACGGCCCTCCAGAAGGGCGTGTCCGGGCTGGCGCCGGACGACCAGAACCGGCTGACGGTGCCCCTGAATCTCAAGGAGTCGCGCGTCTCGGCGTCCAAGTGCACCGAGATGGCCACCCAGCTGCTGTTCACGCTGCGGAATCTGGCGCCGACCCTGGAGTCCGTCGAGTTGCAGGGCACCGGCGGCCACCGGCTGTGCGATCTGACCGAGGAGCGCGCCGAGTCCGCCGCCTGGCACGGCTCGTCCAAGCGGCCCGAATACCTGTACTACGTCGACGGCAGGCACCGGCTGGTGCGGATGCCGACCGGCAGCACCGGCACCGGGTCCGTGCAGGTGCCGGGCGTGCTCGGCGAGGGCGACAAGACGCTCCAGTCGGTGGCGGTGTCGCGGGACGAGCGCAGCGTGGCCGCGGTCGACGACTACGGCGTGACGCTGCGTGTGACGTCGCTGGCCTCGGACGGCTCGCTCGGCGGCGCGCTGGTCACCAGCAAGGGCCCGACGCCCGCCGACCGGCTGACCACGCCCAGCTGGGACGCGCGCGGTGACCTGTGGGTGGCCGACCGCGACCCGCAGGCCACGGGTCTGTACGTCGTGGAGCACGGCAGCGCCAAGGCGGAGAAGGTCACCGTCCCGGACCTGCCCGGCCGGATCAAGGACGTCCGGGTGGCCGCCGACGGTGTGCGGATCGCGCTGGTCGTGGAGAAGGACGGCAAGCAGTCCCTGCAGATCGGCCGGATCGAGCGCGAGGACCGGACCGGAGAGGCGCCCTCGGTGGTCGAACTCCGTCCCGCGGCGCCCGACTTGGAGCAGGTCAGCGCCATGACCTGGGCCGGGGACAGCCAGCTGCTGGTGGTCGGCCAGGAGCAGGGCGGCGTGCAGCAGATGCGGTACGTCCAGGTCGACGGCGCCACCCTCGACGGACCGGCGCCCGGCGCGCTGCCCGGGGTGAAGGCGATCGCCGCCTCCGAGGACGACCGGGCGCCGCTGGTGGCCTACTCGGACGACGGGATCGTCCGGCTGCCCACCGGGGCGCAGTGGCAGAAGGTCGACAAGGACGGGACGGCACCGGTCTACCCGGGCTGACCGGGCCGACTGGCCGACTGGCCCACTGGGCTTTCCGCAACGACCGGGCCGACCGGACCGAGCGGACCGACCGGACCGACCGGGCTGGACGAAAGAGCCTGGTCGAGGGCCCCGGCGACGGCCTGTGCGAGTTGTCCACAGGCCGTTGTCCACAGGGGTGGTGGGCCGGCTCCGGCCTTGGCACAGTGGTGGTCATGCGGGGGTGGTGGCGGGACCTCACCGACCTGGTGCTGCCGACCGACTGCGCGGGCTGCGGAGCACCTCGTACGACGCTCTGCGCGCGCTGCCGGACCGCACTGGCCGGGAGCGCGCCCCGGCGGGTGCGGCCGCAGCCGGAGCCGCCGGGACTTCCGGCGGTGTACGCGTCGGCGGCGTACGCGGAGGCGGTGCGCGCGCTGCTTCTCGCGCACAAGGAGCGGGGCGCGCTGACGCTCACGGGAGCGCTGGGCGCGGCCTTGGCCAGGGCCGTACGGGCGGGCCTCGACGCGGCGGCCGGGGCCGGGACTTCGGGGACCGTCGTGCTCGTGCCCGTGCCCTCCGCGCGGTGGGCCGTGCGGGCGCGGGGACACGACCCGGTACGGCGGATGGCGCTCGCGGCGGCCGGGGAGCTGCGGCGCACCGGGACACCGGCCCGGGTGGCGGCGGTGCTGCGCCAGCGCAGACCCGTCGCGGACCAGGCGGGCCTGGACGCGCGGCGGCGCCTGGCGAACCTGGCGGGCGCGCTGGAGGTGGCGGCGGGCGGCGACCGGCTGCTCGCCGGGGGCCGGGTCGTGCTGGTCGACGACCTCGTCACCACCGGCGCCAGTCTCGCGGAGGCGGCACGGGCCCTGCGAATCGGGGAGAGAAGAGTTGTGTACGAGAACGCAACTCGGGAAGTAAGGGAGGAACGAAGCACCGGAGGGCCGCAGAAGGCGAAGCGGGAGAACGGGAAGTGGGTGCATGGTGCAGCGAAAAAGACGCCGGTGAACGCCCTCGACCCGCCGCTGCGCGCGGCGGTGATCGCCGCGCCCGTAGATTCTTTCGAGATAAACAGGAACTGACCGCCGACCTGCATCGTTGCAGGTGGTGAGAGGGTTAATTCACCTGAACGGAGGTACGCCGCAGTAGAGGGTGACGACATCCGTCCGGGCGAGATATGTTCGGTTGTGAGGAAAGAGGCGCAGGCCACACCTCTCATATCCGAATGCCGTGCTGCGGGTTTTCCGCAAACACCCGCGCCGGCGGGGTGGAGATCTCGCCCTGGGGGAGGAGGAGGTGGACGTCACCGAGTCCGAGGTCCGGTGCTCACCGGACCTGGTGTGAAAGGGAGATGCTCCGCCGAAGCAGCGGAGCGATCCGGGAACGGAGTTCTGCGTGGACATCGTCGTCAAAGGCCGCAAGACCGAGGTGCCCGAGCGGTTCCGCAAGCACGTGGCCGAGAAGCTGAAGCTGGAGAAGATCCAGAAGCTCGATGGCAAGGTGATCAGCCTCGACGTCGAGGTGTCCAAGGAGCCCAACCCTCGACAGGCCGACCGCTGCGACCGGGTGGAGATCACGCTCCGCTCCCGGGGCCCGGTGATCCGGGCGGAGGCAGCGGCCAGCGACCCGTACGCGGCGCTGGACATGGCGGCGGAAAAGCTGGACGCGCGACTGCGCAAGCAGCACGACAAGCGGTTCTCGCGCCGTGGCGCACGGCGGATCTCGGCGGCGGAGGTCCCCGACCACGTCCCGGGCGCGGCGACGCTCGACGGGAACGGCGTCCCGGTGGGGGAGGACGAGACCGACGGAGTGCCGACCACGAAGATCGGCTCGCTGGAGATCAAGGGCGAGGGCCCGCTCGTGGTCCGCGAGAAGACCCATGTCGCCTCCCCGATGAGCCTGGACCAGGCCCTCTACGAGATGGAACTGGTCGGCCATGACTTCTACTTGTTCGTCGACTCCGAGACGAAGGAGCCGAGCGTCGTCTACCGGCGCCACGCCTACGACTACGGCGTGATCCACCTCAACACCGACCCGATGGTCGCCGAGGCGCAGCCCCCAGCGGCAGGGGGCACGCTGGGCGGCTGACCGCCCGGGTTCGAAGCCCGACCGGTGCCCCTGGAGCGCGTGTGCGCCCCCGGGGCACCAGTGTGCGACCACTTCGCGCCGCGCACGGCGCCTCGGTGCCGTTCCGGCATGAAATCATGGCCGCAAGGGCCCAACCGGTGGGCCGCTGCCTTGGGTTGGCGATGGCACGGGACCACACAGGCCACAGCCTTCAGGGGGAGGAACGATGGCGGACACCTTCGGACCGATGCGGAGCGAGGAGGCCGACGACACCGACGACGGTGTACTCGGCAGATGCCTCGACGGGGGCTCTTCGCGCGATGAACCGATCAGAGTCCTGGTGGTGGACGACCACGCGCTCTTCCGGCGCGGCCTGGAGATCGTGCTCGCGGCCGAGGAGGACATCCAGGTCGTCGGCGAGGCCGGCGACGGCGCCGAGGCGGTGGACAAGGCCGCCGATCTGCTGCCGGACATCGTGCTGATGGACGTCCGGATGCCGCGGCGCGGGGGGATCGAGGCGTGCACCTCCATCAAGGAGGTCGCCCCCAGCGCGAAGATCATCATGTTGACGATCAGCGACGAGGAGGCCGACCTCTACGACGCGATCAAGGCGGGCGCCACCGGATATCTGCTCAAGGAGATCTCCACCGACGAGGTGGCCACCGCCATTCGCGCGGTCGCCGACGGACAGTCGCAGATCAGCCCGTCCATGGCGTCGAAACTGCTCACCGAGTTCAAGTCGATGATCCAGCGCACCGACGAGCGCCGGCTGGTGCCCGCGCCCCGGCTGACCGACCGTGAACTGGAAGTCCTCAAACTCGTCGCCACGGGCATGAACAACCGGGACATCGCCAAGGAGTTGTTCATCTCCGAGAACACCGTGAAGAACCACGTCCGCAACATCCTGGAGAAGCTCCAGCTGCACTCCCGGATGGAAGCCGTGGTCTACGCGATGCGGGAGAAGATCCTGGAGATCCGCTAGCCGCGGGCGCCGCTCCTCAGCCGAGGGCGCGGGCGAGTTCCGCGGTGAGCGGGCCGCGCAGGGCGGGGTCGTCCACGCGCTCCACCCGGACGTTCGTGCAGTTCACCCAGGCAGCGGCCTCCAGCAGGGCCTGGGCGACCGCCGGGACCGCCCTGGGGCCGTCCAGGGTGACCTGCCGGGCCACCAGGGTGCGGCCCTCCCGGGCCGGGTCGACACGCCCGACGAGGTGGCCGCCCGCGAGCACCGGCATGGCGAAGTAGCCGTACACCCGCTTGGGCTTGGGGGTGTACGCCTCCAGGCGGTGGGTGAAGCCGAAGATCCGTTCCGTGCGCGCCCGTTCCCAGACCAGCGAGTCGAAGGGCGAGAGCAGGGTGGTGCGGTGGCGGCCGCGCGGCAAGGTCGCCAGGGCCGCCGGATCCGCCCAGGCCGGCCTGCCCCAGCCCGCCACCTCGACCGGCACCAGACCCGAGTCCGCGAGCACCGCGTCCACCTGCTCGCCCTTCAGCCGGTGGTAGTCGGCGATGTCCGAACGAGTGCCCACCCCCAGGGACTCGCCGGCCAGCCGGACCAGGCGGCGCAGGCACTCGGTGTCGTCCAGCTCGTCGTGCAGCAGCGCGGCGGGGACGGCGCGCTCGGCGAGGTCGTACACCCGCTTCCAGCCGCGGCGTTCGACGCACACCACCTCGCCGTACATCAGCGCCCGCTCGACCGCGACCTTGGTGCCGGACCAGTCCCACCAGTCGCTGGTGCGCTTCGCGCCGCCCAGTTCGGTCGCGGTCAGCGGGCCCTCGGTGCGCAGCTGCTTGACGACCTGCTCGTAGACCCCGTCGGGGAGTTCGTGGTTCCAGTGCGGGCGGTTGCGGTAGGCGCGGCGACGGAAGGCGAAGTGCGGCCACTCCTCGACGGGCAGCAGGCAGGCGGCGTGCGACCAGTACTCGAAGGCGTGCGCGTCCTTCCAGTAGGCGTCCTCCACCGCGGTGCGGCCGACGGCGCCGAGGCGGGCGTACGGCACCAGTTCGTGCGAGCGGGCCAGGACCGAGATCGTGTCGAGCTGGACCGCGCCGAGGTGGCGCAGCACCCCGCGCACCCCGGCCCGCCGGTCGGGCGCGCCGAGCAGGCCCTGGGCCCGCAGGGCGATACGGCGGGCGTCGTCCGCGGTGAGCGTGGTGGTCGGGCGCGGCAGGGTCGTCATGCCCCGGACGATAGTGGGCGCCACTGACAACCCGTCCTGAGCCGCGGTCTACCGGGCCGGCCCGGGCAGATAGGGGGCGGTGGACGGCAGACCGAGGTCCGAGGGGAGCAGGGAGGCGATCCAGCAGTCCCGGCGCACCCCCTTGTTGTTGACGGCGGAACGCAGGGTGCCCTCCAGGGTGAAACCCGCGCGCTCGGCGACCCCGCGCGAGCCGTGGTTGCCGACCTCGGCGCGCCATTCGACCCGGTCGACGCCCAGGTCGGTGAAGATCCAGCGGCAGGCGGCGAGCACGCCCTCCGTGACATAGCCGAGCCCGCGGTGCTCCTCGGCGGCCCAGAAGCCGACCTCCGCGGCCGCGGGGGCGCGCATGGTCAGGCTGAGCATGCCGGCCAGCTCCCCGCCGGCGAGGAAGATCCCCCAGGTGAACATCCCGCCGTGCGCCCAGCCGTCCGGGACCATCTCCTCCGTGAAGCCGCGCGCGTGTTCGGGCAGGTACGGGGAGGGGATCGTGGTCCAGCGCTGGATGTCGGGGTCCTGGGCGGCCTCGTACACGGCCTCGGTGTCGGCCGGTCCGACGGCGCGCAGCCGAAGCCGGCCGGTGGTGAGCGTGACGGGTTCCATCGGGCGATTCTGCTCGTACCGTCCCGCGGGGGCCATCGATTTCCGCGTTCCGTGAGCGCGCGATCACATTTCGCACAAATCCCTGCGCCGATGCGGCACTATCCGCGTATCCCGTCCGTTGTCCCTGTGAAGCAGCGGCCGGGACACCAGGCACTCCCGGCGCGGCGGGGTCCTCGCATACGATGGCCGTTGCTCAGTACGTCATGGAACAACCGACCGTCCCAGGCCCGACCGGCAAGGAGACCAGCCCCCGTGTCCGTCCTCTCGAAGATCATGCGTGCAGGCGAAGGCAAGATCCTGCGCAAGCTGCACCGCATCGCGGACCAGGTCAACTCCATCGAAGAGGACTTCGTCGACCTCTCCGACGCCGAGCTGCGGGCCCTCACCGAGGAGTACAAGCAGCGGTATGCCGATGGTGAGAGCCTGGACGACCTGCTCCCCGAGGCGTTCGCCACCGTCCGCGAGGCCGCCAAGCGCGTCCTCGGCCAGCGTCACTACGACGTCCAGCTGATGGGCGGCGCCGCGCTCCACCTCGGCTATGTGGCCGAGATGAAGACCGGCGAGGGCAAGACCCTCGTCGGCACCCTGCCCGCCTATCTGAACGCGCTGTCCGGCGACGGCGTCCACATCGTCACGGTCAACGACTACCTGGCCGAGCGCGACTCCGAGATGATGGGCCGCGTCCACAAGTTCCTGGGCCTCGACGTCGGCGTCATCCTCGCCAACATGACGCCGGCCCAGCGCCGCGAGCAGTACGGCTGCGACATCACCTACGGCACCAACAACGAGTTCGGTTTCGACTACCTGCGCGACAACATGGCGTGGTCGCAGGACGAACTGGTGCAGCGCGGCCACAACTTCGCCATCGTGGACGAGGTCGACTCCATCCTCGTGGACGAGGCCCGTACGCCGCTGATCATCTCCGGCCCGGCCGACCAGGCCACCAAGTGGTACGGCGACTTCGCCAAGCTCGTCCTGCGCCTGAAGAAGGGCGAGGCCGGAAACCCGCTCAAGGGCGTCGAGGAAACCGGCGACTACGACGTGGACGAGAAGAAGCGCACGGTCGCCATCCACGAGTCCGGGGTCAGCAAGGTCGAGGACTGGCTGGGCATCGACAACCTCTACGAGTCGGTGAACACCCCGCTCGTCGGCTACCTGAACAACGCCATCAAGGCGAAGGAACTGTTCAAGAAGGACAAGGACTACGTCGTCATCGACGGCGAGGTCATGATCGTCGACGAGCACACCGGCCGTATCCTCGCCGGCCGCCGCTACAACGAGGGCATGCACCAGGCGATCGAGGCGAAGGAAGGGGTGGACATCAAGGACGAGAACCAGACCCTGGCCACCATCACCCTCCAGAACTTCTTCCGCCTCTACAACAAGCTCTCCGGCATGACCGGTACGGCGATGACCGAGGCCGCCGAGTTCCACCAGATCTACAAGCTCGGCGTGGTCCCCATCCCGACCAACCGGCCGATGGTGCGCAAGGACCAGTCGGACCTGATCTACCGCACCGAGGTGGCCAAGTTCGAGGCGGTCGTCGACGACATCGCCGAGAAGCACGAGAAGGGCCAGCCGATCCTCGTCGGCACCACCTCGGTCGAGAAGTCCGAGTACCTCTCGCAGCAGCTCAGCAAGCGCGGCATCCAGCACGAGGTGCTGAACGCCAAGCACCACGAGCGTGAGGCGTCGATCGTCGCCCAGGCCGGCCGCAAGGGCGCCGTGACGGTCGCCACCAACATGGCCGGCCGCGGTACGGACATCAAGCTCGGCGGCAACCCCGAGGACCTCGCCGAGGCGGAGCTGCGCCAGCGCGGCCTCGACCCCGAGGAGCACATCGAGGAGTGGGCCGCGGCGCTGCCCGCCGCCCTGGAGAAGGCCGAGCAGGCCGTCAAGGCGGAGAAGGACGAGGTCGAGGAGCTCGGCGGCCTCTACGTGCTGGGCACCGAGCGGCACGAGTCGCGGCGCATCGACAACCAGCTGCGCGGTCGTTCCGGCCGTCAGGGCGACCCCGGCGAGTCCCGCTTCTACCTCTCCCTCGGCGACGACCTGATGCGCCTGTTCAAGGCCCAGATGGTCGAGCGCGTGATGTCCATGGCGAACGTGCCGGACGACGTGCCGATCGAGAACAAGATGGTCACCCGCGCGATCGCCTCCGCGCAGTCGCAGGTCGAGCAGCAGAACTTCGAGACGCGTAAGAACGTCCTGAAGTACGACGAGGTGCTCAACCGGCAGCGCGAGGTCATCTACGGCGAGCGCCGCCGCGTGCTGGAGGGCGAGGACCTGCACGAGCAGGTCCAGCACTTCATGGACGACACGATCGACGCGTACGTCGCCGCGGAGACCGCCGAGGGCTTCCCGGAGGACTGGGACCTGGAGCGGCTGTGGGGCGCCTTCAAGCAGCTCTACCCGGTGAAGGTCACCGTCGAGGAGCTGGAGGAGGCGGCCGGCGACCGTGCCGGTCTGACCGCCGAGTTCATCTCGGAGTCCATCAAGGAGGACATCCACGAGCAGTACGAGGCCCGCGAGGGTCAGCTCGGCTCCGAGATCATGCGTGAGCTGGAGCGGCGGGTCGTGCTGTCGGTCCTGGACCGCAAGTGGCGTGAGCACCTCTACGAGATGGACTACCTCCAGGAGGGCATCGGCCTGCGCGCGATGGCGCAGAAGGACCCGCTGGTCGAGTACCAGCGCGAGGGCTTCGACATGTTCACCGCGATGATGGAGGGCATCAAGGAGGAGTCCGTCGGCTACCTGTTCAACCTGGAGGTCCAGGTCGAGCAGCAGGTCGAGGAGGTGCCGGTCGAGGAGGCCGAGCACGTCGGCGAGGGTGTCGAGGACGCGGTGCCGGCGCAGGCGGGTGCGGGGCGTCCGGAGATCCGGGCCAAGGGGCTCGATGTTCCGCAGCGCCGGGATCTGCACTTCTCCGCGCCGACGGTGGACGGCGAGGGCGGCATCGTCGAGCGCGACCTGGAGGACGACGGGCCGGTGCGGTCCGAGTCGGACGGGTTGACGCGGGCGGAGCGCCGTAAGCAGGCGAAGGGCGGGCGGCGTCGCAAGAAGTGACGCGCACTCCGTGAAGGGGGCCGGGTTCCTTTGGAGCCCGGCCCCCTTCGTGCTGCCGGTCGCTCGTGGAGGGGCGCGGGGAACCGCGCGGGCGGCCACGCTGCGGCCGCACCCGGCAGAGCGCAGGAGCGCCCCTCGGCTACGGCATGGGGCGCGGCCCCGTTTCCACGGCTGTGCAGCGCCAGCGCAGGTCCGCGCCCAGTTCGAGGCGGAAGGCCAGGGCGCGGAGCTGGGTGCCCGCGGAGATGCGGGCGAAGACCTCCAGCGCGCCCTCGCCGGCGACGTAATAGCCGATGTCGCGGACGGCCGGGCGGGTGCCCCGCGTGCGCAGGGGGCCGTCGGCCGCGAGACGGGCCAGGTCGTCGTAGGCGCGGCCCGCGGTGTGGCGGAGCATCCAGTGGACCGGGCGCTGACCGCTCAGGACGGCCAGCAGACGGTCCGCGAAGAGGTCGGTGGGGCGCGTGGGCCGGGCGGGCGTCTGAGGGGCCGTACGGGGCGGCTGGGGGCGTGCCGCGCGGGAGGCCGTACGGCTGTCGGCGGACGCCCGGCGCGGGCCCGGGGCCGGGCGTCGGGTGTCGTGGCGGGTCGGCGGGCGGTGCCGGGGGCGCGGGTGAGGGGTGCGGCTCATGACCTTGTTCATGGGGGTCCCCGTTCGACGGCCCGGGGGATACCGGGCGGTAACTAGGTGGTGGGGATCTTGTACGGGGCCGGGGAGCGCGCGGCAAGGAGGTGGGCCCTGGTGGCGAGGGCGCTGGTGGGTTCACCCTCCGGGGGGATGGACAGAGGGCTGAGCCCCGAGTTCATGCGGGTGCACCGGGTGAAGTACGGCGTGCGGGGCTGACATTTACGGGGTGTGGGCAGGGACTCGAAAGGGGACAGCCGCACGTATCCTGAAGCCCCCGGAACGACCAGGAAAGAGCGGCAAGCATGCGCGTCTACGTCCCCCTGACCCTCCCCGGTCTCGCCGAGGCGCACAGGACGGGTGAGCTGGGGGCCGGCCCCTTCGCCGCGTACGCCGTCACGCCCGCCCTGCGCGCCTGGTACCGCTCCGACGACGTCGAGGAACTGGAGTACGCCGCGCTCGGCCGGGCCGCGCTGGCCTCCCTGCGCCTGCTCGCGGCCGCCGCGGACGCGCCGCGGCGCCGGATCGTGGTGGCCGTGGACGTGGCCGACGGCGCGGTCGTGGCCGCGCCCGACAGCGGGGCCGAGCCGGGCGAGGTGACCGTGAAGGTCACGGTGCCGCTGGCGAAGGCGGCTGCGGTCCACGCCGACGCCGATGACGCCGAGCCGGACGTGACCGCGGCGGCGCGGGCGCTGGCGGCGGCGGACGGCGGCGACGAGGACGCGCGGTCCGCCGTGGACGACGCCGAGGACCACGAGCTGCTGTGGTTCGCCACGCAGGAGATCCCCAACCTCCTCGGGCGGCCCTGACCAGGCAGGATGTGCCGCCCCGAGGGGATTGTCAGTGGGGGCGGGTACGGTCTTGGGCATGGGGAAGCACGCACGCGCGCACATCGTCTGGGACTGGAACGGCACGCTGTTCCATGACAACGAGGCGATCATCGAGGCGACCAACGCCGCCTTCGCGGAGCTGGGTCTGGCGCCGATCACGCTGGAGCAGTACCGCGCGCTGTACTGCGTGCCGGTGCCGAAGTTCTACGAGCGGCTGATGGGGCGGCTGCCGAGCGAGGCCGAGTGGGAGCTGATGGACGGGATATTCCATCAGCGGTACACCGAGCGGCGGGCGCGGTGCGCGCTGACCGCCGGGGCGGCGGAGCTGCTCCGCGGGTGGCGGACGGCGGGGCACAGCCAGTCGCTGCTGAGCATGTACGGACACGAGGAACTGGTGCCGCTCGTTCGGGGGTTCGGGATCGAGGAGCACTTCGTGCGCGTCGACGGGCGGACGGGGCCGTCCGGGGGGAGCAAGGCGGAGCACATGGTGCGGCACCTGTCGCTGCTCACCGGCGCGGTGGATCCGGGCCGGACGGTGGTGATCGGGGACGCGGCGGACGACGCGGTCGCGGCGCGGCATGTGGGGGCCGGGGCGGTGCTGTACACCGGGGGGTCGCACGGCAGGGCCAGCCTGGAGGAGGCCGGCGTCCCGGTGGTGGACACGCTGGCGGAGGCGGTGGAGGTCGCGCAGCGAATAGCCGTGTGACCGGACCCGCGCCCGAAGCGCCCGAAGGGGCGCGGGGAACCGCGCGAGCGACCACGACGGAGCCGCGGCCGGAGGACGACCGGAACCGGGACTGAACGACGACCCGAACCGGACGACGCCCGGAGCCGGAAGACGACCGGAACCGGACGACGACCGGAACCGGAAGACGACCGGAACCGGAACCGAAAGACGCCCGGAAGTCGGCCTGCCCCCAGCCAAGCGGATCTCAGTTCACCGGCGCCTTCGCCCGCAGCACCTTGATGAACTCCCGCATCCAGGACGGGTGATCCGGCCAGGCCCTCGCGGAGACCAGCGTGCCGTCCGTCACCGTCTCCGTGTCCTGGAAGCTCGCGCCGGCGGCCTGCATGTCGGGTTCCAGCGCCGGGTAGGCCGTGACACGGCGACCGCGCAGGGTGTCGATCGCGGCGGTCAGCAGCGGGCCGTGGCAGATCTGGGCGACCGGCTTGTCCGCGTCGAAGAAGGCCTTGAGGATCTTGCGCAGCTCGGGGTCGTTGCGCAGATACTCCGGGGCCCGGCCGCCGGGGATCACGAGGGCGGCGTACGCGCCGGGGTCCACCTCGGCGAAGGCGAGGTCGGCCGGCCAGGTGTACCCGGGCTTCTCGGTGTACGTGTCGTAGCCGGGCTCGAAGTCGTGCACGACGAAGCGGAGCGTCTTGCAGGCGGGGGCCGCGATGTCGACGTCGTAGCCCTCCTCGCGCAGGCGCTGGTAGGGGTACATGACCTCCAGGGACTCCGCGGCGTCGCCGGTGACGATGAGGATCTTCGCGGGCATGTCGGCGCTCCTCCGGGACGGACGGACGGGGCCGGACTCCTCGGCCGGTCCCCCTGGGCCATAGCTCTCAGGGTGCGGCGGAAGACGCGGGGCCGCTACCCCACCCCGCCTCTCACCTGGCCGAATCCGGTTACGCCACCCGGGCGGTCCCCGGTGCTGTGCAGAACGTCAAACTTTGACCCCCTGTTTTGTACACATACGGCTCATGACGGTTCCGGGGTCAGGGGCGATAGCCTGGTGGCGTGATCAGCGCGATAGCTCGCGGGAGCGATCAGGCTCCCGCCCTGCGCCCGGGTTGCACGGAGGACCTCCGTGACCGGGCGGCGCTCGCTGGTCCTCGCGGGCGGGACGGGGGCGCCGCCGCCCCCAGGACGCCGGAACCGGCTCGGAACACGACGGTGCCGAGAGCAGCGTCACACCCTGTGGTCGTGTCGGAAATGGCCGAATACCCCCCGCTCATCTCACCTGTCGGCATAGCGTCGGAACGGACCGGAAACTCCGGGCCGTGGCGTCGAGCCGCAGGGGAAGAGCCAGTACTTCCTTCTACGTCACGCAACGGCGCGCGACAGGAGCCAGAGGACAATGCAGACCAAGCTGGACGAAGCCAAGGCCGAGATGCTCGAACGGGCCGCTCGGGTAGCTGAGAACAGCCCGGTCGGGGGGAACCTACCGACCGGGTCGACGGGCGAGGGCTCCCCGGACACCCCGGACAGTGAGTCAACCCTCGCGTTCCTCCAGCGCTACTACCTGCACACCGCACCGGAAGACCTCGCCGACCGCGACCCGGTGGACGCCTTCGGCGCCGCGGTCTCGCACTACCGTCTCGCCGAGAACCGCCCCCAGGGCACCGCGAACGTCCGGGTGCACACCCCGACGGTCGAGGAGAACGGCTGGACGTGCAGCCACACCGTCGTCGAGGTCGTGACCGACGACATGCCGTTCCTGGTCGACTCCGTCACCAACGAGCTGACCCGGGGCGGGCGCGGCATCCATGTCGTGATCCACCCCCAGTTCGTGGTCCGCCGCGACCTCACCGGCAAGCTGCAGGAGATCCTGCCGACCCCGGCCACCTCCGTCGATCCCGCCGACCTGCCGCACGACGCGCACATCGAGTCGTGGATCCACGTCGAGATCGACCGCGAGACCGACCGCGCCGACCTCAAGCAGATCACCTCCGACCTGCTGCGCGTCCTCTCCGACGTCCGCGAGGCCGTCGAGGACTGGGACAAGATGCGGGAGGCGGCGGCGCGGGTCGCCGGCGAGCTGGAGAGCGAGCCGGTCCCGGCCGACCTGCCGAAGGCCGAGGTGGAGGAGGCCCGCGAGCTGCTGCGCTGGCTCGCCACCGACCACTTCACCTTCCTCGGCTTCCGCGAGTACGAACTGCGCGGCGACGACACCCTGGCCGCCGTGCCCGGCACCGGCCTCGGCATCCTGCGCTCCGACCCGCAGCACGCCGAGGACGACCAGCACCCGGTCAGCCCCTCCTTCGAGCGGCTGCCGGCCGACGCCCGCGCCAAGGCCCGCGAGCACAAGCTGCTGGTGCTGACCAAGGCGAACAGCCGGGCCACCGTGCACCGGCCGTCGTACCTGGACTACATCGGCGTCAAGAAGTTCGACAAGGACGGCAATGTCGTCGGGGAGCGCCGCTTCCTCGGCCTGTTCTCCTCGGCCGCGTACACCGAGTCGGTGCGCCGCGTCCCGGTCATCCGCCGCAAGGTCGCCGAGGTCCTCGACCGCGCCGGGTTCTCGCCCAACAGCCACGACGGCCGCGACCTGCTCCAGATCCTGGAGACCTACCCGCGCGACGAGCTGTTCCAGACGCCCGCCGCCGAGCTCCAGTCCATCGTCACCAGCGTGCTCTACCTCCAGGAGCGCCGCCGGCTGCGCCTGTACCTGCGCCAGGACGAGTACGGCCGCTACTACTCGGCCCTCGTCTACCTGCCGCGCGACCGCTACACCACCGGCGTGCGCCTGCGGATCATCGACATCCTGAAGGAGGAGCTCGGCGGCACCAGCGTCGACTTCACCGCCTGGAACACCGAGTCGATCCTGTCCCGGCTGCACTTCGTCGTCCGCGTCCCGCAGGGCACCGAGCTGCCCGAGCTGTCGGACGCCGACAAGGACCGCATCGAGGCCCGCCTGGTCGAGGCCGCCCGCTCCTGGACGGACGGGTTCACCGAGGCGCTCAACGCCGAGCTGGGCGAGGAGCGCGCCGCCGAGCTGCTGCGCCGCTACGCCAACGCCTTCCCCGAGGGCTACAAGGCCGACCACACCCCGCGCGCGGCCGTGGCCGACCTCGTGCACCTGGAGCGGCTGACCGAGGAGCCGGGCAACGACTTCGCGCTGAGCCTGTACGAGCCGGTCGGCGCCGCCCCCGACGAGCGCCGCTTCAAGATCTACCGCAAGGGCGCCTCGGTCTCCCTGTCCGCCGTGCTGCCGGTCCTCCAGCGCATCGGCGTCGAGGTCGTGGACGAGCGGCCGTACGAGCTGCGCTGCTCGGACCGCTCCACCGGCTGGATCTACGACTTCGGGCTGCGGCTGCCGAAGTCGCCCGGCGCCGGCAACGGCGACTACCTGGGCGACGACGGCCGCGAGCGCTTCCAGGAGGCGTTCGCCGCGACCTGGACCGGTCACGCGGAGAACGACGGCTTCAACGCCCTCGTGCTCAGCGCCGGCCTGAACTGGCGCGAGGCGATGGTGCTGCGCGCCTACGCCAAGTACCTGCGCCAGGCCGGTTCGACCTTCTCGCAGGACTACATGGAGGACACCCTCCGCAACAACGTCCACACCACCCGGCTGCTCGTCTCCCTGTTCGAGGCGCGCATGTCGCCGGAGCGGCAGCAGGCCGGGCTGGAGCTGACGGACGCGCTGCTGGAGGAGCTGGACGCGGCCCTGGACCAGGTGGCGAGCCTGGACGAGGACCGCATCCTGCGCTCCTTCCTGACCGTCATCAAGGCGACCCTGCGCACCAACTTCTTCCAGCGGCGCGCCGACGGCCACCCCCACGACTACGTGTCGATGAAGTTCGACCCGCAGGCCATCCCGGACCTGCCCGCGCCGCGCCCGGCGTTCGAGATCTGGGTGTACTCGCCGCGGGTCGAGGGCGTGCACCTGCGCTTCGGCAAGGTCGCGCGCGGTGGTCTGCGCTGGTCCGACCGGCGTGAGGACTTCCGTACCGAGATCCTCGGCCTGGTCAAGGCGCAGATGGTCAAGAACACCGTCATCGTGCCGGTCGGCGCCAAGGGCGGCTTCGTCGCCAAGCAGCTGCCGGACCCGGCGCAGGACCGGGACGCGTGGCTCGCGGAGGGCGTCGCCAGCTACAAGACGTTCATCTCGGCGCTGCTGGACATCACCGACAACATGGTCGGCGGCGAGGTCGTCCCGCCCAAGGACGTGGTGCGGCACGACGGCGACGACACCTACCTGGTCGTCGCGGCCGACAAGGGCACCGCCACCTTCTCCGACATCGCCAACGGGGTCGCCGAGAAGTACAACTTCTGGCTCGGCGACGCCTTCGCCTCCGGTGGTTCGGCGGGCTACGACCACAAGGGCATGGGCATCACCGCGCGTGGCGCGTGGGAGTCCGTCAAGCGGCACTTCCGCGAGCTGGGCGTGGACACCCAGTCCGAGGACTTCACGGTCGTCGGCATCGGCGACATGTCCGGTGACGTGTTCGGCAACGGCATGCTGCTGTCCGAGCACATCCGCCTGGTCGCCGCCTTCGACCACCGGCACATCTTCATCGACCCGAACCCGGACGCGGCGACCGGTTACGCCGAGCGCCGCCGCCTGTTCGAGCTGCCCCGCTCCAGCTGGGCCGACTACAACACCGAGCTGCTCTCGGCGGGCGGCGGGATCTTCCCGCGCAGCGCCAAGTCGATCCAGCTCAACGCGCACATCCGCGAGGCCCTGGGCATCGAGGCCAAGATCGCCAAGATGACCCCGGCCGACCTGATGAAGACCATCCTCGAAGCGCCGGTCGACCTGCTGTGGAACGGCGGCATCGGCACCTACGTGAAGTCGTCCGCCGAGTCGAACGCGGACGTCGGCGACAAGGCCAACGACGCCATCCGCGTCGACGGCGCCGACCTGCGCGTCAAGGTCGTCGGCGAGGGCGGCAACCTGGGCCTGACCCAGCTCGGCCGCATCGAGTTCGCCCACCAGGGCGGCAAGATCAACACCGACGCGATCGACAACAGCGCCGGCGTGGACACCTCCGACCACGAGGTGAACATCAAGATCCTGCTGAACGGCCTGGTCGCGGACGGCGACATGACCGTCAAGCAGCGCAACAAGCTGCTCGCCGGGATGACCGACGAGGTCGGCGCGCTGGTGCTGCGCAACAACTACGCGCAGAACACCGCGCTCGCCAACGCGCTGTTCCAGGCCAAGGACATGCTCCACGCCCAGCAGCGCTTCCTGCGCCACCTGGTGCGCGAGGGCCACCTGGACCGGGCGCTGGAGTTCCTGCCGACCGACCGCCAGATCCGCGAGCGCCTGGGCCAGGGCCAGGGCCTGACCGGCCCGGAGACGGCCGTCGTCATGGCGTACACCAAGATCACGGTCGCCGAGGAGCTGCTGGCCACCTCGCTGCCCGACGACCCGTACCTGCGCGGTCTGCTGCACGCGTACTTCCCGAGCGACCTGCGCGAGCGGTTCGCGGAGGCCGTCGACAACCACCCGCTGCGCCGCGAGATCACCACCACGGTGCTGGTCAACGACACGGTCAACACGGGCGGTACGACGTATCTGCACCGGCTGCGCGAGGAGACCGGCGCCTCCCTGGAGGAGATCGTCCGCGCCCAGACCGCGGCCCGCGCGATCTTCTGCTCGGCCCCGGTGTGGGACGCGGTGGAGGCCCTGGACAACCAGGTCGAGGCGGCCGTGCAGACCCGCATCCGGCTGCACTCGCGCCGCCTGGTCGAGCGCGGCACCCGCTGGCTGCTCAACAACCGGCCGCAGCCGCTCCAGCTCGCCGAGACGGTGGAGTTCTTCGCCGAGCGCGTCGAGCAGGTCTGGCAGCAGCTGCCCAAGCTGGTGCGCGGCGCGGACCTGGAGTGGTACCAGCACGTGTACGACGAGCTGTCCGCGGCCGGTGTCCCGGACGAACTCGCCACCCGGGTGGCCGGGTTCTCCTCCGCCTTCCCGGCGCTCGACATCGTCTCGGTGGCCGACCGCATGGGCAAGGAGCCGCTGGACGTCGCCGAGGTCTACTACGACCTCGCCGACCGCCTCGGCATCACCCAGCTGATGGACCGCATCATCGAGCTGCCGCGCAACGACCGCTGGCAGTCCATGGCCCGCGCCTCCATCCGCGAGGACCTCTACGCGGCGCACGCGGCGCTCACCGCGGACGTGCTCGCGGCGGGCGACGGCGCCTCCTCGCCGGAGCAGCGCTTCGCGGACTGGGAGCAGAAGAACGCCCCGATCCTGGGCCGGGCGCGCACCACCCTGGAGGAGATCCGCGGTTCGGACTCCTTCGACCTCGCCAACCTGTCGGTGGCGATGCGGACGATGCGGACGCTGCTGCGCACGCACTCGTAGCGATACCGCACGGGCGGACGGAACGCCCCGGGCCGATGGAGAATCGGTCCGGGGCGTTCCTTTTCTTGCCGTCCTTTGTACAAACGGGATAGGCGGATTTACCGTTTCCTGCTTATCGGTGCGTTTCGGATAGGGTCTGCGCTGTAATTACCTGGGCTTCCGCGATTGGGTGTTCCAGCAGAATGCATGCAGCACAGTCCGACCTCGAAGAACAGCTGAGCAGCCCGGAGTCCGCGGGCGGCGGCGCGCGGGTGGCCCGCGCGGTGCCGCAGGTGGCCGCGGTGCTGGTGGTGGCGCTGCTGCTGGCGGTGATCGTCCGCCTGCCGTGGATCGGCGACCTCGGCATGCACGCGGCGACGATCCAGCGGCTCGCCCACAGCCTGGTGCATCCCGGCAATCCGCTGGTCGACGCGGACACACCGAGTCCTTACTACTCGCCGTGGATGCTGCTGCTGGGCGCGCTCGCCAAGGTGAGCGGCCTGTCGGTGTTCGTGGTGCTGCGCATCGGGGCGCTGGCCGGGCTGACGCTGCTGGTCACCGGGGTGTGGCGGTACGTCCGCACGCTCACCGCGCACCGCGCGGCGCCGGCGCTCGCGCTGCTGAGCCTGGTGCTGCTGTGGGGGACGGCCGTCCTCAACTGGAGCGGGTTCATCGGGCTGCACTCGCTCGCCCTGACCATCTCCTACCCGAGCGTGTTCGCGCTCGGGCTGAGCTTCCACTTCTGGGCCTGGCTCACCCGGGCGCTGCGCGCGGAGGCGTCCTGGGGACGGTGGCTGGCCCTCGGGCTGCTGTGGGCGCTGATCCTGCTCTGCCACCAGTTCACCGGCGTCGTCGCCACGCTCGGGGCGCTGGCCATGGTCGTCTCCGCCCGCCCGGGCCGTCAGGTGTGGCTCCGGCTCGGGGCCGGGCTGGTGCTCGGGGCGGTGCTGCTGTGGGTGTGGCCGTACTACGACTTCTTCTCGCTGTTCTCCGCCGGGGCCGATCTGGAGGCCATCCACAAGTCGCTCTACCAGCATCTGTTCGCGCGGTTCGGGCTGGTGCTGCTGGGGGTGGCGGCGCTGGTGCTGCGGCTGCGGCGGGACCGGTGGGACGCGCTGGTGCTGTTCTTCGTCCTCGGCGCGCTGGTCGTCGCGGCCGGCGGGCTGAGCGGGCACTACTCCTGGGGCCGCGCGCTGCCCGCCGCGCTGATCCCGGCGCAGCTCGCGGCCGCGCTGGAGGCGGTGTCCGCGGGGCGGCGGGCGGTGCGGGCCGGGTGGGCGTGTGTGCTCGGGCTCGCGCTGACGGTGGGGTTCTGGGGGCAGGCGGGGACGATCGGGTATGCGACGGGGAGGTCCGCGCTGCCGTCGGTTCTCGCGGACAAGTACCAGACACCGTGGGTCGGTTATCACTGGATCACGCCGTGGGTGCGGTACGGGGACGTGGTGATGGCGCGGACGGTTCCGGCGCGGCAGATTCCGGCGTACGGGGGGTACACGGTGGCGCCGGGGTATCCGGACGTGTTCCTACGGGATTCCGCGCGGCGCTCCGCCGCGGTGGACCGGTTCTTCGCGGCGGGGACGTCGGCGGCGGAGCGGCGGGGGATCCTGCGGGAGTACGGGGTGCGGTGGGTCGTGGGCTCGGCGGACGTGGCCGGACCCGGATTGCGGAAGGTGACGGCGGGTCCTGCCGACCAGGTCCTGTACCGGGTGGTGCCCTGAGCCGAGGCCGGCGCCCGGTAAGGGGCGCGGGGAACCGCGACAAGCCACAACGGGCCCGTGGATGTCCACGGGCCCGCAGTGCTACGGCGCTGAATTCCCGGCCGCCGGGATCTACTTGAGCAGGCTCGCCACCAGCTTCGCCGCCCTGCGGACCCGAGGTCGCGCGACCTTGTGCAGGACCGGGCGGATCACCGCCGTCACCCCCACCGGCTCCCAGCGCAGCTGCAAGCGGCCCGGGTTGCGCCCCTCCGGTTCCACCGTGACCGCGTGCGGTGTCGTACCGGAGCGGTAGTCGACGCGGGTCGTGGCCGGGGGGAAGTCCAGGGGGGCCAGGAGGACCCCGGAGTTCCACAGGCCCTGCTGGTTCAGACGGACGAGCGGATGGCGGATGCCCTCGAAGCCCTGGAGGGGGAGCCGCGCGGTGGAGAGATCCAGCCGCACCGTGCCCTCGAAGACACCGGGGCTGACCGGGTCGAGACGGAAGGGCACCGTCATCCGGCGCCCGCCGGGGGACACGATCAGCTGGGCGCGCTGCGGCCCGACGGGAAGCCGCAGCCCGGGGTCGTACGTGCGGACGGCGAGCGTCAGGGTCGCCCCGCTGCCCCGGCTCAGCTCCGTGATCTCGTGCCGGAACCGCGCCGTCGGGAACGGCCGGGTCTCCAGCTCCAGGTCGGCGACGGACAGTTCACGCCGGCCGCGCTCGGTGTCCGGGACGCTCCCGCCCCAGTACGGCACGCCCGCCGCGTCCGTCGTGACCTGGCGCGGTGCCACCTCCTGGCCCAGCCCCCGCGCCGCGAGCCGCGCGTCGGCGAGGCGCCCGGAGCGCAGCAGTTCGATGATCACCCGCTCGGGCCGGGGCAGCCGGGCGAACGCGCCCGGGGCCAGGGTGTCGAGGTAGGGGTTCATGATGTCCGCGAACGCGGTCAGCCACTCCTCGTCCCGGTAGGGCAGATCGCCCGCGTACATCCGGAAGTCGTGCTTGAGGAACTTGAAGTCCTTGTCCTCGCGCAGCCCCTCGTGCCCGCTCTCCACCAGGAAGTCGTCGATGAGCCGCTGCACATGGACCCGGTCGCGGACATTGGTGACCTTGTGCCGCTGGTTGGAGATGGACGCCGACGCGGCCGCCGCGAACGGGTCGATGTACCAGACGTACACCGGGTCCGGGATGATCGTGAACGCCTTCGCCAGACAGTACGCCTGGGCCGAGAACAGCTGGTCCTCGTAGTGGATGCCCTCCGGGAAGCGCAGTTCGTGCCGGTCCAGGAAGGAACGCGCGTACATCTTGCTCGTCGACAGGTGCTCGAACAGCAGCCGCGGGTCCGCCTCGATGCCCTCGACCGTGCGCCGCTCGGCGACCAGGTGCGGCATCCAGGTCGTACGGCGGCCGTTGTCCACCCGCACCCGGCGCACCGCGCCCATGGTGAAGTCGACCTCGCGCTCGCGGTGTGCGGCCAGCAGCGACTCCACGGCCTGCGGCGGGAGTTCGTCGTCGCTGTCCAGGAACATCAGATACGGCGCGCGGGCGATCTCGATGGCCCGGTTGCGCGGGGCGCTGCACCCGCCGCTGTTCTCCGGCAGCCGCAGATAGCGCACCCGCGGGTCCTCCGCCTCCAGCCGGCGCGCCACCGCGGGCGTGTCGTCGGTGGAGTGGTCGTCGCTGATGACGATCTCGATGTTGGCGTGCGTCTGCGCGCGCAGCGAGGCGACCGCCCGGGGCAGGCGGGCCGCGTCGTTGAACACGATGACGGTGACCGTGACGTCGGGGGTCGTGGCCGGGGTCGTCATGCCGTGGCCTCCTCGGGGGTCGGGGCGGGGGTGCGGTCCTCGATCGGCAGCACCGGTGGCAGCGCGTCCTCCGGCTCGCCCAGGAACACCCGTCGTACGACCCGTTCGGCGGCGCGGCCGTCGTCGTACTCGCAGAACCGGCGCCGGAAGGCGGTGCGGGCCTTGGCCGCGGTCTCGTCGCGCCAGGCGCCGGAGCGGAAGATCTCCGTCAGCTCCTCCTGGGTGCGGGCGACCTGGCCCGGATGGTCGGTCATCAGGTCGAAGTAGACGCCGCGGGTGGTGCGGTAGGTCTCCCAGTCGTCGGCGTAGACGACGATCGGGCGGTCCAGGTTGGCGTAGTCGAACATGATCGACGAGTAGTCCGTGACCAGCGCGTCGGCGGCCAGGCACAGCTCCTCGACGGGGTCGTAGGAGGAGACGTCGATGAGCCGCCCGGAGCGGCGCAGGCCGGTCAGCGGGGAGGTGGCGCCGCCGTAGAAGTAGTGGGCGCGCACCAGCAGGACGGTGTCCTCGCCGAGCCGGTCGGCGAGTTCGGCGAGGTCGAGGCGGGGGGTGAAGCCGGCCTCGTAGTCGCGGTGGGTGGGGGCGTAGAGGATCGCCGTCTTGCCGGGGGCGATGCCGAGCCGGGCGCGGGCGGCGCGCACCGCGTCGGCGCCGCTGGTGTAGAAGACGTCGTTGCGTGGATAGCCGTGGTCCAGCGAGGTGTAGCGGGCCGGGTAGGCGCGCTCCCACATCCGGGTGGAGTGGCTGTTGGCGCTGACGCTGTAGTCCCAGCGGTCGATACGGGCCAGCAGCGCGTCGAAGTCCAGTCCCTTGGCGGCGGCCGGGTGTTCGATCTGGTCCAGGCCCATGCGCTTGAGCGGGGTGCCGTGATGGGTCTGGAGGTGGATCGCGTCGGGCCGCTTGACCACCGCGTTGGGGAAGTTGACGTTGTTGACGAGGTACCTGGCGGTGGCCAGCACCTCCCAGTAGCGGCGGGTGCCGGGCACCACATGGTCGGTGCCGGGCGGCAGCAGGGCCGTGTTGTCCTTGGACACCACCCACACCGGGTGGATGTGCGGGGCGAGTTCGGCGAGCTTGGCGGCGATCGCGGCCGGGTTGCAGGCCACCCCGCGCTCCCAGTAGGCCGCGAACACCGCGAGATCCGGGTCGACGGGGCGGCTCAGGGCGCGCCGGTACTGCTGCTCGCGCAGCTTGGCGCCGACCTGGCGCTTACGGGTGCGGACGGTCTTGCGGGCGGCGCGGCGGGCGCGGTTGGCGGCCTGGAACGCGCGGTACTTCGTGTACGCGCCCTCCTCCAGCAGCGCGTGCCGTACGCCCTCCACGCCCGCCGGGTGCTCGTGGCGCTCGGGGCGCCAGCGCACCGCGGCGAGGGAGGCGCGGCGGAAGAACTCGCGGGCCACCTCGTCGGGCAGGTTCTCGCCGGCGAAGGTGCGCACCAGGTCGCGCATCATCAGGTCGTAGAGCACCACGCGCGGGGCGCGGCGGTCGCGGGCCGACGGCATCAGCGACTCGTAGCGCTCGACCAGCTCGAAGCGGTCCTCGGGGGTGAGCGGCGGCAGGCTCTCGGGGCGCAGCTCCCGGTTCTCGTACGCCACCTGGTTGAGGCAGGCGACGCGGTCCGCGCACAGCAGGGCGGCGTGGGCGGCGCGCGGTTCGTCGTCGCTGGTCAGCCGCTCCTCGTGGGCCGTCCAGAACTCCCTGCGCAGGGCGCGGTTGCCGAGCAGCGGGGTCATGCGGAGCAGGTCGGGGGCCTCATCCAGGGGGAGGGCGGCGCGGCCGACGGCGGCGAGGAAGCGGCCGTCGCGGGAGGGCCGGGCGGCGGCCTGCCAGGTGGTGGTGAGGTGGTCGAGGAGGAGGACGTCCACGGAGTCGTCCAGCTCGGCGGCGCGCTCGGCGATCAGGCGGGGGGCGCCGGCCGGCAGTCCGTCCTTGGCGTGCACGAAGTGCAGCCAGCGGCCCGTGGCGTGCGCGGCGCCCGCGGACCGGGCGGCCGCGTCGGTGGTGCCGTCGGGCAACGGGACCACGACGGTGTCCGGGGCGTGTGCCTCGGCCGTCTCCCGGGCCCAGTCACCGACCGCGGCGACCACGATCTCGGCGTCGGACAGGGGGTGCGCTTCCAGGGAGTCGAGCAGTTCCGTCAGATGCCCCTGCGCGTTGGGTCCGTAGACGATGACGCTGAGTTGGGGCATCGCGATGGACTCCTTCGGCTCGTCGGTGGAGGATCACCCTTCATAACATACTGTCACTAAGCGGATGAAAGGGATGAACACGTTCGGGGTAAGAAGAAGGGGACCCGGGTGTTAGACAGCCGTCCCGGGTCCCAGGTTGCCCTCTCGGCCACCTCGATGTGGTGAGGGGTTTGTGAGCGCGCTACGCGGCCTTCTTCGGGGCCGGGTTCTTCGCCGTCTTGTTCGACTTGTCGCCGGTGAAGGCCTCGTACTCCTTGAGGACGTCCTCGGTGGGGCCGTCCAGGCGCAGCTCGCCGCGCTCCAGCCACAGCGTCCGCTCGCAGGTGTCGCGGATGGAGTTGTTGTTGTGGCTGACCAGGAAGACGGTGCCCGCCGTCTCGCGCAGCTCGCGGATCCGCTCCTCCGAGCGCACCTGGAACCTGCGGTCGCCGGTGGCCAGGGCCTCGTCGATGAGCAGTACGTCGTGGTCCTTGGCGGCGGCGATGGAGAAGCGCAGCCGGGCGGCCATGCCGGAGGAGTACGTGCGCATCGGCAGGGTGATGAAGTCGCCCTTCTCGTTGATCCCGGAGAAGTCGACGATGCCCTGGTAGCGCTCCCTGACCTGCTCGCGGGACATGCCCATGGCGAGGCCGCCGAGGTAGACGTTGCGCTCGCCGGTGAGGTCGTTCATCAGCGCCGCGTTGACGCCGAGGAGGGAGGGCTGGCCGTGGGTGTAGATGTGGCCGTTCTCCACCGGCAGCAGACCGGCGACGGCCTTGAGCAGGGTGGACTTGCCGGAGCCGTTGGTCCCGATGAGCCCGATCGCCTCGCCCTTGTAGGCGACGAACGACACCTTCTTCACCGCGTGCACCCGGCGCACACCGGCGGCCTGCTCGGCCTGCTTGCGGCGCATGATGCGGTTGAGGGCGGCGGTGGCGGAGCCGCGGCCCGAGCCGGTGCCGTTGATCCGGTAGACGATGTCGACGCTGTCGGCGACGACGGTGGGGATCCGCTCGCTCTGCATGCTCTGCCCGGTCTGCTGGGTCCGATGGGGGGTGCTCTGCTCGATCCGCTCGCTCTGCTCAGCCACGGCCGTACGTCTCCTCAGCCTTCCAGAAGTAGATGAAGCCGCCGACACCGGCGAGCAGGGCCCAGCCGATGGCGATCGGCCACACGTGCGGGGGCAGCTGCTTGGAGTGGAAGCTGTCGATCAGCGCGAAGCGCATGAGGTCGATGTAGACCGCGGCCGGGTTGGTCTGGAGCAGGACCGTGACGGTGTGCGGCAGGTGGTCGTTCTTGGTGAGCTTCTCGATGCTCCACATCACGCCGGACACGTACATCCAGGTGCGCAGGATGAACGGCATCAGCTGGGCGATGTCCGGGGTCTTGGCACCCCAGCGCGCCATGATCATCGCCACGCCGGCGTTGAAGGTGAACTGGAGGATCAGCGCGGGGATCACCAGCAGCCAGGAGGCGCTGACCGGCACGCCGAAGCAGAGCAGGATGACGACCAGGGCGGCCATCGAGAACAGCAGCTGCTGGAGCTGCTGGATGCAGAAGGAGATCGGCAGGGCGGCGCGCGGGAAGTGCAGGGCGCGCACCAGGCCGAGGTTGCCGGAGATCGCCCGGGTGCCGACCTGGATCGAGCTCTGCGTGAACGTCCACACGAACACGCCGGTGACCAGGAAGGGGATGTAGTCCGGGACGCCCTTCTTGGTGCCGAGCAGGACGCCGAAGATGAAGTAGTAGACCGCCGCGTTCAGCAGCGGGGTCATGACCTGCCAGATCTGACCCAGCTTCGCCTCGCTGTACTGCGCGGTCAGCTTGGCGGTGGCGAAGGCGGTGATGAAGTGGCGCCGGGCCCACAGCTGGCGGACGTACTCCGGCAGGGAGGGGCGGGCGCCGCTCACCGACAGACCGTGCCGGGCGGCCAGCGCCTTGAGGTCGTCGGCCGGGGCCTGGGTCGGGGGCGGTGTGTCGAGGACCTGGCTCACATCCGCTGCTTTCGCTCGGGGGGAGGGGGGTGCCACGGCTCCGACTGTGTCGGTAACCAGGGCGGGCCGGTCCCGTCGTCCGGCGTTTCCTTACGTTTCTCTTCACGTTCTCTTACGACGGGACGGGACCGTATCGTCGCAACGTGAGCGTAGAACGTATTGACGTCGCAACGCAACCGTTTCGTCGTAACGCCCTATGCTTGGGTGCCATGACCACGAACGCCGCCGGGACCGCCGCCGAACCGCCGCAGCGCGCGCGCCGCCGTACTCCTGCCGGGGCCGCGGTGCTGCGGCCGGATGTGACCGAGGCCATCCGGGCGGCCGTCTTCGAGGAGCTGGCGGCGGTCGGCTACGCGCGGATGAGCATCGAGGGGATCGCGCGGCGGGCGGGGGTCGGCAAGACGGCGGTCTACCGCCGCTGGCGCTCCAAGCTGCACCTGGTGCTCGACGTGGTCTCCGCGATGGCGGTCCTCGGCCTGCCGGCGCCGGACACGGGTTCCCTGGAGGGCGATCTGCGGCTCCTGTACGAGGTGACCTCGCGCGCCCTGCGCCACCCCGTGGCCTCGCAGATCATCCCCGACCTCCAGGCGGAGGCCGCCCGCAACCCCGAGATCGCGGAGGCGTTCCAGAAGGCGCTGCGCGACGGCCAGGAGGGCGTGGCCAGCAAGGTCATCGCGGCGGCCACCGCCCGCGGCGAACTCACCCCCACCCTCGACCCCGACCTCGCCCTCGACCTCATCTCCGGCCCGCTCTACTGGCGCTCGGTGGTCATCCGCTCCCCGAAACCCCCGAAGGGCTACCTGGACAACCTGGCCAGGGCCACGGCGGGGGCGCTGAAGGCGTTGTGAGGGGCCGCAAGTTCGGGGGCTCAGGGTGAGCTGAGGCGCCGGGCGAGGGCGGTCAGCTCCGGCGTCCGCAGCACCCGCCCGCCGAAGCCGGGGAGCGGCACGTGCGGGGCACGCGTCCACCGCTGCGGTACGGCCCCGATCCCGTGCACGGCACCCGCCGGCGGCCCGGTGACCGCCGCCACGGTGTCCGTGTCGCCGCCCGGGTCGACGGCCGCGCGCACGGCCTCCTCGTACGGCGCCGCGGTCCGCGACGCCCACACGGCGGACCCCAGGCCAGGTCGTGCAGCACGGCGGTGCCCTCGCCGGCGGCGGGGTCGCCGTGGGTCAGCGCGGAGAGGCGGCGGGCGGCGTCCTTCGCGCGGTACGGCCGTACGCGCGAAGGACACGGCGGAGGGCGCGGCCCGCATCGGCGCACCGTTCCCGGCGGCCCGTTGACTGCTCCGGAAATGCAGGGCCGCGGCGGTGTCCCAGGGGTGTCTGGAAGCGCCGGAAGACGTCGGACAGGTTCAGCCCGCCGCGCTCCGGCACGGGTGCCGAGGTGGGCCGGGGACCGGAGTGCTTGGCCGCGCTGGTGGGTGCCGTACGACGGCGGCAGCGCGAGCGGTGGCCCGTGGCCAAGACGCAGCACCGGTCCGTTTTCGGCGGGCGGTCCGCGCAGTTCCCTCAGGGGCGCGGGGAACCGCGCGATGAGCCACAGCGTGCCCGCACCCGGCGGACGGCCTGCCCCCTACGGCCCGCCCCCTACGGCGTGACCCCGCTCAGTCCTTCAGCATTTTGTCGCGGACCGGGATCCAGTCCAGGGCCGAGCGGATGCCCTCTTCCAGGGAGAGGGCCGGGGTCCAGTCCAGCAGGCGGGAGGCGCGGTCGCTCGTGGTGTAGCCGCCGGCCACGTCCCCCGGCCGGGGATCCGTGTCGATCGTGGTCAGGGGCGTGCTCACGACGTTGTTGAAGGCCGCGCAGAGCTCGCGGACCGTCGTACCGGAGCCCGTGCCCAGGTTGATCGCGATCGACGGCGCCGACGGGGTGAGGATGGAGTCGAAGCGCTCGATCGCCGCGATGTGGGCCGCCGCGAGGTCCCAGACGTGCACGTAGTCACGGATGCCCGTGCCGTCGCGGGTCGGGTAGTTCACGCCGGTGACCGGGAACGGCGTCCCCGCCTGGTGGGCCTGGATCAGCATGCCCAGCGCGTGGGTGGGCCGCTTGAGCTGGAGACCGGTGCGCAGCAGGGGATCCGCGCCGACCGGGTTGAAGTACCGCAGCGACAGCACCCGCAGCTGCCCGGCCGCCGCGATGTCCGCGAACATCTCCTCGCACACCGCCTTGGTCCGCGCGTACGGGCTCTGCGGCGCCAGCGGCGAGTCCTCGGTGACCGGCGAGCCGTCCGCGGCCCGGTAGATGGACGCCGAACTGCTGAAGACGAGCCGGTCGCACCCGTTGCGCCGCAGATGCCCGACGAAGGCCAGGCTCTTGGTGACGTTCGCCTCGTAGTAGCCGATCGGATCCGCCACGGACTCCGGCACCACGATCAGCGCCGCGCAGTGCACCACCGCGGAGATGTCCGGGTGCTCGGCGAAGATCCGGTCGACCAGGGCGCCGTCCGCGATGTCGCCCTCGTAGAAGATCCGCCCGTCGGTGAACTCGGCCCGGCCGCGGACCAGGCTGTCGAGGATCACCGGGGTGATGCCCGCGTCCAGACAGGCCGACGCGACGGTGCTTCCGATGTAACCCGCTCCACCGGCGATAAGGACAGACACGTTGATTCGCTTCCCGGTCTCGTTCCAGACCCAGTAGTTCCAGACGGCCAGCAGTTCCGGACACAGTAAGGGCAAGCCCCGCCGCGACCTCGCGCCGCCCGTCAGCGCAGCAGCCTCCGCAGCCGTCCGCGCAGTATCCGGGCGAGCCCGCGCACCCCCGTCGCCACGCGCAGCGCCAGCGCGCCGGAGTGCGTCGCGTACGGCTGTACGAGCAGCACACCGTGCCGGAGGTCGGGCACGGCCCGTCGGCGGAGCCGTCCCGCGCCCGCGCGGGCCGCCGCCGTGACCTCGCGCCGCGCGCCGTTCGCGAAGCGCACGGTCAGCCGCAGATCCCAGACACCCGCACCGAACCTGCCGACGTCCAGGGGGAGTTCGGCCACCCAGAGGTCCGGGCCCGCGGGCGCGAGGGCGGCCGTCGTGCGTCCCCGGACCCGCGCGTCGTCCCGCGACTCCCAGCGCACGTCCACCTCGCGCGGCCCCGCCTCCGCCACCCTGCCGTACAGCTCGTGCAGCCGCAGCGTGAGCGCCCCGGTGCCCGCGCGCGGGCGCACCTCCGCGTCCAGCGCGAGGGGCAGCGCCTCGACGGGGCTGGTCAGGAAGGGGGCGAGGGACACCTGGGGGAGGTCGGCGGACCAGACCGGGATGCCGTCCGGGGTGCGGGCGTACGGCGGGAGCAGCCGGCCCGGCCGCGCGGCCAGGTCCCGCAGCCGGGGCAGATCGCGCGGCTCCGGCGACTCCAGGAGCAGCCGGCCCAGCAGCCGGCCGGGCGAAGCGGGGTCCTGCTCCCAGTCGGCGGCGTCGTAACGCCCGAGGTACGCACGGGTGTGCGTCCACCACGCGCGCCGGTACTCCGCGTCGCGCAGGCCCAGTTCGCGCGCGTACATCCGCACGTCGTGGTCGAGGAACTTGGCCCGCGCCGCCCGCGCCAGCTCCTTCTGACCGGCGGCCAGCAGAGCGTCGTACGCCAGCGCGCACGCCCGCGTACGCGCCTCCCAGTTGTCGATGTGCCCCCGGTCGAGCGAGAGCGACAGCCGCTCGGCGGCGCGGCGCACATGCCAGACGTACACCCGGTCCGGCACCAGCGCGATGCGCGGGCCCGCGGCCAGGACCCGGGCGGTGAAGACGAAGTCCTCGTAGAGGAAGCGGCCTTCGGGGAAGCGGATGCCGTGCTCGCGCAGGAAGCCGGTGCGGTACAGCTTGTTGACGCACAGCGTGTCGTGGACCAGGCGCGGGTGCTCGGCGGGGCGCGCGAGGACGGAGTGCGCCGTGTAGAGGGGCTCCTGCCAGGGCTGTTCACGCCCCGAGGGCAGCTCCCGGCGCACGCACAGCCCGCTCGCCACCGCGGCGCCCGCCCCCTCCGCGGCGGTCAGCAGCGCGTCCACCGCGCCCGGCGGCAGCACGTCGTCACTGTCCAGGAACATCACGTACGGCGCCGTCACCGCGTCGATCCCGGTGTTGCGCGGGCTGCCGCAGCCACCGCTGTTGACGTCCCGCCGGACCACCCGCAACCGGGTGTCGTCGGCGGCCATCCGGTCGAGCAGCTCGGCGCTGCCGTCCGTGGAGCAGTCGTCCACCGCGACGACCTCCGCGACCGAGGGGCCCTGCGCGAGCGCCGAACGCACCGCGTCGGCCACATGGGCGCGGTCGTCGTAACCGATCACGACGACGCCGACGGCGCCGGTGGGCGGTGTGTTCTGTGGGGTCTGTGTGTTCTCTGACTGGGCGGGCGAGTCGGGAAGCATGGGGTCCACAGGCCGGAGCGTAGAAATGTTCGGTAATACGCCGTTAAGAGAGGCTTAGTGCTCGGTCTGGTAGACGGTCGGAATCGGGGCGGGGTTGTGCTCTTTGCCCACCCTTTACCGTCGGTGCGGCCGTGGCCCGCCACAGCCTGGCGAAGGACAGCACCGCCGCGGCCGTCAGCAGCCCGTTGCGGCCCAGCATCAGCAGGCAGCCGGCCCAACTCCCCCCGATCACCTGCCCGTAGCACAGCGGGTACACCACCGTGCTCAGCGCGGACGCCGCCAGGACCAGCACCGCCACCGGGCGCTGGCCGGTGTGCCGCGAGACCAGGCACACCGCGGCGAGCCCGAGCAGCCAGACCATGTACTGCGGGCTGATCACCCGGCTGGTCACCGTGAACAGCAGCACCGCGCACAGCGCCGCGTCGGCCGCCGTCGCCTCGGTCCAGTGCCGCGCCCGCACCCGCCACAGCACCAGCAGCCCGAACGCCACCGCCGTCAGCGCGAGGGAGACGGCGGCGACGACGGGCACGTACGGGCCCACCAGCTCGATGGCGCCGTACTGGTAATGGGGCCGCCCCGACCAGCCCGCGTGCCGGGCGAGGTTGAGCGCCGTACCGCCCAGCGACTCGATCTGCACCCCGCGCCCGCCCTGTTCCGCCAGGAAGGACAGCGGATGCCGGAACGCGAGGGACAGCAGCCCCAGGACGACGGCCCCGGCGCCCGCCGCCCAGGTCCACGCGCTCCGCGTCGCCGCGCCCCGGGGCGTGCCCAGCAGCACCAGCGCGGGCCAGCCCTTCACCAGCGCGCCGAGCACCCCGAGCACACCGCCCGCGCGCGGGGAGCGCGCCAGCGCCAGCAGGGAGAGGACGGCGAGGGCGGTGACCTGGACGTCGTACCGCGCGAGCGGCAGATGCAGCAGCAGCGGGAGCCCGCCCGTCCACAGCGCCGCGCCGAGCAGACTCCGCCCCGGCCGCCGCCCCGCGCGCACCAGCGCCACCTCGATCAGCGCGTCCGCGGCCAGCGTGAGCGTCACGAACGCCTGGACGTACGACAGCCCGGGCACCAGCCCCGGCGCCAGCAGCACCGCGCCCGCGCCCGGCGGGTACTGCCACAGCGTGTCGTGCACCGGGTACGACCCCTGTTCGAGCACGCCGTACCAGTGGACGTACAGCCGCCCTACCTCCCGCGCCACCGAACCACCGCTGAGCAGCGGCGAACTGTCGTGCGCGAGCAGCCACAGCATCAACGCGCGGGTGGCGAGCCAGCCGAGGGTGAGCCTGAGGACGGGGTCGTGGGTGACACGGGGACCGTTCATCGCGTTGGAGCCTAAGCCGGGTGGATGGAGTATCGGCGGCGATACGCCGCAATCACCCGCAAACATCGTCTCATCGCAAAAGATCGGGCCGTGGTGAACGTCGGGCTCCCTGTGGAAGCTGTCGAAGCTGTGCCAGCGCCGTCGCGGAAGCCGCCCGGGGGGCGGGGGCGCCGGCCGGCCGTCACGGCGGTACCCGCGGCGGTGATGCTGGCACTCGCGCTGTGGGGGCTGGACCGGGGCGGGATGTGGCGGGACGAGGCGGTCACGTTCCAGGTCGCGGGGCGGACCGTGCCCCAGATCTGGCGGCTCGTGCACGGGGTCGACGCGGTGCACGGGCTCTACTACGTCCTCCTGCACGCCGTGCTCGCCGTGCGCGCCGACGAGGTGGTGCTGCGCCTGCCGTCGGTCGCCGGGGCGGTGGTGACCGCCGCTCTGGTGGCCGAGGTCGGGGCGCGGCTGGCCCGGCCGCGGGTGGGGCTCTGGGCGGGGCTGCTCTACGCCGTGAACCCGATGGCCGGCCACTACGCGCAGGAGGGCCGCTCCTACGCGCTGGTCGCGGCCGGGGTGATGGGGGCGACGCTGCTGCTCCTGCGCGGGGTGGAGCGCGGGGTGTGGTGGGGGTACGGCCTCGTCCTGGGTGTCACCTGCTGGCTGCACGAGTTCGCGGTGCTGGTGGTGCTGGCCCACGGGGTGTCCCTGGCGCTGGCCCGGGTGCGCGGCCGGGTGTGGCGGGGATGGGGATGCGCGGCCGGGGCGGTCCTGGTCTCCCTGCTGCCGATGGTGGTGGTGTCCCGGGCGCAGGCGGCACAGGTGGCGTGGCTGCGCAGGCCGACGGGAGAGACGGTGGCGGGACTCGCCCGGCAGTTCTTCGGGACGTCGCAGGGCGTGTACTGGGTCTGCCTGGGGCTCGCGGTGGCGGGGCTGGCGACGGGGGCGGCCGGGTGGAGGGGCGCGCGCAGGGGGCAGCTCGCGCTCGCGGGGGTGGCGGCGCCGTTGGTGGTGGTGCCACCGGGGGTGCTGATGCTGGCCTCGCAGTCCTCCCCGCCGCTGTACGTCGACCGGTACGTGCTGTACGCGCTGGCGGGGGCGCCGCTGCTGGTCGCGGCGGGGGCCGAGTGGGCGGCGGGGGCCGCGGGGCGACTTCGGCCCGGTGGCCGGCGCGGGGTCACCGGGCCGGTAGCAGGCCCAGAGCCGCCGTCGCCGGTTGCGCGCCTCCCCCTCCGGGTATCGGTTGGGCGCCTTCCCCTCCGGGCGCACTCCGTCACCCTCCTCGGCCTTCTCGCCCTCGTCCTCGTCCCCCTCCAGCAGTTCCCCCTCCTCCAGCAGGACCGCGACCCCGCCCGGCGTCCCGACGACCTCGCGGCGATCGCGCGGGCGGCGGCGCACGGGGTGCGGAAGGGGGACGCGGTGCTGTACCTGCCGGCGTACACGCGCAATACCGCGCTGGCGTACCCGGAGCCCTTCCGCGGGACGCGGGATCTGCTGCTCGCGCGGGCCGGGGACGTGTCCGGGACCCTGTACGGGGTGGAGGTCCCGGCCGCTCAAGTGCGTCGGCGGATGGCCGGGATCCAGCGGGTGTGGGTCGTCGCCGACCACGCCGTACTGGTCGGGCGGTGGACCCCGCGCAACCCCGGCGAGCGGGCCGAACTCGACGCGCTCCAGAAGGAGTTCGTCGTGGCCGGCGAGGCCGTGCGCGGGCGGACCGTCGTACGGCTCTATGTACGGCCCCTCAGTCCCGCGGGTCTGCGGCCTCCGTCGCTGCCGCCGCGTCCAGTGCGCTGGTGAGCCGGTCGAGGCGGGCGCGCAGATCGGCGATCTCGGCGCGGTCGAAGCCGGTGGAGCGCATGATCCGGCGCGGCACCTCCAGGGCCCGCTCGCGCAGGGCCGCGCCCTCCTCGGTGACCAGGACCCGCACCGAGCGCTCGTCCTCGACGCTGCGCTCCCGGCGCACCAGGCCCGCCGCCTCCAGCCGCTTGACCAGCGGGGACAGCGTGCCGGAGTCCAGCCGCAGCTGTTCGCCGAGCTTCTTGACCGGCAGATCGCCCTGCTCCCACAGCACCAGCATCACCAGGTACTGCGGGTAGGTGAGGCCGAGGTCCTTGAGGACCACGCGGTAGACGCCGTTGAAGGCGCGGGACGCGGCGTGCAGCGAGAAGCAGATCTGGTTGTCCAGGCGGAGCCAGTCCGTCTCGGTCTCGGCGGGAGAAGCGGTCATGGGTCCAGGGTAACTCTTCGCCCGACACTTGATTGTGCACAACTAAATTGTGTGCTCTAATTGTGTCCGGCAGGAAGCCGTGAAGCACTACGACGCAGGACACATCGAGAGGGATGGTTCGTCATGGACGCGCTCTACACCGCCGTCGCCACCGCCACCCACGGCCGTGAGGGCCGTGCCGTCTCCTCCGACGGCAAGGTCGACGTCAAGCTGGCCCCGCCGGTGGAGCTGGGCGGCAACGGCGAGGGCACCAACCCCGAGCAGCTCTTCGCCGCCGGTTACGCCGCCTGCTTCGGCGGCGCCCTCGGCGTGGTCGGCCGCAAGGAGAAGGTGGACGTCACCGACGCCGCCGTCACCGCCGAGGTCGGCATCGGCAAGGTGGGCGAGGGCTTCGGCCTGAAGGTCACCCTGCGCGTCGAGCTGCCCGAGAGCGTGGACCAGGAGACCGGCCGCAAGCTCGTCGAGGCCGCCCACCAGGTCTGCCCCTACTCCAACGCGACCCGCGGCAACATCGAGGTCGACCTCGTCGTCGAGTAGGTCGAGCAGGTCGAGCAGGCCGTGAGGAAACGGGCAGGTCCCGTAGCCGCCGTACCGGCCGTGGTCCCCCGCCACCGGCCGGTACGGCTTCCGCGCTCCCGTCGTACGGCCCTCACGCCGACGTCAGCGCGCCCCGCCCGGCCGCCGTCTGTCCGGGCAGCCGTACCGCGCCCGGCATCGGCTCGTCCAGCAGCAGGGTGCGTACGACGCGTTCGGCGGCCCGGCCGTCCTCGAACTCGCAGTAGCGGGAACGGAACCGGGAGCGCAGGCGCGCCGACTCCTCGTCCCGCCAGCGCCCGGAGCCGAACAGCTGGGCCAACTCCCGCTGGGAGCGGGTGACATGGCCGGGCGGCTCGGCCGTCAGATCGAAGTAGACGCCCCGGGTCCCCCGGAGGACGTCCCAGTCGTCGGCGTGGATCACGATCGGCCGGTCCAGGTTGGCGTAGTCGAACATCACGGACGAGTAGTCGGTGATCAGGGCGTCCGCCGCGAGCAGCACGCCCGCCAGGTCCGGCTCGTCGCTCGCGTCGAGCACGGCACCGCGCCGGGCCAGCTCCGCGAGGCCCAGGCCGCGCGCGGGACCGGCCGCCGGCGCGGGATGCAGCCGGACCACGAGCGTGTGGCCCTCGCCGAGGTCGGCCGCGAGCCGGGCCACGTCGATCCGGTCCACGTGCCCGCCCCTGCGGTAGTCCCGGCGGGTCGGCGCGTACAGCACCACCGTGTGGTCGTCCGGGATGCCGTGCCGCGCGCGGAAGTCGCTCGAACCGCCGTTGACCAGCACGTCGTTGCGCGGACTGCCGGTGCGCGCCGAGGCGAAGTGGCAGGGGTAGGCCCGCTCGTACACCAGCTCCGCGTAGCGGCTCGCGACCAGGCTGTGGTCCCAGCGGTCGGCGCGGCGCAGCAGCTGCGGCACGTCCACGCCGAGCCGGGCGCCCGGCTTGTCCAGCAGATCGGCGCCCAGGTACTTCAGCGGGGTGCCCTGGTGGGTGTGGATGTGCACACTGCCGGGCCGCTTGGCCGGGACGCCGGTCCAGGGCACGTCGTTGACCAGGAACGTGGCCCGCGCCATGACCTCGGCGCAGCGCCGGGTGCCCGCGATCACATGCTCCACGTCCGGCGGCAGCCCCGCCGCCGTCTCCGCGTCCCGCACCACCCACACCCCGCGCAGCCGCGGCGCGATCCGCAGGGCCGCGCGGTGGACGGCGGCCGGGTCGCCGAGCAGGCCCCGGTGCCCGGACGCCGAGTACACCACCAGCTCGGGGTCCAGCGGACGGCGCGCGTGCAGCGCGGCCCAGCCGGTGCGGGCCCGCCCGGCCGCCACCCGTCGTACCGCGCCCGCCCGCCGTGCCGCCCCGCGCCCGGCCCGGGCCGCCTGCCGCCGCAGCCGGTAGGCCGCCCAGCTGCCCTCCAGCAGGGCGACCTCCCCCTCCACTTGGGCGCCCTCGGGCTTCAGCCGGGCGAACAGCTCGGCCGTACGACGGAAGAACTCGGCCTTGTCGGCGGGCGGCAGCCGGTCCGGCTTGGCCAGGACGTCCAGGCAGTGCTCGCCCATCTTCCGGTGCAGGTACGGCCGCCAGGAGCCGAGTTCGGGGTGCTCGTCCAGGAAGGCGAAGACCCGCTCGTACTGGTCGTGGACGTCGAAGTGCTTGCGGCTGGTGGTGGACAGGATGTTGCCCTGCCTGCGCTGGCGGTAGTTCAGACAGATCCGGTCCAGCGCGGCGATCCGCCCGGCGCTGAGCATCACCGGGAAGGTCCAGGGGGTGTCCTCGTAGTAGCCGGGCGGGAAGGCGAAGCCCTGCGCCGCGACGAACTCCCGCCAATAGACCTTGTTCCACACCACCATCAGCAGATCCAGGATCCGCGGATACCCGGCCGCCGTGAACGTGTCCGGGCCCGCCTGCGCGAGCACCTCCGCGAGGGCGTTGCGCCGGGTGCCGCCCCACCAGTACGTGCGCGCGTAGTCGAACACGAGCACGTCCACATCGCCGCTCTCCGCCAGCCGGTCGGCGATCGCCGCGAGCGCGCCCGGGGTGAGGGTGTCGTCGCTGTCCAGGAAGAAGAGGTAGTCCCCGGTGGCGTGCGGCAGCCCGGCGTTGCGGGCCCGCCCGAGGCCCACGTTCTCCGGCAGGTGCAGCACCTTCACCCGGGGATCGCGCGCCGCGTACTCGTCCAGGATCGCGCCGCAGTCGTCCGGCGAGCGGTCGTCCACGGCGATCACCTCCAGGTCCCGGTACGACTGCGAAAGCACGGAGTCCAGGCACTCGCGGAGGTACGCCTGCACCCGGTAGCAGGGCACGATCACACTGAAGCGGGGCACGGTCAGCTCCTCACGAGGGTCACGGCGGCGGGGGCGGGGACGCGTTCGGCGAGCGGCAGCACCGGCGGGAGCGCCTGCGGCGGTTCGCCCAGCAGCACCCGCCGTACGACGCGTTCGGCGGCCCGCCCGTCGTCGAACTCGCAGAACCGCTCCCGGAATCGGGCCCGCAGCGCGGTCGACTCCGGGTCCGCGTAGGCGCGGTCGCGGAAGACGGCGGCCAGTTCCCCGGGGGTGCGGGCGACCGGCCCCGGCGGCTCGGCCATCAGGTCGAAGTAGACGCCCCGCGACTGCCGGTAGACCTCCCAGTCGTCGGCGTAGATCACGATCGGCCGGTCCAGGTTGGCGTAGTCGAACATGATGGACGAGTAGTCGGTGATCAGCACGTCCGCGGCCAGGCACACGTCCTCGGCGCTGCGGTGCGCGGTGACGTCGATGATCCGGTCCGAGTGCCGGGTGCGGCCCTGGTCGTAGAAGTAGTGGGCGCGCAGCAGCACGACGACGTCCTCGCCGGCGGCCGCGCAGAACTCCGCCAGGTCCAGGCCGGGTTCGAAGCCGCTGTGATGGTCGCGGTGGGTCGGGGCGTAGAGCACGGCGAGCCGGTTCTCCGGGATGCCCAGCTCCCGCCGGATGCGGGCCACGTCGTCGGCGGTCGCCGTGCAGTAGACGTCGTTGCGGGGATAGCCGTACTCCAGCGCCTCCCAGGAGCCGGGGAAGGCGCGCTCCCACATGCGGGTGGAGTGCCGGTTGGAGGAGAGGTTGAAGTCCCAGCGGTCGACCCGGCCCAGCAGCTTGGTGAAGCTGCCGGAGCGCGCGGCCACCACCGGGTACGTCGACTGGTCCACGCCCATCGTCTTCAGCGGGGTGCCGTGCTGGGTCTGGAGGTGGACGCTGCCGGGCCGTTTGACCACGCCCTCCGCGAAGTTGGCGTTGTTGACCAGATACGTGGCGCGGGCCAGCAGCTCCCAGGCGCGGTGCGAGCCGAGCACCGCGTACTCCACGTCCTTCGGCAGGGTGTGCTCCTGCCCGGCCTCCACCAGGAACACCTGGCGCAGCCCCGGGGCGAGTTCGCGGGCCTTGGCGTGGATCGCGGCCGGGTTGCAGGTGTAGCCGCGGCCCCAATAGGCGCAGTACACCACCAGGTTGGGGTCGAGGGGGCGGCGCAGGGCGGCACGGTAGCGCAGCCGGGTGCGGACCGCGTGCGGGCGCGGCACGGTCTCGGCGGCCTTGCCCGCGAGCCGGTTCGCGTCGCGCAGGGCGCGGAAGGCGTCGTACGCGCCGACCGCGAGCAGCCGGTGCTGCACCCCGAGGCTGCCGCGCGGCAGCCGGTGCCCGGTGGGCCGGAACCGCCGGTACAGGCGGGCCGCGCGGCGGAAGAACGCCCGGTGCCCGTGGGCCAGCCGTTCCGGCCGGGCCGCGGTCTTCAGCACCAGCGCGAACAGCTGGTCGAAGAGGGGGCCGGTGCGCTCGGCGGGCAGGGCGCACGCGGCGGCCCGCGCGAGGACCAGCTCCACCTGGTCGAGCAGGGCGTGCTGGGGTTCGCCGGGCAGGTTCAGCCGGCTGCCCTGCCGGCGCAGCCGGTGCCGCACGACCACCCGGCGCAGTACGGCGATCCGCCGGGCGGCGACCGTGACCAGGCCGCCCCAGCCGAGGTCCGTGAAGTGGCCTTCGGGGAAGACGAGTTCGTGCTCGGCGAGGAAGGTACGGCGGTACACCGCGCTCCACGCGGGCAGCGCGGCGCCGGTCAGCCCCGGCAGCTCGGCGGGGGCGAAGGCGCCCTTAGGGGCACCGGCGAACAGCGGCTCGACCGGGTTCACCGGATCGCCCTCCCACCAGGGGGCGCGCTCGTGCTCCACGTACAGCACATCCACTCCGGCGGTCTCCGTCAGCCGGGCGTCCACGGCCGCCAGCGCGCCCGGCAGCAGCAGGTCGTCGCCGTCCAGGAAGAGCACGTACGCGCCCCCCGCCGCCCGCGTCCCGGCGTCGCGCGCCCCGGCGAGCCCGGCGGAGGGCGGTGAGTGGACCGGCTTCACCCGGGGGTCCCGCCCGGCGTACCCGGCGGCCACCTCGGCGGCCGGGGTGTCGGGCGCGTCGCAGACCGGGATCAGCTCCAGGTCGCCGAAGGACTGGCCGAGGACCGAGTCCAGCGCCTGGGACAGCCGGCCGGCGACGCCATGGGAGGGGACGATAATGCTGAAGCGGGGCATTCTGCTCTTTCTGTCGTTCTTCCTGTCGTCCTGCGGACGTGTCTCTACGGCGCCGCGCGCACCCGGCCCCCCGGTCGGCCCGCCGGTCGGCCCGCCGGGCGCCAGGTGGGCGGCCGGCTCGGGGTGGGCCGGGTCGGGCCGAGGGGCATGGCAACTTCCGGTGCAGTCAACGGTGTTCGGCAGCCCTGGTGACGGGGCGGTGGCCGGCCGGATGCGGCACGGTGGCCAGCGGGGACCGCGCCGGGCACGGGGTGTCCGCCATGGCGGAGCGCACCGGGCGGCGCTCGCCCAGCGGTACCACCGGGGACGGCTCGGTGCGGCCCAGCACGATGTGCCGTACGACCCGTTCGGCGGCCCGCCCGTCGTCCCACGGGCAGAACCGCTCCCGGAACGCGGCCCGCAGCAGCGCGGCCCGTGCCCCGTTCCAGTGGCCGTCGGTGAACACCTCGGCCAGTTCGTCCTCGTCGCGGCCCACCGCGCCGGGCGGGGCGCCGGGCAGGTCGACATAGGCGCCGCGGACGGCCGTGTACGCCGTCCAGTCCCCGGTGTGCAGCACGATCGGCCGGTCGAGCCCGGCGTAGTCGAACATGAGCGGCGACTGGTCGGTGAGCAGCGCGTCCGCGGCCAGACACAGGCTCTCGGGACAGGGGTGCGCGGAGACGTCGATGACCCGGGGGCCCTCGACCGGCACGTCCCCGTGGGCGCGGGCGAGCAGCACGAAGCGCGGGCCGAGTCCGCGCGCGAGCCGCGGCAGGTCCAGCGGGAGGTGCTGGGTGCGCCGGTGCTCGCGGCGGGCGGGCGCGTAGAGGATTGCGACCGCGCCCGCCGGGATGCCCAGGGTGGCGCGCAGCCGGGCCACGTCGTCCGGGGTGGCCCGCTGGAAGACGTCGGTGCGCGGGCTGCCGTACTCCAGGGCGGTCCAGCGGCCCGGGTGGACCCGCTGCCAGGTCAGGGTGGAGTGCCGGTTGCCGGAGACGACGTGGTCCCACTGGTCGACGTCCCGCAGCAGGCCCACGGGGTCGGCGCCGGGCACGGCCGCGGGACGCTCCACCAGATCGAGTCCCGTATGGCCGAGGGGGGTTCCGCCGAGGGTGCGGACGAGGATCTGCCCGTCCCGCTTGCGCAGTCCCCGGGTGAGGTGGGCGTCGCCGAACAGGTACGTGGAGCGGGCGAGCGCCGTCCAGTGGGCGGCCGTGCCGGGGACGACGAGGCGCGGGTCGGCCGGGAGCGGGCGCGGGTGCGCCGGGTCGGCGATCCAGGAGGAGCGCACATGCGGGGCGTACCGGCGCATCGCCTCCTCCAGCGCGGCCGGGTCGCCGCCGTACCCGCCCTCGACGGCGAACACCGCGCGCTCGGGCCGCAGCGGCAGCCGCAGCTGGATCCGGTAGTGCAGCCGCAGCGCGGCGGAGCGCACGGCGCGCGCCGGGCCCAGCACGAGTCCCCGCAGGCGGCGGCGGGCGGCGGCGACGTACCGCAGGGCCCGGAAGGTGCGGTGCAGCCCGAACCGGATCAGCAGATGCCTGCGCCGCAGCCGCGCCTTCGGCACCCGGTAGCGGCGGTGGTGGTCGCGGGCCCGGCGCAGGAACTCCCCGTGGCTGCCGCGCGGCAGCCGTCCGGGGCGGGTGAACACGACGCCGTAGTGGTCGATCATCCGCCGGAACAACTCCGGCTTCCAGAAGGCGAGTTCCGGATGGTCGGCGACATAGGCGAAGACCCGCTCGTACTGGTCGAACAGGTCGAAGTGCTTACGGCTGGTGGTGGACAGGATGCTGCCCTGGCGGCGCTGCCGGTAGTGCACGCACACCCGGTCCAGCGTGGCGATCGAACCGGCCGCCATCAGCACCGGGAAGGTCCAGGGGGTGTCCTCGTAGTAGCCCGGCGGGAAGGTGAAGCCCTCCGCCGCGACGAACTCCCGCCGGTACGCCTTGTTCCAGGCCACCATCAGCACCCGCAGCAGCCCCGGCCGGTCGGTGAGCCGGAAGGGCGCCCGGCCCCACTCGCTCAGCTCGGCCGCGAGATGGTTGCGCACCCGCCGCCCGTCCCAGTACGTGCGCTCGTAGTCGTACACCAGCACATCCGGCGCCCCGGTCGCGTCGATCCGCTCGGCGACCGCCGCGAGCGCGCCCGGGGTGAGGGTGTCGTCGCTGTCCAGGAAGACCAGATACTCCCCGGTGGCCTGCGCGATCCCGGCATTGCGGGCCCGCCCGAGCCCCCGGTTCTCGCCCAGGTGTAACGGCTTCACCCGGGGATCCCGGGCCGCGTACTCGTCGATGATCTCCCCGCACGCGTCCGGCGAACCGTCGTCCACCGCGATGACTTCGAGATCCGGGTACGACTGCGACAGCACCGAGTCCAGGCACTCGGGGAGATACGCCTGGACCTGGTACGCGGGGACGATGACACTGAACCTGGGCACGGGACATCCATGGGTCTGACGGCGCGGGCGTTCTGCCCGGGAACGGCCGAAAGGGTGACGGGGTTACGGCCCGTACGGCATTCGGGGGACGGCCGGTGAACGCGTGGGGGACGGCTCCGTCCTGCCCGACGGGCGCTGTCCCAGCGGCAGTTCGCCGCCTGGCCATGAGAAACGCCCCCCGCGCGGCCGCACGAAGGGCGTTCTGTCGTTCTGTGATGTCTTACGCCGGGCAGCCCGCCCGGTGAGCGAGCGGGGCCGGTCTGAGGGCCGACCGGCTGGTGCTGTGGCTACTGCCACCCGTGCAGCGTCAGGGAGCCGGACCGGCCGAGACAGCCGTGCAGGCCCGCGTAGGGATACTCGATGACGTCCTCCGGGAGATCATGGGTGGCGAACCACTGGAGCGCGAGACACTTCTCGGGTTCCTTGTTGACGGGTGTCCCCGCCCACCTGGTGGCCACGAAGAAGAACCCGATCCGCTCGGAACCGTCCTCCTGGCGGTGGTGCACGACATGCCGGAGTTCCAGGTGGCCGGGGTCGGTCGTGACGCCGGTCTCCTCGAACAGCTCGCGGGCTGCCCCGACGGTGAGGGATTCGCCCTGGTCGAGCTTGCCGGAGGGCAGGTGCCACCGGCGGTAGCCGTAGGGGCCGCCTCGCTGCGAGAGAAGGACCTTCTCGCTGTCGAGGAGAAGGACGTGAGTGTCGATGATGGGCTGTGCCGGCTGTCCGCTCATGGTTCCTGGGGGGTCGGGGTGGTGGCTGAGGCGTCTGACGGTGATGGGAGAGCGGGGCTGTGTCGGTGATCCGGCTGGTAGCTGGCCTCTTCGGTAAGAATTGACAAACGCCCCCTGTGCGGCCACAGGCAGCCGTACAGGGGGGCGCGTCGTCCTTCAGATCGCTGAGGGCAGTCCCTATAGCTCGCCCTTGACCACGCTTCCGATGAATGCCTGCCACCCTTCGAAGGTGCTGGTCAAGATCGGTCCCGCCTGCTCTTTGCTGTCTCGTGTGGCGACTGCGTCGTCAAGGTGTGCCACCTCGACGCAGGAGCCGTTTCCGTTGCTGTGGCTCGACTTGAACCACTCGGCCTTCTCAACCCTTTTCATAGCTCCCTGCTACCTCGGCAATCAGGCGTCTTGACGCCTGCTCGTCCAGCGATGCTTCCCAGATGTCGTTGAAGGCCGCGTCGTACTGCTGTACCTCCCGCTCCTTGTCCAGGTACAGGCCGCCGGTGTACCCGTCCGCGTAGACCGTCGGCGGTTCCGTGGCGACCCCGTCACCGGTCAACGGGAAGCGGAGGACTGCAAACGGGCCCGTGACAACTCCCAAGTGCATACCAGCAGCGAAGGGCGCCCGAGTCCACCCTCGTCTACATGCCCGTCCTCACCATCGGAGGCCGCCCGTCGTCCTCGTCGGTTACGGCCGTCAGCAGCCCGGGTCACTGGAGGCCCGCACCGAGGGCATGGCCCACCAGATCCGGGGCGACAACATCCGCTTCACCGTCTACGACCTCACCGGCGAGGTACCGGTCCCCGCCGGAATCGCCACCCTGCTGCCCGACTCCGCCGTTCACGCCTACGAGAAGGCCGGCTTCCGCGCCGCCGGAAGGCTCCGCCAGGCGGGGTACTGGCTCGGCCAGGTCTGTGACGAGCTGATCATGGACGCGCTCGCCGCCGAGTTCGCCGGTCCCTCCGTGATCGTCCCGTTGGAGTCGTAGACGGCCCCGGCCCCCGCGAACGGGGCACCAGGGCCGCCGGCCACGTCCGCCAGGGCCTACTTCACCGCCCCCGCCATCACCCCCGACACGAACTGCCGCTGGAACGCGAAGAAGACGGCCAACGGGATCACCATGGAGATGAACGCGCCGGGTGCCAGGACGTCGATGTTGTTGCCGAACTGCCGTACCTGGGTCTGGAGGGCGACCGTGATCGGCTGGGTGCCGGACTTGGTGAAGACCAGGGCGACCAGCATGTCGTTCCACACCCACAGGAACTGGAAGATGCCGAGGCTCGCGATGGCCGGGCCGCCCAGGGGCAGCACCACGCGGGCGAACAGGCGCAGTTCGCCGGCGCCGTCCAGGCGGGCCGCCTCCAGCAGTTCGCGGGGGATCTCGGCGAAGAAGTTCCGCAGCAGGAACACCGCGAACGGCAGTCCGAAGCCGGTGTGGAACAGGACCACGCCGAGGATCGTCCCGAACAGGCCGATCTTGCCGAAGAGTTCGGCGATCGGGATCAGCGCCACCTGCACCGGCACCACCAGCAGGCTGACCACGGCGAGGAACCACCAGTCCCGGCCCGGGAACTCCATCCAGGCGAACGCGTATCCGGCGAGGGAGCCGATGACCACGACCAGGACGGTCGCCGGGACCGTGATCAGGACCGTGTTCAGCAGGGAGTGGGTGATGTCGCCGTTCTCCAGCAGCTTCTGGTAGCTGGCGAAGGTCAGCTGGGAGGGCTTGGTGAACACCGTCCACCAGCCGCTCGCGCTCATGTCGTCGGGGGAGCGGAGGGAGGAGATCAGCAGGCCGATGGTCGGTATCAGCCAGAAGAGGCCGACGAGGACGAGGAGGACGCGGACCAGGGGGCCGCCCAGGCCGCGAGTGATCCGGGCGCCGAGCGAGGGCCGGGCCGCTGCGGCGGGCGGGGTCGCCCCCCGGGTGCCGGTGGCGAGTGCCGTCATCGTCGTACCTCCCGCCGAAGCCGTCGGATGTTGAACAGCATCACCGGGATCACCAGCACCAGCAGGAACACGGCGATCGCGCTCGCCACGCCCGGCTGGCCCTCCGCGAAGCCCCTGCGGTACAGCTCCAGGGCGAGCACGTTCGCGTCGTCCTGGGAGGAGCCGGGGGCGATGATGTAGACGAGGTCGAAGACCTTGAGCACGTTGATCATCAAGGTGACGGCGACGACCGCGAGGACGGGCGCGAGCAGCGGCACGGTGATCCTGCGGAACACCTGCCACTCGTTGGCGCCGTCCACCCGCGCGGCCTCCAGCAGCTCCCGGGGCATGCCCGCGAGCCCGGCCGCGATCAGCACCATCGCGAAGCCCGCCCACATCCAGACGTACGCGCCGATGATCGCCGGGGTGACCAGCGAGGGGCCGAGCCACTCCACGCCGTTGTACGGCTCCCGGAAGTTGCCCGCGGGCAGCCGGAGCCGGGCGCCGTCGGCCGCCGCGGGCAGCGTGAAGGTGCCGTCCGCCGCCGCCTTCGTGGACGCCACGACCCTGCCGTCCTTCACCGCCTCGATCCGCATCCCCGGATAGCCCAGCTCGCCCGGGTCGGGCGCGCCGAGCCGGCCGACGCCCTTGCCGCGGGTGAAGTCCTGCCAGGTGGTGCCGGTGACCTTGCCCGGCTCGGCCGTCGCGGCCGTCGCCTTCTTCGCGTCGCCGGGCATCTTGTCCGGGGCGACCCCGACGAGCGGCAGGGTGACCGGCTGCCCGGCGTGCACGGCGGCCCTGGTGACGAAGCCGCCGCCCTGCGGGACGAGCGGCGACTCGCGGCCCGGGTGGGCCATCGGGAACGCCGAGGACCGCGCGAACGTGTCGTGCACCGACACCCACGCGGCGTTGGCGACGCCCTTGTCCGGGTCCTGGTCGTACACCAGCCGGAAGATGATCCCGGCCGCGAGCATCGAGATAGCCATCGGCATGAAGACGACCAGCTTGAACGCCGTTCCCCAGCGCACCCGTTCGGTCAGCACCGCGAAGATCAGCCCGAGCGCGGTGGAGACGGCGGGCGCGAACACCACCCAGATGACGTTGTTCTTGAGGGCGGTGAGGATGCCGTCGTCCGTGAAGACCGTCCTGTAGTTGTCGAATCCGGCGAACCCGTGCCCGGAGTTCGTGCCGAAGCTGCGGACGACCGAGTACCCGATCGGGTAGACCACGAGCGCGCCCAGCAGCACCAGGGCGGGCAGCAGGAACAGCACTGCCACGGTCCTGCGGGTGCCGGTCACGCTCTTGCGCGCGCGGGGTGCGGCGGGACCCGGTGGGGCCCCGGCCGCCGCTGCCGAAGCCATCGCCGGCTCAGCTCCCGTTCCCGTACGCGGCCGCCGCGTCCTTCTCCAGCGCGGCCTGGGCGCCCGCGACATCGCCCGGGTTCTTCAGGAAGTCCTGGAGATCCTTCCACTCGCCCTTGCCGGGGGTGCCGCCGAACGCCTGCGGGGCCTGGTCGGACATGTCGAAGCGGAAGTCGTCGCCGGACGCGATCAGCGACTTGGCGATCTTCTGCTGGACGCTGTTCGGGTACGCCGAGACGGGCACGTTCTTGTTCGGCGAGAGGTAGCCGCCCAGCTTCGCCTGGATGGTGGCCGCGTCCGGGGAGGCGAGGAAGGTCATCAGGGCCTGCGCCGCCTTGGAGTCCTTCAGGACGACCGCCGCGTCGCCGCCGGAGACCACGGGCGCGGTGGAGCCGACCGCCGGGAACGGGAACACCTTGGCGTCCGTGCCCACCTTCGCCTTGGTCTCACCGATGTTGACCTGCACGAAGTCGCCCTCGTAGATCATCGCGGCCTTCGGCTGGTCGCCGCCGGTGAAGGTCTGGGTGACCGAGTTCGGGAACTCGGTCTGGAGGGCGCCGTCCTGCCCGCCCGCCAGGTAGTCCTTCTTGCCCCAGATCTGCGCCAGCGTCTCCAGCGCCTGCTTCACGGAGGGATCGGTCCACTTGATCTTGTGCTGGGCCAGCTGGTCGTACTTCTCGGGGCCGGCCTGCGAGAGGTAGACGTTCTCGAACCAGTCCGTCAGCGGCCAGCCGTCCGCGCCCGGCACGGAGAAGGGCGTGACCCCGGAGTCGTAGACGGCCTGCGCGGTCGTCAGCAGGTCCTTCCACGTCGTGGGCTCCTTGGCGCCCGCGTTCTCGAAGACCTTGGCGTTGTACCAGATGAGCGACTTGTTGGCGGCCTTGTAGTAGACGCCGTACTCCTTGCCGTTCACCTTGCCGATGTCCTGCCAGCCCGGCGAGTAGTTCTTCCGCACCTCCTTGAGCGCGTCCGGTCCGACCGGCTTGGCCCAGCCCTTGTCCACGGCCTGCTTGATGGCGCCGGGCTGCGGCAGCAGCGCGATGTCCGGCGGCTGCCCACCCGCGATCTTGGAGCCGAGGAAGTTGATGATCGGGTCCTGCGCGGGCACGAAGGTGACCTTCGCGCCGGTCCGCTTCTCGAACTCCGCCAGCACCTTCTTGAAGTTCGTCTGCTCCTGCCCGGTCCACACGGCCGCGATCTCCAGATGCGCGCCGTCCAGCCGGGGCAGCGACACCGAGCCGCCGGCGGACGGCGAACTCCCCTTGTCCTTCCGGCCGTCGCCGCCCCCGCCGGAGCACGCGCCGAGCACGAGGCCCCCCGCGAGCAACGCGGCGACCGCGCCGGCGGCCCGGCCGGTCCGGATGGTGCTGCTCCTGCTGTGCATCACTTCCCCGTTCGTCGTTCTCCGTCGCGCACCGGGAACGTCCGGGCGCCGGGAACGTCCGTGCACCGTGAACGCCGGAACGCTGTCCGTGCGCTCCGGTGTACGCGGGCCGTGGGGGCGGGGCAAGAGCGCCTGCGTCCGGGAAGGGGTGATCGTGACCGGGTCGTGATCAGAGGCGTATGCGCCGTGATCCAGGCCGAGTTGGGACTCGCCCGCGTCTACAGCAGCGAGGGCACCTGGGCGGCCGCGACCTGGCGGGCGGCGCGTTCCACGGCACTGGCCAGCAGGGCCAGGTCGGTGGGGCCGTTGCCGAGTTCGCGGACGGGGCGGCGGGTGGGCGGGTCGCCCATGCGGTGCCAGTCCAGCGGGACGACCGTGGGGCGCTGGGTCGCGGTGCGCGGGATACGGCCGGTGACCCGGCCCGCCTGGAACTCCACCGCGGGGGCGCCCGAGCGGTTCAACTCGCCTCGTCCTGGGGCCGGTTCGTCGGGCCCCTGCTGGGGTGCCGCGAGCCGGACGCGCAGGGTCGCCCGGCGGGCCGGTTCGCTGTCCGCCGTACGGCCGTCCGTGCCGGCCGCCGCCACCAGGTGCACGCCGAGCCGCTCGCCCTCCCGGGCCACCGCCTCCAGGGCCCGGGTCACCGAACCGGCGGCGGGCCGGCCCGGGGCGCCGAGCGCGGGGGAGACCAGCGCGTCCAGGTCGTCGACGACCACCACGAGCCGGGGCAACGGCGGTACCGCCTCGGCGCGTTGGCGTGCCGCCGCGCCCGGCCGCAGCCGCAGCGTGGAGCTGGGCGGCGTCTCGATGTCGCCCGCGCCGGGCGGGGTGCGCTGCGCGACGACGCGGCCCGGCAGCGCCCGCCCCGCGTGCCACTGCGCGAAGTCGGTGCGGCCCAGCAGCTCCGCGCGCCGCTTCAGCTCCGCGCCGAGCGACTGCGCGAACTCCCGCATGCGCACAGGGTCGTTGGCGATCAGGTGGGTCGTCACATGGGGTATCTCCACGCAGACCCGCAGGCCCTCGTTGCGCCCGGTGCCGGTGCCCACGCCGTCCCGGCCGTCGATGAGCACCAGGCCGAGCCGGTCCGGCCGCTCGGCCGCGGCCAGCGAGGCCACCACGGCCCGCAGCAGCTCGGTACGGCCGCTGCCCGCCGGGCCCTCGATCAGCAGATGCGGGCCGTCGGCCACCAGATCCGCGGTGACCGGGCCGTGCGGTCCGGCGCCGAGCACGGCACGCGCCCGGCCGCCCAGCGCCTCCGGATCGTCGGCCGCGTCCGCCCAGCGGGCCATCAGCGAGGCCGGGGTGGCCCGGGCCAGGCCCAGCTCGTCCAGCAGCCGCGCCGACTGCGGCAGCGGCGCCGCCACCCGCGCGTGCCCGGCACCGGCCGGTCCGTCCGGCCGCAGCGGCGCCAGCGCCCGCGCGAACCGCTCCGCCCACGCCGAAGACACCGCGTCCACGGTCGCGAGCACCCCGGGCGTCACCGGCCCGCCCGGCGCGACCCGCATCAGCTGGAGGGTGCCGGCCACATCGCCGCTGAGCAGGGCCACGGCCCCGCAGTGCCGCAGCGTCGGGGTCACCGTGCACGCGGTGTCGTAGGTACGGGCCACCGGGGAGGACGCCGTGGACGCGGAGACCTCCGCCAGACACAGCACATGCACCCCGGCCCGGGGGCCCACCGCGGCGAGCCGGGCCAGGGCCTCCTGGAGTCCGGTCCCGCCGGGGTCGCCGTCCACCACGACCACCGTGTACGGGCCCGGGAAGCCGGTGCCGCCCAGGTCGGCCTCGTCCTTGGCCCAGGAGGGGCGGCGGGGACTCCGGGGCGGCGCGCCGAAGGCGGGGGAGAGGGAGCCGGGGACCGGGCCGCCGAGGGGACCGGCGGGCGCGGCGGGTGTGCCGGGGGCCTGGCTCTGGTGGGGGATCAGCGGGGCGTCGTACGGCCGCGGGTACGACCGCGCCCCGGCACCCCCCGTGCTCTGCGCCGGGATCGCATGGGGCCGGGCGGTCCCCGCGCCGCGCGCCGTGAGGTCGTCCACCCGGCGCAGCAGCTCCTCCGCGCGGGCGGCGGCCTGTTCGCGGTCGTAGGCCAGCAGCAGGCGGCAGTCCTGGCCGTGGTTCGGACGGACGTGCGGCAGCCAGCCCAGCCAGGACCACTCGGCCGCGCGCTCCGCCACCGGCCGGGAGCCGTCCGCGCTGATCAGCACGATCTCCAGCAGATCGGGGGAGTGCAGCGCGGCGAGCTGCGCCAGCACCGCGCGGGCCAGCCCGGACAGCCGGGGCCGGGGACCGGCGAGGCCCAGCGCGCCCGCCTCCCGCAGCGCGGCGGTCACCGGTACGGCGGGCAGCAGGCCCGAGCCGTCCGGTGCGCTCCGGTCGGCGGTGCCGAGCCGTACGGCCAGCGCCTCCGGGTGGCCGGGGCCGCGCTCCCACAGCCGGGGCCCGGGGCCGAGCGCGGTGAGCAGCAGCGCGGCGGGATCCGGCCAGGTGTCGGGCCGCTGCGGGACCCCGGCGTCCGGGGCGCCACCGGCCGGGAGCGCCTCGCCGTACGACGGCGCGCCGTCCGCCGGCTGCTCCCCGCGCCCGCCGGCCAGCCGCCGGGCCCAGGCACCGAGCCCGCCCCGCCGCCGGACGCTCTGCGCCCCGCCGCCGACCCCGAACCGGCCCGCGTGGGTGTCGCCGTCGCGTCCGGCGGGCAGTCCTTCGTCCGCGGTTCCCCAGGAGGCGGAGCCGTAGGCGTGCCCGGTGTCCGCTCCTGACGGCGGCGGTGCGTCGGCGGGACCGGTCCATGGCCCGCCGGGCGGGGCAGGGGGGAACCCGGCGTCCGGCGCGTCCGCGCCGGGTCCGACGCGCAGGCAGCCCTCGCCGTCCGCGACCACCGGCACCCGCACCCGCGGGCCCCCGGGCGCGACCCGCAGCGCCGACTCCCCGATCCGCAGCAGGCCCCCGGCGGGCACCCGCACCGCCCGCTCCCCGATCCGCGTGCCGTCCAGCGTCGTACCGTTCGTGGAACCCAGGTCCGCCACGGACACCCGGCCGTCCGCGCCCACCGTCACCGCGCAGTGCAGCCGCGACACATCGGGATCGTCCAGCGGCACATCCGCGTCCGCCGAGCGCCCGACCGTGATCCGGCCGCCGTGCAGCAGGTGCACCCCGCCCGCGTCCGGGCCCGCCACCACATGCAGCTGCGTGGGCGCGTCGTCCAGCTCGGGGTGCGGTTCGGCGGCCAGGGGCGCGCCGAGGGCCAGTACGGCGCCGTCCACCAGCGGCGGCTCCCCGAGCACGGCGCGGCGCGGATCGAGCCGCTCGGCACCGGCGTACAGCACGACCGCCGCGCCCCCGGTGTCGCGGCCCGCGCCCTCCCCGGTGACCGCCCCGGCCAGCGCGGACGCGACCGCGGCGAGGTCGGTGCCCGCGGGCGCCGTGACCAGCACGTCGCGGCTCGTGCCCCGCTGCGGGGGCGGGCCCGGCGGGTCTACGACGGTCAGCCGGATCTGCATCGGCGTCAGCGGTCCCTTCTGCGCGGGTCTGCGCGGGCGCGGACTACCCCCCACCCCACACGAGCACGTCGGCCAGTACTCGGAGCATCCTCGCACCTGCCGCCGACGCCGTGCCCGCCACCCGGTGCGAAGTGATCTTGATTGGTCGGCTCTGACCCCAAAAGTGCCTGACATGGACCACGACGGCGATCAGTTGAGATCGGTCACGTCCCCTCCGATGGCCGCTTCCGTCGGCCTTGTGGCCGGTTGCGTCGGCTTCCGTCGGCTTCGGGCAACCACGGACGAAAGACACGCGTCTTTCCATCGAGCCCGCCCGGGAACGCTCACGTGGCGTCCCGCCCGGCCCCACTACAGTGGTGCGGAACATCCGGAATGCAGGCAAGCAGCATCAGCAAGCAGCAGGGAGCGCGTGACGTGCGGCCAGTCGGCAGCAAGTACCTGCTTGAGGAGCCGCTCGGACGCGGCGCCACAGGCACCGTCTGGCGTGCCCGCCAGCGCGAGACCGCGGGCGCCGAGGCGGCCGTCGCAGGCCAGCCGGGCGAAACGGTCGCGATCAAGGTCCTGAAGGAAGAGCTGGCGAGCGACCCGGACATCGTGATGCGCTTCCTGCGGGAGCGCTCCGTACTGCTCCGGCTCACCCACCCGAACATCGTCCGGGTCCGCGACCTGGTCGTGGAGGGCGAGCTGCTGGCGCTGGTCATGGACCTGGTCGACGGCCCCGACCTGCACCGCTACCTGCGCGAGAACGGCCCCCTGACGCCGGTCGCCGCCGCCCTGCTGACCGCGCAGGTCGCCGACGCGCTCGCCGCGAGCCACCGCGACGGCGTCGTCCACCGCGACCTGAAGCCCGCCAACGTGCTGCTGCGGCAGCGGGACGGCGAGATGCACCCGATGCTGACCGACTTCGGCATCGCCCGCCTCGCCGACTCCCCGGGCCTGACCCGCACCCAGGAGTTCGTCGGCACGCCCGCGTACGTCGCCCCGGAGTCCGCCGAGGGCCGCCCGCAGACCTCCGCCGTCGATGTGTACGGCGCCGGCATCCTGCTGTACGAGCTGGTCACCGGCCGTCCGCCGTTCTCCGGCGCCACCTCGCTCGAGGTGCTGCACCAGCACCTGAGCGCCGAGGCGCGCCGGCCCTCCACCGTGCCGGACCCGCTGTGGACGGTGATCGAGCGCTGCCTGCGCAAGAACCCCCTGGAGCGGCCCAGCGCCGAGAACCTCGCGCGCGCCCTGCGGGTCGTCGCCGAGGGCATCGGGGTGCACGCGAACTCCGCCCAGATCGCGGCGGCCGAGGGCGTCGGCGCGCTGCTCGCCCCCGACCCGGCCCCGACCTCGGTACCGGGCGAGCCGGGCACGGCCGGCGCGGCGGACCCCACGCAGGTGCTGCCGACGGGCGCCCCGCAGGGCTCGTACGACCCGAACGGCGCCACCAGCGTCCTGCCGCACACCGCCGGACCCGCCGGTGCCGCGGACCCCACCGCCGTGCTGCCGCACACCGGCGCGGCCGACCCGACGGCGGTGCTGCCGAACACCGGACCGCAGGGATCCGGGCCGCAGGGCCCCGGGCCCGAGCAGCCGCACCCCTGGCAGAACCAGCTGCGGGCCGCCCGGGACCGCAATGAGCAGACGCAGATCCAGTACCTCTCCCCGGAGGACGACCCGCTGCACCACCGGCCCCAGCGGCAGGTGGCCCGCCCGCAGCAACAGCCCCGGCAGGCGCCGCAGCCGCGCCCGCAGCAGCCGCAGCAGCGCGGACGGCAGGGGCAGGGTCAGCAGGGGCAGGGCCGGCAGGGATATCAGCAGGGGTACGGCTACGCACCCCAGCAGCCTCAGCAGCACCAGCCGCAGCGCCAGCCCCAGCAGTACGCCCCGCCGCAGCAGCCGCAGCGGCCCGCGCGGGAGCCCAGGGCGCCGCGGCAGCGCAGCGCCAACCCGATGAAGATCCCCGGCCTCGGCTGTCTGAAGGGCTGCCTGTTCACCATCGTCATCCTGGTGGTGGCGAGCTGGCTGATCTGGGAGCTGACCCCGCTGCACACCTGGGTCGGCCAGGGCCGCGGCTACTGGCACGAACTGTCCCACTGGGCCGGCCAGGTGAGCGGCTGGGTGAAGGACCTGGGCGGCAGCAACTGATCCGTGAGGTAGTGGATTTGTCGACATCTGGCGGGTGATTTCCGCCGCCGCGGTGAAGGTTGGCTCGCCGGACGCGTAGTTTTAACGACAACACGCGTCTGTAGGAGCAGTCTTGGCACGGAAGATCGGCAGCCGGTACACCGCGAACCAGATCCTGGGGCGGGGCAGCGCCGGCACGGTGTGGCTGGGCGAGGGGCCCGAGGGTCCCGTCGCGATCAAGCTGCTGCGGGAGGACCTCGCCTCGGACCAGGAGCTGGTCGGGCGCTTCGTCCAGGAGCGCACGGCGCTGCTCGGGCTGGAGCACCCGCACATCGTCACCGTGCGCGACCTCGTGGTCGACGGCAATGACCTGGCCCTGGTGATGGACCTGGTGCGCGGCACCGATCTGCGCACCCGCCTGGAGCGGGAACGCAGGCTGGCGCCCGAGGCCGCGGTGGCGATCGTCGCCGATGTCGCGGACGCGCTGGCCGCGGCGCACGCGGCGGGGATCGTGCACCGGGACGTCAAGCCGGAGAACGTGCTGCTCGACATGCAGGGCCCGCTCGGCCCCGGCGGGGCGCATCCGGCGCTGCTGACCGACTTCGGGGTCGCCAAGCTGATCGACGCGCCGCGGCGGACGCGCGCCACGAAGATCATCGGTACGCCGGACTATCTGGCCCCGGAGATCGTCGAGGGGCTGCCCCCGCGGGCCTCCGTGGACATCTACGCGCTGGCCACGGTGCTGTACGAGCTGCTGGCGGGCTTCACGCCGTTCGGCGGCGGCCACCCGGGCGCGGTGCTGCGCCGCCATGTCACCGAGACGGTGGTCCCCCTCCCCGGTATCCCCGAGGAGCTGTGGCAGCTGCTCGTGCAGTGCCTCGCCAAGGCGCCCGCGTCCCGGCTGCGGGCGTCCGAGCTGGCGGCGCGGCTGCGGGAGCAGCTGCCGACGCTGGCCGGGCTGCCGCCGCTGGACGTGGACGAGCCGGACCTCTCGGAGGAGGCGGCCGAGGAGGAACCGGCGGCGCCCGCGGCCCCGGCGGGGGGTGCGCCGGTACGACGACGGGGCGCGGTCTCCCTCGTCCAGGGCGCCCGGCCCGACTCCAACCGCGACACGCACACGTCGATGCGGGTGCCCGCGCCCGACGAGCTGGCCGGCGGCGCGCACGGCACGGCCCGGGCACCGCGTCCGGCGGGGGCCCCTCGGCCGGGCTCGGCGAAACACCGCGCGGCGGTGCGCAGGCGGCGGATCACGGTGGGGGTGGCCGGGGTGGGGGTGGCCGTGCTGGTGTCGGTCGGCGCGTGGTGGGCGACGTCGGACTCCCCGGCCGACTCCCCGCGCCCGGCATCGACATCGTCCGCCCCCTGACCCCCTTTCCCCCCACCCACCCGCATCGGTCGGCTGGAAAGCCCGGCACCCCCTCGCCGCTTCTCAGACGCCCACCCAGCAGCCCGCCGAGCCCGACGGGCGCGCGGACCAGACCCGGGCGCAAGCAGCGCGGCGGAGGTCGCTTGCCACAGCCGTTACGCTTGAACCGTGGCAGTCGTCGATGTTTCCGAAGAGCTGAAGTCCCTCTCCTCGACCATGGAGTCGATCGAGGCCGTCCTGGACCTCGACAAGCTGAGGGCAGATATCGCCGCGCTTGAGGAGCAGGCGGCGGTCCCGTCCCTGTGGGACAACCCGGACGAGGCGCAGAAGATCACCAGCAAGCTCTCCCACCTCCAGGCCGAGGTCAGGAAGGCGGAGGCGCTGCGCGGTCGCATCGACGACCTCTCGGTCCTCTTCGAGATGGCCGAGGAGGAGGACGACCCGGACACCCGCGCCGAGGCCGAGTCCGAGCTGGCCGCCGTACGCAAGGCGCTGGACGAGATGGAGGTCCGTACCCTCCTGTCCGGCGAGTACGACTCCCGTGAGGCTCTGGTCAACATCCGCGCCGAGGCCGGCGGTGTCGACGCCGCCGACTTCGCCGAGAAGCTCCAGCGCATGTACCTGCGCTGGGCCGAGCAGCGCGGCTACAAGACGGAACTCATCGAGACGTCGTACGCCGAAGAGGCCGGCATCAAGTCGACCACCTTCTCCGTGCAGGCGCCGTACGCCTACGGCACCCTCTCCGTCGAGCAGGGCACCCACCGGCTGGTGCGCATCTCGCCCTTCGACAACCAGGGCCGCCGCCAGACGTCCTTCGCCGGTGTCGAGGTGCTGCCCGTGGTCGAGCAGTCCGACCACGTCGAGATCGACGAGTCCGAGCTGCGCATCGACGTCTACCGCTCCTCCGGTCCCGGCGGCCAGGGCGTCAACACGACCGACTCCGCGGTCCGCATCACCCACCTGCCCACCGGCATCGTGGTCTCCTGCCAGAACGAGCGGTCGCAGATCCAGAACCGCGCCACCGCGATGAACGTCCTCCAGGCCAAGCTGCTGGAGCGCCGCCGCCAGGAGGAGCAGGCCAGGATGGACGCCCTGAAGGGCGACGGCGGCAACTCCTGGGGCAACCAGATGCGTTCGTACGTGCTGCACCCGTACCAGATGGTCAAGGACCTGCGCACCGAGCACGAGGTCGGCAACCCCGAGGCCGTGTTCAACGGTGAGATCGACGGTTTCCTGGAAGCCGGAATCCGCTGGCGCAAGCAGCAGGAGAAGTAACTTTGTCGACATGACAACTGCCGCCCGAGTGGCGGCAGTTGTTGTTTTGCCCGGCTTTTACATCACAGTCACACACTCCGAATACCCCTGAAAGCCCTCCCCTTCGGGCAAAGCGGCCAGAACGCTCTTGACGTTGCTTTGAAAAATCGGAAGGGTGAGCGCGGCATGCGTGTATCTGGGGTGCATGTGAACCGGGGGTGCCGAATCGCTCGGCCTTGATTCGGGCTTCGTCAGCCGCTTCCGTCGATCACGGCCAGCCCCACCGCGCGGCCTCACTGACGAACAGCTACTGGGGGTAGCAACCATATGACGAAGAAGACGCGGATCCGGGTCGCGCGGATAGCCGCGGGCGCCGTGATCGCGGCCGGTGCGTCCCTGACCGCCGCCGGTGCGGCCTCCGCCCTGGACCTCGACGTCCACGCGGGCCCGATCAACCTCGGTGTGAAGGCCGACGGCTGCGACCCTGTCGGAGTCTGCGACACGACCGGCGGGGACGACACCACCACCTCCACGGGTGGCGACGACACCACGACCACCGGTGGTGACGACACCACGACGACCACGGGTGGCGACGACAGCACCACGTCCACCGGTGGCGACGACACCACGACGACCACGGGCGGTGACGACACCACCACGTCCACGGGTGGCGACGACAGCACCACGTCCACCGGTGGCGACGACACCACGACCTCCACGGGCGGTGACGACACCACCACGTCCACCGGCGGGGACGACACCACCACCGGTGGCGACCAGACCACCGGCGGCACCCCGACCACCGGCGGCGACACCACCGGCGGGCACCAGACCACCGGCGGCGGCGACACCACGGGCGGCCACCAGACCACCGGCGGCAACGGCAACTCCGGCGGCAACGGCACCGGCGGTGGCACCGGCGGCGGCGGTCACCACGGCGGCGGCACCGGCGGCGGTTCCGGCACCGGTGGCGACAGCCCCCAGGGCGGCGGCAACGACAACGTCTCCCAGGAGGAGGGCTCCTCGGCCCTCACCGACACCGGCTCGGACAACCCGCAGCCGCAGACCGGTGGCAAGCAGCTCGCCGAGACCGGTGCCGGGCAGACCACGTTCCTGGTCATCGGCGCCGCGACGATGATCGCCGGCGGCATCGGCTTCCGCGTCCTGCCGCGCCTGGCGGGCCGTGGCGGCGCGGCCGCCTGACGGCAGCCGTCCGCACACCCGGCGTACGCCACAGGGCCCGGAGCTTCCCGCTCCGGGCCCTGACGGGTTTCTGGGGCTTTTCTCGGCCGCTTCTTACCTGGTCAGACGGTCTGGTGGGCCAGCAGCGCCACCGCGGCGATCAGCACCGCCAGCAGCGCGATCAGCGCCATCGGATTGATCCCGCCCAGGAAGCCTTCCTGCTGAAGACGCTCGCGGTTGGCACGGCACACCGGGCACCGGCCCTCGCTCACGGGCGCCGCGCAGTTCGCGCACACCAACCGGTCGTACGTCATGCGCTCGCCCTCCTCGCACCGGCCGTATCACTTCGTACAACGCGCACAGGAACGCGAACGTTCCCCTCCCACTGTGCCAGTTTCCGCCGCGCCGTGCGCGGGGCCCGTGCCGCGGCGCCCGGAAAGGCCGTCACCGCGCCCGTCTCCGCGCCCGTCTCCGCGCCCGGACCGGCGACCGGTGCAAAAGCGTACAAGTCTTGCCCAACCTCAGCCTGCGCCTGCGCTTGCGCACCCGGTTCGCGTATGGTCACGCTCATCTACCCCCGGCGACCCGTGGTGCATCCGTGATCCGATTCGACAATGTCTCCAAGGTCTACCCCAAGCAGACCCGTCCCGCACTCAGGGATGTCTCCCTGGAAGTGGAAAAGGGCGAGTTCGTCTTCCTCGTGGGGTCCTCCGGCTCCGGAAAGTCCACCTTCCTGCGGCTGGTCCTCCGTGAGGAGCGGTGCAGCCACGGCCAGGTGCACGTGCTGGGCAAGGACCTCGCCCGCCTCTCCAACTGGAAGGTGCCGCAGATGCGCCGCCAGCTGGGGACCGTCTTCCAGGACTTCCGCCTGCTGCCCAACAAGACGGTCGCGGAGAACGTGGCCTTCGCGCAGGAGGTGATCGGCAAGTCCCGCGGTGAGATCCGCAAGTCCGTGCCCCAGGTGCTCGACCTCGTCGGCCTCGGCGGCAAGGAGGACCGGATGCCCGGCGAGCTGTCCGGCGGTGAGCAGCAGCGGGTGGCCATCGCGCGCGCGTTCGTCAACCGGCCCAAGCTGCTGATCGCCGACGAGCCCACCGGCAACCTCGACCCGCAGACCTCCGTCGGCATCATGAAGCTGCTCGACCGGATCAACCGGACGGGCACCACCGTCATCATGGCGACGCACGACCAGAACATCGTGGACCAGATGCGCAAGCGCGTCATCGAGCTGGAGAAGGGCCGCCTCGTCCGCGACCAGACCCGCGGCGTCTACGGCTACCAGCACTGACCGCGCGCCCCAGTTCGTCCACGGAAAGGCACAACCCGACGCCATGCGCCCCCAGTTCGTCCTGTCGGAGATCGGTGTCGGTCTCCGCCGCAATCTGACGATGACCTTCGCGGTCATCGTCTCCGTCGCCCTGTCCCTGGCCCTCTTCGGCGGCTCCCTGCTGATGAGCGACCAGGTGAGCACCATGAAGGGCTACTGGTACGACAAGGTCAACGTCTCGATCTTCCTGTGCAACAAGCACGACGCCGAGCAGGACGTGCACTGCGCCAAGGGCGCGGTCACCGAGGACCAGAAGAAGCAGATCCTCTCCGACCTGCAGAAGATGCCGATCGTCGAGAAGGTGTCGTACGAGTCGCAGGACCAGGCGTACAAGCACTACAAGGAGCAGTTCGGCAACTCCCCGCTGGCCGGCTCGCTGACGCCGGACCAGATGCAGGAGTCGTACCGGATCAAGCTCAAGGACCCGCAGAAGTACCAGGTGGTCGCGACCGCGTTCAACGGGCGCGACGGCGTGCAGTCGGTGCAGGACCAGAAGGGCATCCTGGACAACCTCTTCCAGCTGCTCAACCTGATGAACCGGGGCGCGCTCGGCGTGATGGCGCTCATGCTGTTCGTGGCGCTGCTGCTGATCGTCAACACCGTGCGCGTGTCGGCGTTCAGCCGTCGGCGTGAGACCGGGATCATGCGCCTGGTCGGCGCCTCCGGCTTCTACATCCAGGCGCCGTTCATCGCCGAGGCCGCGGTCGCCGGGCTCATCGGCGGCGGACTCGCCTGCGTCTTCCTGGTGGTCGGCCGGTACTTCACCATCGACCACGGCATGGATCTGTCCCACAAGCTGACGCTGATCAACTTCGTCGGCTGGGACTCGGTGCTGACCAAGCTGCCGCTGATCCTCGCGACCAGTGTGCTGATGCCGTCCCTGGCCGCGTTCTTCGCGTTGCGCAAGTACCTGAAGGTGTGACGCAAACCAAGGCGGTGGGCGGGGCAACGGGCCGTGACGGCGGGCCCGTTGTCCTAGACTCACCGCCATGTCCGGCCGAGACCCGCTCTGTCCGCCTCACCGCGCCCGCCAAGGGGCCGCGCTGACCTTGGTCTTCGCCGGAGTCCTCGTCGCCGGAGCGGTCACCGGGGCCTTTCCGGACCCCGGTCATCCGGCCCGCCGTACGACGACGGTGCCCGTGGGCGCCGCACGCGACGAGGGCGTACGGGAGGCCGCCGCCCGCGCGATGGCCGACGGCACGTCCCCGATGGAGGCCGCCGAGCGGGCCGTCAGCCGCAGCGGCGACCGCTGGGGCGCCGTCTACTCCGAGGGCGAGTACCAGGAGTTCCAGGACTCCCTCGACGGCCGCTACACCGGCGTGGGCCTGTCCGCGGCGCGGGAACAGGACGGCCGTATCGAGGTCACCGAAGTGCGGCCCGGCTCGCCCGCCGCCGCGGCCGGCATCCGCACCGGCGACCGGCTGCGCAGCGTGGACGGCGCCCGCGCCGACGGCCTCCCGGTCACCGAGGTGGTCGCCCGGCTGCGCGGCGACGCCGACGACGCGCCCGCCGGTACGACCGTCACGCTCGGCCTCCAGCGCGGCACCCGCGCCTGGTCCGAGACGCTGCGCCGGGCGACGCTGACCACCGACTCGGTGAGCGTCCGCCGGCTGTCGGTGCGGACCACCCTGATCAGGATCGCCGCCTTCACCAAGGGCACCGGCGCCCAGGTCCGCGAGGCGCTGCGGGCCGCCCCGGCCGGCGACGGCATCGTCCTGGACCTGCGCGGCAACTCCGGGGGCCTGGTCACCGAGGCCGTGGCCACCGCCTCCGCCTTCCTGGACGGCGGCCTGGTCGCCACCTACGACGTCGACGGTGCCCAGCGCGCCCTGCACGCCACGCCCGGCGGGGACACCACCCGTCCCCTGGTCGCCCTGGTCGACGGCGGCACCATGAGCGCGGCCGAGCTGCTCACCGGCGCCCTCCAGGACCGGGGCCGGGCGGTCGTGATCGGCTCGCGCACCTTCGGCAAGGGCTCCATCCAGATGCCGACGAGCCTCCCGGACGGCGCGGTGGCCGAGCTGACCGTGGGCCACTACCGCACCCCGTCCGGGCACGCGGTCGACGGCCGGGGCATCACCCCCGACCTGGAGGCCGGGGACGGCGTCCTGCGACGCGCCGAGACCGTGCTCACCGGCCTGGGCGACGCCGATTAAAGGCCTGGCCGCGAGCCCCCCTCGTAGTGCGAAAATGGACGGCACTATGAGCAAGGGAATGTACGTACCCAAGGAGTCCCAGCCCAAGCAGGGCGGCGGGGCGGGCAAGGCCAGGGACGGCGAGAAGGGCGGCCAGCGCAAGATCGTCGCCCAGAACAAGAAGGCCCGGCACGACTACGCGATCATCGACACCTACGAGGCCGGCATCGTGCTCACCGGCACCGAGGTCAAGTCGCTGCGCGAGGGCCGGACCTCGCTGACCGACGGCTTCGTCCAGATCGACCGGGGCGAGGCGTGGCTGCACAACGCCCACATCCCGGAGTACCACCAGGGCAGCTGGACCAACCACTCCGCGCGCCGCAAGCGCAAGCTGCTGCTGCACCGCGAGGAGATCGACAAGCTGGAGTCCAAGGCCCAGGAGACCGGGCACACCATCGTGCCGCTCGCCCTGTACTTCCGGGACGGCCGCGCGAAGGCCGAGATCGCGCTCGCCCGGGGCAAGAAGGAGTACGACAAGCGGCAGACCCTGCGGGAGAAGCAGGACCGGCGCGAGTCGGACCGCGCCATCGCGGCGGCGAAGCGCAGGCAGCGCGGCGTGTAGGGCGGGAATACGGTGGCACGGAGCCGCGTTGTTCCCGTACGATGGCGGCAGCATCGGACGTGAGCCCGGTGCGCACCTTGAAAAAACAACATGGGGATGATCGGTTTCGACAGCGGCTGTCGAAGCAGGGGAAGCGTGTCGAGGAAGCGGCCATGATCTCGTAAACCACAGGCCGAAACCAATAATCGCCAACACCAAGCGCGATTCCTTCGCCCTCGCTGCCTAAGTAGCGACTTGCGAAGTGTCAGCCCGGGGCTGTTCCCGACCCGGATCCTGGCATCAGCTAGGGGACTAAACCTTGATCCCGGTCACGGGGTGAAGAGGGAAATCAAACAGTGACTGAGCCCGTCGGCGACTTGTTCGCGTGATCGCCGGGGCTGAGAAAATCACAGCGAACTGCGCACGGAGAAGCCCTGATTCCGCACCGTTGGACGCGGGTTCGATTCCCGCCATCTCCACGAACTCCCTCCGGGGAGTGACCCCATGTGGGCAAAGGCCCCGTCGCTTCACGCGGCGGGGCCTTTGTCATGCGCCGATATCACCGGCTCAGCCGTGCCGGCCGTGGCCACACAGGGACGGTGCGCGCGCTGCCGCACCTCCGCGAGGACCACGGCACGGGCCGTACGCCCCTCGAACGAACCCTGCCCGGCCCGCGCCCCGGGACCGCCGACCGCCTCACCGCCGCGGGCGCGGTGCGAGCCGGGCCGGCGGTGTGCGTCAGGCGGGCGGTGTGCGTCAGGCCGGCCGGGCGAGCCGTGCCGAGGCCAGGTGCACCGTGAACCCGCAGGGCACGAAGCCCTCCGGCGTGACCAGGTCCGCGACATCGGCGAGGAAGTCCTGACGGAGCCGGGCGACGGCCCGCTCCGCCATCGGCGCGAGATCGTAGAGCCCGGACAGGGACTCCCACACCTGCTCCAGGGTCCCGCCGAGGTCGATGGGCACGGTCTCCCACTCGACACCGCCGAACCCCACCGGCCGAAGAACCTCATCGAGCCCCTCCCGGCTGCGCGTCCGCCCGTCCCCCAACGCGGGGATCCGCGCGGGACTCTCCCCGCCCGCGCGCCGCAGCAGCCCGACGAACCGCTCGTACGCCTCCTCGCCGACGGCTCCGCCGCCCACCACGCACGCGAGCACCCCGCCCGGTACGAGCACCCGGGCCACCTCGGCGGCGACCTGCTCGATCTCGCCCATGAGCATCAGCGCGAGATGGGAGACGCAGGCATCGAAACTCCCGTCGGCGAAGGGCAGTTCCTGGGCCCGCCCGGTGTGCAGGCGTGCCGTGGAGAGCGCCGGCCGTTGCCGCGCGAGCGCCAGCGACTCGGGTGAGAGGTCCACCCCGGCGAGCTGCCTGCCGCCGTCCCGGGCGAGCAGTTCGAGCAACAGCCCGTCCCCGCACCCGAGATCGAGCACTCGCCGGTGCCCGGCGACCCGGTCGCGCAGCAGCTCGTAACTGGACCGCCCGTCCGGCCCCCGCCCCCGCCCGAACGCCTCGGCGGTCACGGCGGGCCGCCCGGCGTGGAAGGACCGGAGGAACTCCTCTTGCACGGCGCTGTTCGTCATCCCCCGAACCTACGACTTCCCGCACCGCCCCGGGCCCCGGTGCGGCGGAAGCCGTTGAACGGGCCCGGTGCCCCCGCCGGTCGACCTGTCCCGGTGCGGGGGGTTCCGGGGACACGTCCGGGCGGGCACTGTGGGAGGGAGGCGGTCTGTACGACTCCCCGTATGCCTAGGCGGTGACAGGCGCATGGCGCTGCGGTTCGATGCCGGACGGGTTTGTCTGGATCTGCTGGCGACCGGCCATCCAGGTGAACGGCTCGACTCCGTCCGGGCGTTGTGCGGCTGGATCGAGGAGGCCGGGCTGGTGCCGGCGGGTACCGGGCTCGGGCACGCCGACGAGACCTGGGTCGTGCGGTTCAGGGAAGTGCGGGAGGACATAGCCCAGTTGGTGCGGCGCGGCGGCGGACCGGTGGCGTACGGGAGGGCGCTCGGGCGGGTCAACGAGGTGGCCCGGGAGACACCGCCCGCGCCCTGTGCCGTACGGCGTGGCGACGGACTGCTGGTGCGGGAGCTGGTCGCGCCGCCCGGGTCCGCCGCCCTGCTCGCGCTCCTCGCCCGGGACGCCGTGGAGCTGCTCACCGACCCCGTCGCGCGGGCCGCGCTTCGCGAGTGCGAGGGGGACAACTGCCCGCTCCTGTACCTCGACACCTCCCGGGGCCGCCGCCGGCGCTGGTGCTCCAGCGAGGTCTGCGGCAACCGGGAGCGGGTGGCCCGCCACCGGCGCCGGGCGGCCGCCCTCACCCGCGCGTGAGACTCCGGCGCGCCGCGCACACCCCACCGCGCCCCGGGACGCCCGCCCCCAAGATCGCCGTATCCGGCGAAGCACCCGGGTCCCGTAGCCTCGCCCGCCTCCCTTCGCGTACGGTTGACGGCTGCCCAGCACGTCAGAAGGGGGCCCGGTGGCCGCTCAGGTTCAGCAATCCGCGGTCGGCTCGGAACACGACGCACAGGACTCCGTGCGCGACCGAGAGATCAGCGTCGAACAGACACATCTGGACCGGGTGTACCGGCGGCTGGAGGAGAAGATCCACGAGGCCGAGTTCCTGATGAACGACGCGGCCCAGCGCGGCCAGGTCGGCACCCCCGGCGCGCTCGCCGAGCGGGACGCGCAGGTCTTCCGCGCCGGTGTCCACCTGAACCGGCTCAACAACGAGTTCGAGGACTTCCTCTTCGGCCGCATCGACCTGCTGCTCGGCAAGGACGGCAAGAAGGGGCCCGACGGGGCCTACACGGCCGTCGAGCCGGCCGAGGGCGTCGTGCGCGAGGACAACACCGCCGACATCGCCGAGACCCTGCACATCGGCCGCATCGGCGTCCTCGACGCGGACTACGCCCCGCTCGTCATCGACTGGCGCGCCCCCGCCGCCGCGCCCTTCTACCGGGCCACCCCCGTGGAGCCCGGACGGGTGGTGCGCCGGCGTGTCATCCGGTCCAAGGGACGCCGGGTGCTCGGCGTCGAGGACGACCTGATGCGGCCCGCGCTCACCGCCTTCCTCGACGGCCGGGAACTGCCCGTCATCGGCGACGGCGCCCTGATGGCCGCCCTCGGCCAGGCCCGCGGCCACACCATGCGGGACATCGTCTCCTCCATCCAGGCCGAGCAGGACCTCGTCATCCGGGCCCCCGCCGCCTCGATCACCTATGTGGAGGGCGGCCCGGGCACCGGCAAGACCGCCGTCGCCCTGCACCGCGCCGCCTACCTGCTCTACCAGGACCGCAGGCGGTACGCGGGCGGCATCCTCATCGTCTCCCCGACCCCGCTGCTCGTCGCCTACACCGAGGGCGTGCTGCCCTCGCTCGGCGAGGAGGGCCAGGTCGCGATCCGGGCGATCGGCTCGCTGGTCGACGGCGTGACGGCGACCTTGTACGACTCCCCGTCCGCGGCCCGCGCCAAGGGCTCGTACCGGATGCTGAAGGTGCTGCGGAAGGCCGCCAGGGGCGCCCTGGAACTGGGCGCCGCGCTCCGGCCGGCCCACGAGGAGGACGACGACGACACGCCGCGTCCCGCCGTCGACCCCACCCGGCTGCGCGTCGTCGCCTTCGGCCGCCGTCTCGAACTGGAGGCCGAGGAGCTGGACCGCATCCGCCGTACGGCCCTCGGCGGCACCGCCCCCGTCAACCTGCTGCGCCCGCGCGCCCGCAAGCTGCTGCTGGACGCCCTGTGGGCGAAGTCCGGCGCCGGGTCCCGGCACACCGACCCGGAGCTGGCCGCCGAGCTGCGTTCCTCCTTCGACGAGGACATCACGGGCGAGGACGCCTTCATCGGCTTCCTGGACGCCTGGTGGCCGGAGCTGACCCCGGCGCGGGTGCTCGACGCGATGGCCGACGAGAAGCGGCTCGGCCGCTGGGCGCGCCGCATCCTCAACCCGGGCGAGGTGCGCAAGGTGGCCCGCTCGCTCAAGCGCGACGGCCACACGGTGCACGACATCGCCCTGCTGGACGAGCTCCAGGCGATCCTGGGCGTCCCGGCCCGGCCCCGCAGGAAGCGGGAGCTGGACCCGCTGGACCAGCTCACCGGCCTGGAGGAGCTGATGCCGGTGCGCGAGGAGACCCAGCGGGAGCGGGCCGAGCGGCTGGCACAGGAGCGCACCGAGTACGCGCACGTCATCGTGGACGAGGCGCAGGACCTCACGCCGATGCAGTGGCGGATGGTCGGCCGCCGCGGCCGGCACGCCACCTGGACGGTCGTCGGGGACCCGGCCCAGTCCTCCTGGTCCGACCCGGACGAGGCGGCCGAGGCCCGCGACGAGGCCCTGGGCAGCCGCCCCCGGCGCCGCTTCCAGCTCACCGTGAACTACCGCAACCCCGCCGAGATCGCCGAGCTGGCCGCCCGGGTGCTCGCGCTCGCCATGCCCGGCGCCGAGTCGCCGCGGGCCGTACGGTCCACCGGCGTCGAGCCGCGCTTCACCGTCGTGGGGGAGTCCCTCCAGGCCACCGTGCGGGCCGAGGCGGAGCGGCTGCTGGGCCTGGTGGACGGCACGGTCGGCGTGGTCGTCGCGATGAACCGGCGCGAGGAGGCGAGACGCTGGCTGGCCGGGCTCGGCGACCGGGTGGTGGCGCTCGGCAGCCTGGAGGCCAAGGGACTGGAGTACGACGCGACGGTGGTCGTCTCGCCCGCCGAGATCGCCGACGAGTCCCCGGCCGGGCTGCGCGTGCTCTACGTGGCGCTCACCCGGGCGACCCAGCAGCTCACGGTGGTGTCGGGGGAGCGCGACGAGCCGGACGCGGCCGGGGTGCCGGATCTGCTGCGCGACTGAGTTTTCGGCGAACTCCCCACAGGGGGAATGGCATCCGGCATCCGTTTGTTAGCCTGGGTACGGCACCGGCTCGATCCAAGCCCCCGGGCCCAACCTTCGTCCCTTCGAGGGACCACTTGCCGCGAGGCGAGCATGGCGGGTCGGTGTCATCAACGTGGAGGCCCACGTCACGACAGAGTGACGTGGGCCTCTTTCTTGTGGCCGCTGACTCTCGTATGGTGGAAGTCGTTTTCCGGAAACGCGCGTCAGTCGGTCACCACCCGTGAACAAAACGTCCGTAATCGAGGGCGACTACCACGTACTGATCGGTAGGTGCGACGATCGGACGGCACAACTAGCGACACGGTGAAAGCAGAGGAAGTCGGCCATGGCAACGGCGCCCAGCGTCTCCTACTCGATGACCATCCGGCTGGAGGTGCCCGCGAGCGGAACGGCCGTCTCGCAGCTCACCAACGCCGTGGAGTCCTCCGGAGGCTCGGTGACCGGCCTCGACGTCACCGCGTCCGGGCACGAGAAGCTCCGTATCGACGTCACGATCGCGGCCACCTCCACGGCCCACGCCGAGGAGATCGTCGAGAAGCTGCGCGGCATCGAGGGCGTCACTCTCGGCAAGGTCTCCGACCGTACGTTCCTGATGCACCTCGGCGGCAAGATCGAGATGCAGTCCAAGCACCCCATCCGCAACCGTGACGACCTCTCCATGGTCTACACGCCGGGTGTGGCCCGCGTCTGCATGGCGATCGCCGAGAACCCCGAGGACGCCCGCCGTCTCACCATCAAGCGCAACTCGGTTGCGGTCGTGACGGACGGTTCCGCGGTGCTCGGCCTCGGCAACATCGGCCCCAAGGCCGCGCTGCCCGTGATGGAGGGCAAGGCGGCCCTCTTCAAGCGCTTCGCCGGCATCGACGCCTGGCCGCTGTGCCTGGACACCCAGGACACCGACGCGATCGTGGAGATCGTCAAGGCGATCGCCCCCGGCTTCGCGGGCATCAACCTGGAGGACATCTCCGCGCCCCGCTGCTTCGAGATCGAGGCCCGGCTGCGCGAGGCCCTGGACATCCCGGTCTTCCACGACGACCAGCACGGCACCGCCATCGTCGTGCTGGCGTCGCTGACCAACGCGCTGCGCGTCACGGGCAAGGCGATCGAGAACATCCGGATCGTGATGTCCGGCGCCGGCGCGGCCGGTACGGCCATCCTCAAGCTGCTGCTCGCGGCGGGCGCCAAGAACGCCGTCGTGGCCGACATCCACGGCGTGGTGCACGCGGGCCGCGAGGACCTGGTGAACGCCGCGGCCGACTCGCCGCTGCGCTGGATCGCCGACAACACCAACCCCGAGGGCCTCACCGGCACCCTGAAGGAGGCCGTGCGCGGCGCGGACGTCTTCATCGGCGTCTCGGCCCCGAACGTCCTGGACGGCGACGACGTGGCCGCCATGGCGGACGGCGCGATCGTGTTCGCGCTCGCGAACCCGGACCCCGAGGTCGATCCGGCGATCGCCCGCCAGACGGCCGCGGTGGTGGCCACCGGCCGCTCGGACTTCCCCAATCAGATCAACAACGTGCTGGTCTTCCCGGGTGTCTTCCGCGGCCTGCTGGACGCGCAGTCCCGTACCGTCAACACGGAGATGATGCTCGCCGCCGCGAAGGCGCTCGCCGATGTGGTCAGCGAGGATGAGCTGAACCCCAACTACATCATTCCGAGCGTCTTCAACGACAAGGTCGCGGGCGCCGTCGCCGGCGCGGTCCGCGAGGCCGCCAAGGCGGTCGGCGCAACGGTCTGACCAGGGCCGATCGCCCGTCCATGGCGTGTCGTACGGTGCCGGGGGCTGTGAGGATCACCACGGTGGCCCCCTGTACCGGCGCGTCGTGGAACCACCTGGTGCCGGGCGCCCTCTAGGGTGACGCCGATCAGGCGCTTTTCGTGTGACTCCCCTGGGTGTTCTCACGACTCCTACGGGTGCCGGATTGGCTTTCCCGCCGCAGGTAGGGGCAGGATGCGTCCCTGGGCGCGAGCGCATCGGCATCGCAGTGCCGCCGGCATAACCGCCGCGTGGCACACCCCAACGGCAAGAAAACACGGGAGTAACAACATGAACCGCAGTGAGCTGGTGGCCGCGCTGGCCGACCGTGCCGAGGTGACCCGCAAGGACGCCGACGCCGTGCTGGCCGCGTTCGCCGAGACCGTCGGCGAGATCGTCGCCAAGGGCGACGAGAAGGTCACCATCCCCGGCTTCCTGACCTTCGAGCGCACCCACCGTGCCGCTCGTACCGCGCGCAACCCGCAGACCGGCGAGCCGATCAACATCCCCGCCGGGTTCAGCGTGAAGGTCACCGCGGGCTCCAAGCTCAAGGAAGCGGCCAAGGGCAAGTAAGCGCTCCGCTTTGAGCGCCGGTCCACCGGAGCGCCGTTCAAGGTGAGCGCCGTGGGTGGCTGACAGTCCGTCGTGGCTGGTCGCGCCCGCGCGGCGGAGCCGCAGATCCCATACGGCCCCGCGCCCCAAAGGGCCGACGACGTCAAACAGGGCGGTCCCCCTCCTCGGAGGGGGACCGCCCTGTTTGCTTGTTTGCTCGGGGTCAGCCGAGGGCCTTGCCCGGGAGTTCGACCTTGGCGCCCAGTTCCACGAGCTTCTCCATGAAGTTCTCGTAGCCGCGGTTGATCAGCTCGATGCCGTGGACCCGGGAGGTGCCCTCGGCGGCGAGGGCCGCGATCAGGTAGGAGAAGCCGCCGCGCAGGTCGGGGATGACCAGGTCGGCGCCCTGGAGCCGGGTCGGTCCGGAGACGACCGCGGAGTGCAGGAAGTTGCGCTGGCCGAAGCGGCAGTCGGAGCCGCCCAGGCACTCGCGGTAGAGCTGGATGTGCGCACCCATCTGGTTGAGCGCGGAGGTGAAGCCGAGGCGGGACTCGTAGACCGTCTCGTGGATGATCGACAGGCCCGTGGCCTGGGTGAGCGCCACCACCAGCGGCTGCTGCCAGTCGGTCTGGAAACCGGGGTGCACGTCCGTCTCCAGGGCGATGGACTTCAGCTGGCCGCCCGGGTGCCAGAAGCGGATGCCCTCGTCGTCGATCTCGAAGGCGCCACCGACCTTGCGGTAGGTGTTCAGGAACGTCATCATCGAGCGCTGCTGGGCGCCGCGGACGTAGATGTTGCCGCCGGTCGCGAGCGCCGCCGAGGCCCAGGACGCGGCCTCCAGGCGGTCCGACAGGGCCCGGTGGGTGTAGCCGCCGAGCTTGTCCACACCGGTGATGCGGATGGTCCGGTCGGTGTCCATCGCGATGATCGCGCCCATCTTCTGCAGCACGCAGATGAGGTCCTCGATCTCCGGCTCGACGGCCGCGTTGGACAGCTCCGTGACGCCCTCGGCCAGCACGGCCGTCAGCAGCACCTGCTCGGTGGCGCCCACCGACGGGTACGGCAGCGTGATCTTCGTACCGCGCAGGCCCTTCGGCGCCTCCAGGTACTGCCCGTCCGCCCGCTTCTCGATGGTCGCGCCGAACTGCCGCAGCACGTCGAAGTGGAAGTCGATGGGCCGGCCGCCGATGTCGCAGCCGCCGAGGCCGGGGATGAACGCGTGTCCGAGCCGGTGCAGCAGCGGGCCGCAGAACAGGATCGGGATACGGCTGGAGCCGGCGTGGGCGTCGATGTCGGCCACGTTGGCGCTCTCGACGTGCGTCGGGTCGAGCACCAGCTCGCCGGGCTCCTCACCCGGACGGACCGTCACCCCGTGCAGCTGGAGCAGCCCGCGCACGACGCGCACGTCACGGATGTCCGGAACGTTGCGCAGCCGGCTCGGCGCGCTGCCGAGCAGCGCGGCGACCATGGCCTTCGGCACGAGGTTCTTCGCACCGCGGACACGGATCTCGCCCTCAAGCGGGTTTCCGCCGTGGACAAGCAGGACATCGTCGTTGACGGTCATGAATCTCGCGTTCCGATCAGATGGGCATGGGGGGCCGCCGATCACGGGCGGGCCGTGGGACAGGGTAATCGCCGATCACCCCCCGTCCGTAAGTCCGCGTACCGCCCTGTCGCGTCCTGGGTGTGTCACAACACGAAACGTTTGCAATCGGACACACGCCGTCACCGCGCGTGAGCGTGCGCCGGGCCTGCTCCCACGCACCCTGAGCTGCGTTCACCCGGGCACTCCGATTGGCTCCCCACTCGGGGGGAAGATGCGGGATCATGTCTGGCATGACCGAGGTGTCCTCGCTCACAGGGCGGCTGCTCGTGGCCACCCCCGCCCTGGCGGACCCGAACTTCGACCGCGCGGTGGTGCTCCTCCTCGACCACGACGAGGAGGGTTCCCTCGGCGTCGTCCTCAACCGCCCCACCCCGGTGGGCGTCGGCGACATCCTGGCGGACTGGGCCGAGCTGACCGGCGAGCCCGGCGTCGTCTTCCAGGGCGGTCCCGTCTCGCTGGACTCCGCGCTCGGCGTGGCGGTCATACCGGGCGGCGCGAACGGGGAGCGGGCCCCGCTGGGCTGGCGGCGGGTGCACGGCGCGATCGGCCTGGTCGACCTGGAGGCACCGCCCGAGCTGCTCGCCCCGGCCGTCGGCTCGCTGCGGATCTTCGCCGGGTACGCCGGCTGGGGGCCCGGCCAGCTGGAGGAGGAGCTGGCCGAGGGTGCCTGGTACGTGGTGGAGTCCGAGCCCGGCGACGTGTCCTCGCCGGAGCCCGAGCGGCTGTGGCGCGAGGTGCTGCGCCGCCAGCGCAGCGAGCTGGCGATGGTGGCCACGTATCCGGACGACCCTTCGCTCAACTGATGGCCGGGCGCTTCAGTACCCTGGGCAATATGAGCACTCTTGAGCCCGAGCCCGGGACTGGTACGGGGACCCTCGTAGAGCCGACGCCGCAGGTGTCCCACGGCGACGGCGACCACGAGCGCTTCGCCCACTACGTCCAGAAGGACAAGATCATGGCGAGCGCCCTCGACGGCACCCCCGTCGTGGCGCTGTGCGGCAAGGTCTGGGTGCCGGGCCGCGACCCGAAGAAGTACCCCGTGTGCCCCATGTGCAAGGAGATCTACGAGTCCATGAGCAGCGGCGGCGACAAGGACAAGGGCGGCGACAAGGGCAAGGGCAAGTAAGGCCCGTCTCCTGTTGTGACCCGCGAGGGCCCCGGCGCGCTTCGGCGTGCGCCGGGGCCCTTTGCTTACCCGATTGGTCGAGACCTCTTGTGGGCGGGTTGCCGGGCGTCCTAGCCTCCCTGTCGATCGGCTGGTTGTGCGGAGCGAAACGGTTGTTGCGCAGGGTGCAACGCGAGGCGGGGAGGCCACATGGGTGACATCGGCGGCGAGGGGACGGCGGCTGCCGGGGAAGCGGCGCTGATCCCGGCGCCGGTCCGGGTCGCGGTGCCGGACGGCGCGGCGGCGGGGGCCCGCTGTGTGGTCGACGCGGACACCGGGATCGAGGCCGCCGAGGGCACCGAACGGGTGGCCTGCTGGCTGCGCTCGACGGTCGGCGCGGCGACGGGGCTGCCCCTCGCGCCGTACCGCGAGGGCGACAGTCGTATACGGGACGGCCGGGTACGGCTGCGGATCGTGCCCGCGCTGGCGGACGAACTCGGCGGCCCGGAGTCGTACCGGCTGACCGCCGAGAACAGGGTGGTCACCCTGGACGGGGCGAGCGAGGCCGGGCTGTTCTGGGCCGCGGGCACCTTCCGGCAGCTGCTCGGACCCGAGGCCTTCCGGCGGGCCCCCGTCAGCGGTCGCGGCACCTGGGAATTCCCCGCGCTCACCGTGTGCGACAGCCCCCGGTTCGGCTGGCGCGGGCTGCTGCTCGACGTGGCCCGGCACTTCATGCCCAAGGACGGGGTGCTGCGCTATCTCGATCTGATGGCCGCCCACAAACTCAACGTCCTGCATCTGCATCTGACGGACGACCAGGGCTGGCGGATCGAGATCAGGCGGTATCCGAGACTGACCGAGACCGGCTCCTGGCGGGCGCGGACGAAATTCGGTCACCGGGCCTCACCGCTGTGGGAGGAGAAGCCGCACGGGGGTTACTACACCCAGGACGACATCCGGGAGATCGTCGCCTACGCGGCCGAACGGCATATCACCGTCGTGCCGGAGATCGATGTGCCGGGGCATTCGCAGGCGGCCGTCGCCGCGTATCCGGAACTCGGCAACTCCGATGTCGTCGACACCTCCGCGCTCTCCGTCTGGGACACCTGGGGGATCAACTCCAACGTACTGGCCCCCACCGACCACACCCTCCGGTTCTACGAAGGGGTGTTCGAGGAAATCCTGGAGATGTTCCCGTCACGGTTCATCCACATCGGCGGCGACGAATGCCCGAAGGACCAGTGGCGGAAATCGACGGCCGCCCAGGAGCGCATCGCCGAACTCGGCCTCGCCGACGAGGACCAGCTCCAGTCGTGGTTCGTACGGCATTTCGACACCTGGCTCGGGGCGCGCGGGCGCCGGCTGATCGGCTGGGACGAGATCCTCCAGGGCGGCCTCGCCCCCGGTGCCGCGGTCTCCTCCTGGCGCGGCTACGCGGGCGGGGTCACCGCCGCGCGCGCCGGACACGACGTCGTCATGTGCCCCGAGCAGTACGTGTACCTGGACCACCGGCAGGCCCCCGGCGACGAGGAACCCGTACCGATCGGCTTCGTGCGCACCCTGGAGGACGTCTACCGGTTCGAACCCGTTCCCGCCGCGCTCACCGAGACCGAGGCGCGCCATGTGCTCGGCACCCAGGCCAATGTGTGGACCGAGGCCCTGGAGGATGCCCGGCGCGTGGACTACCAGGCGTTTCCCCGGCTCGCCGCGTTCGCGGAGGTCGCCTGGAGCCGGCTGCCCGCGCCCCCGGAACGGGAATTCGCGGACTTCGAGCGCCGGATGGCCGTGCACTACCGGCGACTTGACGCGCTCGGCGTCGCCTACCGGCCGCCCACCGGCCCCCGGCCGTGGCAGCGGCGGCCCGGAGTGCCGGGCCGCCCGCTCGACGGACCGCCGCCCAACAGGTGATCCGGAACGGCCGGATCCCGTCAGGTGTCCCCCAACGGGCGTGCCGCGCAACGTGGATGGAATAAATAGCGGAAAAACCCCGACAGCTTCACCGAAGAGTGGCAATTCGCGCGCACCGGTGAACCGGTGCGAAAACGGGCCATCTCCTGGGTGAGGTGGGCGAATGCCTCCTAGCGGACCCCCGCGTTCGGGCCCTGCGAAGATGTGCCAGAGTTGCCACGTCCGCCCTGTCAGCACGTACCGTACGGCGCAACAGGCGGGACCAGGTGGGGCAGCGGGAAGGGGCAGCCGGGTTGACCACGCACGCACCGCAGGCGGGGCAGGCCGTCACGCTGCCCACGACGCTGGACGAGGCGGTGGCGGCGCTCGCCGCGATGCCCGCCGCGGTCCCGGTCGCGGGCGGCACCGACCTGATGGCCGCCGTCAACTCCGGGCAACTGCGGCCCGCCGCCCTGGTGGGCCTCGGCCGGATCAGCGAGATCCGCGGCTGGCAGTACCAGGACGGCCACGCGCTGCTCGGCGCCGGACTCACCCTCGCGCGCATGGGCCGCCCCGACTTCGCGGCCCTGATCCCGGCGCTCGCCGCCGCCGCGCGCGCCGCGGGCCCGCCGCACATCCGCAACGCGGGCACCCTGGGCGGCAACATCGCCTCCGCCGCGCCCACCGGGGACGCGCTGCCGGTGCTCGCCGCGCTGGAGGCGACGCTGATCGTCGCCGGACCGGGCGGGGCACGCCGGGAGGTCCCGGTCTCGCACCTGCTGGCGGGCGTGGAGATGCTGGGCGCCGGCGAACTCATCGGCTTCGTGCGGGTGCCGCTGCTGCACGCCCCGCAGGTCTTCCTGAAGGCGACCGGACGCACCGGCCCCGGCCGCGCGCTGGCCTCGGTGGCCCTCGTGCTCGACCCCGCCCGGCGCGGGGTGCGCTGCGCGGTCGGGGCCATCGCGCCGATGCCGCTGCGGCCGCTGGAGGCCGAGCAGTGGGTCGCGCAGCTCATCGACTGGGACAACGACCGCGCGCTCGTCCCCGAGGCGCTCAGCGCCTTCGGCGAGTACGTCGCCGCGGCCTGCATCCCCGACCCGGCGCCGGAGGCGGACGGCACGGTGCCGTCGCTGCCGCCCGCCGTACTGCACCTGCGGCGCACCGTCGCCGCGCTGGCCCGACGAGCACTGGGGAGGGCGCTGTCGTGACCGACGACCGGCACGGAGAGGGCACGCCCGAGGGCGGCGGCCGCTGGAACCCGCTGCCCCAGGGCGACTACGACGACGGCGCCACCGCCTTCGTCAAGCTCCCCGAGGGCGGGATAGACGCCCTGCTGTCCGGCGACAGCCCGCTGGCCGCGCCGGGCCACGGCTATGTGCCGCCGCGCATCCCGGGGGTCCCGGCCGAGGGCGGCTGGCCCGCGCCGCAGAACGGCGCCGCCCAGTGGCCCGACCCGAACGGCGGCCAGGGCGGCGGCCAGTGGCCCGACCCGGACACCGGGCAGGGGGCGACGCAGGGCGGCGACCGCTTCACGTACGACCCCGCGGCCACCCAGCACTGGAACTTCGAGGAGCCCCCGGCCGCCCCCGCCGCGCCCGGCCATGACGTCACCGGGCAGTGGTCCATCCCGGTCGCCGGCGGGGAGCTGCCGGACGAATCGGGCGAGTTCACCACGTCGTCCCTGGTGGAGCAGTGGGGCGGCACCCCGCCGGCCACCCTCCCGGGCGGCGCGCCGGCACCCTGGGCCACCGACGCGGGCCGTCCGTGGGGCGACCAGGCCGAGGCCGCGCAGGGCCCGGACACGTACGGATCCGGTGAGGCGTACGGGCACGAGACGTACGGCGCCGAGGGCGGAGCGCGCGCCGAGGACGAGGCGTTCGGCCCCGAGGCGTACGAGCCGGGGCATGGTGGACACACGGGGGGCGCCGACTACCGTGCCGGGCGCGCGCAGAGCACCGGGCAGGGGGTCGGCAGCGCCCGTGCGCGCCGCCAGGCCCGCGCACAGGCCGCGTACGAGCAGTCCGGGGCCGGACAGGGCGGTTACGAGCACGCGGGGCCCGAGCAGGGCGGGGCACCGGGTGCGCGGCCGGACGCCGCCGCGTACGGCCAGGACGCCCACGGGCAGGCCGGGGCCGTGCCGGGCGCGCACGAGCAGGCGGGCCGCGCGCCGGAGCGGAACGGGTCCGCGCCGGGCGCGTACGGCCAGGACACGCTGGGGCACGACGCGTACGAGCAGGGCGGCGCCGGGGAGCCCCCGGCCGCGCACGACGCGGCCGGGCACGCGCAGGGCGGGTACGACCCTTCGGGGCAGGCGCAGGCCGCGTACGAGCAGGGCGGGTACGAGCAGGGCGGGTACGAACAGGGCGGCTTCGGGCAACCGGACGTCGCGCCGGGCGCGCACGAATCCGCCGGGCACCCGCAGGGCGCGGACGCGCACGGCGCGTACGCCCAGGGCGGTCACGAGCGGCCCGGACAGGCGGACGGCACGGTCGCACCGGGCCAGGACGCGGCCGGGGCGCAGGAGCACGCCGTACCCGCGCAGGACGAGCGGAACGGACAGGACGGGCAGGACGGGCGCGTAGAGGGCCCGCTCGGGCAGGCGCCGCAGGCGGGACACGCGCCGAGCGCGCACCCTCAGGGCGACGCCCTGTCCGGCGAGCGCCCCCAGCAGCCCGCGCACGACCGGCCCGGCGGGGCGCAGGACACGCCCGGCGGGGCCGGACACGAGCACGGCGCGCACGGGCAGGGCGCGCACGGGCAGGGCGTGCCCCAGCAGACCGGCCACCCCGGTCCGGCGCACCCGGAGCAGGGCCCAAAGGCGAGCCCCGAGCCCGGTACGGAGCCCGGCGGCCACCCCGCCGCCGCGCACATCCCCGCGCCCTCCACCGAGCCGTCGTACCCCGCCCCGGACGGGCACCCGGCGCACCCGCGGGACGAGGCGGCGGCGGAGCACCGTACGCCGCCCGCGGGCACCCCCGTGGGCCCGGACGCGCCCGCCGACGGTCCCGCCGGACACGCGGACCAGGCCGCCGCGCCCGACCAGGCCGCCGCGCCCGACCAGGCCGCCACGCCCGCGCACGGCACCCCGGCGCCCACCGGTGACCCGGCCGTACCCGTCGTACCCGAACAGCGGTCCGGCGCGCCCGTGCCCGGCCTTCCCGGGCAGCGGTCCGACACGCCCGTGCCCGCGCCCGCCGTACCCACGGAGCCCGCCCCGGCGCACGACGGCGACACGCCGGTCCCCGAGCCGGCGGCGGCCGAACACGCCGACGCCGAGCCCGAGCAGGCCGAGGCACCCGAGGCCGCCGAGGCACCGGAAGAACCGGAGCCGGCCCCCCTCTCTCCCCACGACGACCACCCCCTCGCCTCCTACGTCCTGCGGGTCAACGGCGCCGACCGGCCCGTCACCGACGCCTGGATCGGCGAGTCGCTGCTCTACGTGCTGCGCGAGCGGCTCGGCCTCGCGGGGGCCAAGGACGGCTGCTCGCAGGGCGAGTGCGGGGCCTGCAACGTGCAGGTCGACGGGCGGCTCGTGGCCTCCTGCCTGGTGCCCGCGGTCACCGCGGCCGGCACCGAGGTGCGCACCGTGGAGGGGCTGGCCCAGGACGGGCAACCCTCCGACGTGCAGCGGGCGCTGGCCCGGTGCGGCGCCGTGCAGTGCGGCTTCTGCGTGCCCGGCATGGCGATGACCGCGCACGACCTGCTGGAGGGCAACCCCGCGCCGACCGAGCTGGAGACCCGGCAGGCCCTGTGCGGCAACCTGTGCCGCTGCTCCGGTTACCGGGGTGTCGTCCAGGCCGTCCAGGAGGTCGTCGCCGAGCGCGAGGCCGCGCACGCCCCCGAGCCGGAGGCGGACGCGGACGCCGAGGACGCGCGCGTACCGCACCAGGCGGGCCCCGGTTCCGGCGGCGTCAACCCGTCGGTGTTCGAGGCCCCGGGCGTCTTCGACACACCGCCGCCCGCCCCGGACGGCTACGGCGACACGCCCGGCCCGTACGACCAGCACTACGGCCAGGACGGAGGCCAGGCGTGAGCGACGAAGCCGCCACCGCCACCGCGGAACCCGCCCCCGAGCCCGAGCAGGCACTGCACGGCCTCGGCGTCTCGCTGCCGCACGCGGACGCCCGCGCCAAGACCGAGGGCACCTTCCCGTACGCCGCCGACCTGTGGGCCGAGGGCCTGCTCTGGGCGGCCGTCCTGCGCTCCCCGCACGCGCACGCCCGGATCGTGTCCATCGACACCTCCCACGCGCGCGAGATGCCCGGCGTGCGCGCCGTCATCACCCACGAGGCCGTGCCGGGCACCGCCCGCCACGGCCGGGGCACCCCCGACCGGCCGGTGTTCGCCGCCGAGGTCGTACGGCACCACGGCGAGCCCATCGCCGCCGTCGCCGCCGACCACCCGGACACCGCGCGGATGGCCGCCGCCGCGATCATCGTCGAGTACGAGATCCTCGACCCGGTGACCGACCCCGAGCAGGCGTTCGAGGCCGAACCCCTGCACCCCGACGGCAACTTGATCCGGCACATCCCGCTGCGCCACGGCGACGCGGACGCCACCGGCGAGGTCGTGGTCGAGGGGCTGTACCGGATCGGCCGCCAGGACCCGGCCCCGATCGGCGCCGAGGCCGGTCTCGCGGTGCCGCGCCCCGACGGCGGGGTGGAGCTGTACCTGGCCTCCACCGACCCGCACCACGACCGCGACACCGCCGCGGCCTGCTTCGGGCTGTCCCCGGATCGGGTGAAGATCGTGGTCACCGGGGTGCCCGGTGCCACCGCCGACCGCGAGGACGGCAGCTTCCAGCTCCCGCTCGGCCTGCTGGCGCTGCGCACCGGCTTCCCGGTGAAGCTCACCGCGAGCCGCGAGGAGTCCTTCCTCGGCCACGCCCACCGACACCCCACCCTGCTGCGCTACCGCCATCACGCGGACGCCGAGGGGAACCTGGTGAAGGTGGAGGCGCAGATCCTCCTCGACGCGGGCGCCTACGCCGACACCTCCGCGGACGCCCTGGCCGCCGCAGTCTCCTTCGCGTGCGGGCCGTACGTGGTGCCGAACGCGTTCATCGAGGGCTGGGCCGTACGCACCAACAACCCGCCCTCCGGCCATGTGCGCGGCGAGGGCGCGATGCAGGTGTGCGCCGCCTACGAGGCCCAGATGGACAAGCTGGCCCGGAAGCTGGACGTGGACCCGGCCGAACTGCGGCTGCGCAACGCCCTCGCGACCGGCGATGTGCTGCCCATCGGCCAGACCGTGACCTGCCCGGCCCCGGTCGCCGAACTCCTCCAGGCCGTACGGGACTTCCCGCTCCCGGAGCTGCCCAAGGACACCCCCGAGGAGGACTGGCTGCTGCCCGGCGGACCCGAGGGCGCGGGGGAGCCGGGCGCGGTGCGCCGGGGGGTCGGCTACGGCCTCGGCATGGTGCACATGCTCGGCGCGGAGGGCGCCGACGAGGTGTCCACGGCGACCGTCAAGGTCCACGACGGCATCGCGACCGTGCTGTGCGCGGCGGTGGAGGCCGGCCAGGGATTCACCACGCTGGCCCGGCAGATCGTCCAGGAGACCCTGGGCATCGAGGAGGTCCGGGTCGCCCCGGTCGACACCGACCAGCCGCCGTCCGGACCGGGCAGCCGGGGCCGGCACACCTGGGTGTCGGGCGGCGCGGTGGAGCGGGCGGCGAAGATGGTCCGCACCCAGCTCCTCCAGCCGCTGGCCCACAAGTTCGGCATGTCGACCGAGCTGCTCCAGATCGAGGACGGCAAGATCACCTCGTACGACGGGGTGCTGTCGACCACCGTCACCGAGGCGCTGGACGGCAAGGAGCTGTGGGCCACCGCGCAGTGCCGCCCGCACCCCACCGAGCCGCTGGACGCGGCCGGGCAGGGCGACGCGTTCGTGGGCCTCGCGTTCTGCGCGATCCGCGCGGTGGTGGACGTGGACATCGAGCTGGGCTCGGTGCGGGTGGTGGAGCTGGCCGTCGCCCAGGACGTGGGCCGGGTGCTCAACCCCGCCCAGCTGGCGGCCCGGATCGAGGCGGGTGTCGCCCAGGGGGTGGGCATCGCGCTCACCGAGAACCTGCGCACCCCGCGCGGTCTGATCCGGCACCCCGACCTGACCGGGTACGCCCTGCCGACCGCCCTGGACGTGCCGGACATCCGGATCGTCAAGCTGGTGGAGGAGCGGGACGTGGTCGCGCCGTTCGGCGCCAAGTCGGCCGGCGCGGTGCCGGTGGTGACGTCCCCGGCGGCCATCGCCTCCGCGGTCCGCGCGGCCACCGGACGCCCGGTCAACCGGCTTCCGATCCGCCCCCAGGCGGCCGTGGTCACCGACCGCTGACCGCCGCCGGGCGACGCGTCGGGGCCGTCCGGCGCCTGTCCGCCGCGGGGCGTTGTCAGTGGGGCCGCGTAGTGTGCTCAGCGGTGGGGGAGCCGCCTGGCGCGGGGGCCCGTACCGGGGCACGCACGGGCGAGACCGCGGGGGAGCGATGGGTACGACGACGGATGCCGGGGCGGCGATCACGCTGACCGACGCCGAGCTGGACCGCCATGTCACGCATGCGGCGACGCGCGGTCTGCTCGCGGGCCCCGGGCTGCCCGCCGTCACCGATGTGCTGACCTTCTCGCCCCTGCGCGCGCACGGCCTGCGCACCCTCGCGGACGCGGCGGACGGCCCCTTCCACCTGGCGGAGGAGCTGCGGGACCGCCTGGTGATAGGCGAGCTGCTCAACCCGGCGGGCATGGAGCGCGAGTCGATCCTGCTCGACGGCGACACGGGCGAGATCACGACGGCGTACCTCCGCGAGCCCTCCGCCTGGCGCCCCTTCGCACCGTCCCTGGCCACGCTGCTGAGCTTCGCCGCGGTCACCGAGGAACTGGTGGGCCTGCGCGGCCGGTTCGCCTCGCTGGCCGGGCAGTACGGCCCGAGGACGGTCGCCGAGGCCTCCCGCCGGCTGCTGGCCCTCTTCGAGGAGGGCACGGACGGCCGGGTGCCGCCGTACTGGAAGGCGGCGGCCCTGATCCGCCCGCTCGCGCTCGCCGCGGGTCCCGGTACGGCGTCCGGTCTCGCCCTGGACATCCCCGCGCGTGTCCTCGACCAGGAGTTCGGGCACGGCCGGGTGGCCCGCTTCGAGGACGTCGACTTCCCGGCCACGCTCACGCACGAGCCGACCCGCCGCTTCCTGCGCAAGACCGGGCTGCCCGAGGAGGCGGTCCTCTTCTTCACCGACCCGGACGCCCCGCTGCCGACGCTGCGCGAGTACGTCACCCAGGAGTGCGCGGACTACCCCCTCGCCGAACTCCCGGCCCACTGCGACCACTTGATCCGCCTCGGCCGCCTGGTCGAGGACAACAGCCTGGTGGTGGACGGCCGCACGGGCGCGGTGCTGACCTTCTGCGCCCCCGAGGCCGCGCTCCACCCCCTCAACACCGACGTCTCCACCCTCGCGTTCACCCTCTGGCTCCTCCACCACGAACGCACCATCGACCAGCACCTCTCCCACGAACTGACGACGACCTCCTACGACCAACTGGCCGCCGCCATGCTCCACACCCTGACCACCCTCGACCCGACCGCCACCCTCCCGGCCACGGCCTGGCACTACTGGACGACCTCTTTCCAGGACGAGTCGGGCGGGGTGCTCTGAGAACACCCCGCCCGTCAAAAGAGGCCGTGGCGGGATTCGAACCCACGTAACTCGCTTTGCAGGCGAGCCCCTGAACCACTCGGGCACACGGCCGTGTTGATGGAACGACCGTATGGCGGGGGCGGAGGGGGCTCAAGGGGAATGGTCCGGCTGCAATGTGACTGCCATACGGCGTTCACGGGAGGAGGTCGCCGACGCTCGCCGGGCTCTCCCTGGTCGCGGGCGGCGGCGCCTGGGCGCTGGGCTCCTGGCTCCAGTCCCGGCCGTGCCGCGTGTGGGTGACGACCCGCTGCGGGAGCGGCGAGCGGCCGCCACCGCGAGGACGGCCCCGGCGGACCCGTCATCCCGTCGTCCGGTCCCTGATCATGCGCCTAGGCTTGCCGTCATGCGCCCACTGACCGTGCACCTCGATCCCGCCACCCACCAGGCCCTCTCCGACCTCGCCGACGCACAGGGGCGTACGCCGGAGCAGGTGCTGGAGGAGGCCGTACGCCGGTATCTGGCGGCGGAGGAGACGACCGTGCGCGGGACCGCCGAGCGGCTGGCGGGCGCCCACGCCGACCTGCTGAGGAGGCTCGGCGAATGAACACCCAGGCCACCGAGGCCACCGAGGCCACCCAGGCCACCCGCGCCGCCCGCCACCTCACCGTCGCCGACGTCACCGCCCTCGCCACGCTCGCCTTCGGCGGCCGGCCGCCGAAGGCGCGGGAGCCGGGGCTGCTCGCCTCCGCCGTGCACCGCCCCCGCGCCCGGATGTTCGGCACGCCCGCCTACGACGACCTGTACGAACAGGCCGCCGCCCTCCTGCACGCCCTCGCCGCGAACCATCCCCTGGTCGACGGCAACAAGCGCACCGCCTGGCTCGCCACCGCCACCTTCCTCGCGCTCAACGGGGTCGATCTCGCCGGAGTCGACCAGGACGCGGCGTACGCGCTGGTCATCGATGTGGCGGCGGGGGCACAGAGCGACGTGGGCGCGATCGCGGGGCGGCTGCGGGGGCTGTGACGTGGATCCCACCCGGCGGTGACCCCGGGTCGTTCGGGACGGGAGGGGCGGGTGGCGCCGGTAGGGTGGCCCGGTTGTCATACGTAGCCGACTGAACCTGACCACGGAGACCGTGACTACCACCGCCGCTTCCTCCCACCACCTTTCCCCCGCCTTCCCCGGCCGCGCGCCCTGGGGTACCGCCAACAAGCTGCGTGCCTGGCAGCAGGGGGCGATGGAGAAGTACATCCAGGAGCAGCCGCGTGACTTCCTCGCCGTCGCCACGCCCGGTGCCGGCAAGACCACCTTCGCGCTGACGCTCGCCTCGTGGCTGCTGCACCACCACGTGGTGCAGCAGGTGACCGTGGTCGCGCCCACCGAGCACCTGAAGAAGCAGTGGGCCGAGGCGGCGGCGCGGGTCGGCATCAAGCTCGACCCCGAGTACAGCGCCGGGCCGCTCGGCCGGGAGTACGACGGCGTCGCCGTCACGTACGCGGGCGTCGGCGTCCGTCCCATGCTGCACCGCAACCGCGCCGAGCAGCGCAAGACCCTGGTGATCCTGGACGAGATCCACCACGCCGGCGACTCCAAGTCCTGGGGCGAGGCGTGCCTGGAGGCGTTCGAGCCCGCGACCCGGCGGCTCGCGCTGACCGGTACGCCGTTCCGCTCCGACACCAACCCCATCCCCTTCGTGACGTACGAGGAGGACAACGCCGGCATCCGCCGCTCGGCCGCCGACTACACCTACGGGTACGGCTCCGCGCTCTCCGACGGCGTCGTGCGCCCGGTCATCTTCCTCTCCTACAGCGGGCAGATGCGCTGGCGCACCAAGGCCGGTGACGAGATCGCCGCCCGGCTCGGCGAGCCGATGACCAAGGACGCGGTCAGCCAGGCCTGGCGCACCGCGCTCGACCCGCGCGGCGACTGGATGCCCAGCGTGCTGCGCGCCGCCGACCAGCGGCTCACCGAGGTCAGGAAGGCCATCCCGGACGCCGGTGCCCTCGTCATCGCCTCCGACCAGGACTCCGCCCGTGCCTACGCCAAGCTGATCCGCGAGATCACCGGTACGAAGGCCACGGTCGTCCTGTCCGACGACACCGGCGCCTCCAAGCGCATCGACGACTTCAGCGCGAGCGACGACCGCTGGATGGTCGCGGTGCGCATGGTGTCCGAGGGCGTCGACGTGCCCCGCCTCGCGGTCGGGGTGTACGCCACCACCATCTCCACCCCGCTGTTCTTCGCGCAGGCCGTGGGCCGTTTCGTGCGCTCCCGGCGGCGCGGCGAGACCGCCTCCGTCTTCCTGCCGACGGTGCCCGACCTGCTGACCTTCGCCAACGAGATGGAGAAGGAGCGGGACCACGCCCTCGACAAGCCGAAGAAGGAGGGCGAGGAGGACCCGTACGCCGAATCCGAGAAGGAGATGGAGGAGGCGAACAAGGAGCAGGACGAGGACACCGGCGAGCAGGAGCAGTTCTCCTTCGAGGCGCTGGAGTCCGAGGCCGTCTTCGACCGGGTGCTCTTCGACGGCGCCGAGTTCGGCATGCAGGCCCACCCGGGCAGCGAGGAGGAGCAGGACTACCTCGGCATCCCCGGACTGCTGGAGCCCGACCAGGTGCAGATGCTGCTCCAGAAGCGGCAGGCCCGGCAGATCGCGCACAGCAAGAAGAAGCCGGACACCGAGGCCGACCTGCTCGAACTGCCCGCCGAGCGGCGCCCCGTCGTCTCCCACAAGGAGATGATGGAACTGCGCAAGCGGCTCAACACGCTCGTGAGCGCCTACGTCCACCAGAGCGGCAAGCCGCACGGGGTGATCCACACCGAGCTGCGCCGGGTGTGCGGCGGGCCGCCGAGCGCGGAGGCGACGGCGGGGCAGCTGAAGCAGCGGATCACCAAGGTGCAGGAGTGGGCGACGCGGATGCGCTGACGCGCGGCTGACGGCTCGGGTTACGCTGCCGTACGTATCCGGACGTATACCGTCAGTTCGTCTTCGTCCTTGCCCGGATTCTGGACGAAGACTTCCGCTCAGCGAACCCGCTTCGCTACTGTCCCGCTACGCAACGCCCCGTGGCAGCGCCGCCGCGGAGCGCAGCCGTGAAAGCGACAGGGTCCGGAGCCGCCGGGCCGTCCTGCCGATCGGCGGCCTCTGGAGCGCGTCGCCGACGGGACTCGGTGACGCATTTCCCGCCCGGGGGTTCGCCGGCCTCACCGCCGAAGGAGTGGGGGTCGTGACCGCGGAGACCTCTCAGACGCTCGACCGGGGACTGCGTGTCCTCAAGCTGCTCGCCGACACCGACCACGGTCTCACCGTCACCGAGCTGGCCAACAAACTGGGCGTGAACCGGACCGTGGTGTACCGGCTGCTCGCCACGCTGGAGCAGCACGCCCTGGTACGACGTGATCTGGGCGGCCGGGCCCGCGTCGGGCTGGGCGTGCTGCGGCTCGGGCGCCAGGTGCACCCGCTGGTCCGGGAGGCGGCGCTGCCCGCGCTGCGGTCGCTGGCGGAGGAGATAGGCGCGACGGCGCATCTCACGCTGGTCGACGGCACGGAGGCGCTGGCGGTGGCGGTCGTCGAGCCGACCTGGACGGACTACCACGTGGCGTACCGCGCGGGCTTCAGGCACCCCCTGGACCGGGGCGCGGCCGGCCGCGCGATCCTGGCCGCCCGCCGGGCCCCCGCCGCGGAACCGGCGTACACCCTGACCCAGGGCGAGCTGGAGACGGGCGCGTGCGGGGCGGCCGCGCCGCTGGTGGGAGTGACCGGGGTGGAGGGCAGCGTGGGCGTCGTCATGCTCGCGGACTCCGTCCCGGAACGCGTCGGCCCGCGGGTGGTGGAGGCGGCCCGGGAGGTGGCGGAGGCCTTGCGCTGACGGGACCCGGCACCCCTGCCGGCGTCGCGCCGGCGGATCCCGGCACCCCTGTCCGTCACCGCCGACCCGCCGGACCGCACCGGTCACGTAAATTGGCCCCGTGCTCTCACGTCTCACGCGCCCCCAGGCCCTCACCCTGTGCGCGCTCCCGGTCGTCGCGCTCCTCGCCACCGCGGTGTTCGCGCCGCTGCCCTTCTCCGTGGCGCAGCCCGGGATGACGGCGAACGTGCTGGGGTCGAACCGGGGCGCGCAGGTGATCACGGTCAAGGGTGCCGACACCCGCCCGACGAGCGGCCAGCTGAGGATGGTCACCATCGAGGCGACCGGCCCCGACGCCCGCCTCACCTTCGCGGACCTCGCCGGTGACTGGTTCCGTACCGACCGGGCCGTGATGCCCCGCGACGCGGTGTACCCGAGCGGCAACACGCTCAAGGAGATCGAGCAGCACAACACGGCGCAGATGCGGCAGTCGCAGGACGCGGCGACCAGCGCGGCGCTGAAGTACCTCGGCCTGAGCCCCGACAAGGTCGAGGTCACGCTGAAGCTGGCGGACGTGGGCGGCCCGAGCGCGGGCCTGCTGTTCACGCTGGGGATCATCGACAAGCTGAACGGCGACGGCCACGGCGGCGACCTCACCGGCGGCCGTACCGTCGCCGGTACGGGCACGATCGACGCGGCCGGCCATGTCGGCGCGGTCGGCGGCGTGGGCCTGAAGACGCAGGCCGCGCGCCGGGACGGTGCCACCGTCTTCCTGGTCCCGAGGGCCGAGTGCGCCGATGCCCGCGGCGATCTCCCCAAGGGCCTGCGCCTGGTCCCGGTGACCACCCTGAAGAGCGCGGTCGACTCCCTGCGTGCCCTGGAGACCGGAAAGGGCTCGGTACCGAGCTGTTAGGGCCGACGCATGTGGTAGCTGGTCGCGCCGCTGGACTCACCGAGGCTGGACTCGCCGAGCCGCTCGGCCGGTCGGGACGCGGTGGCGGGGCCGTGGTCCCGCGGCGCGTCCCGCAGCTGCGTCCACAGGGGACGGGCGCCCGTCGGGCCCCTCACTCCTCCGCCGCCTGTTCCACCAGCGGGATCACCCGCAGCGGCACCGGGTTCTCCATCACGATCGCCGTGGAGGCCCGCACGATGCCCTCGAAGCCGACGACCCGGTCGATCACCCGTTGCAGATCCGCGTTCGAACGGGCCACGAGGCGGCACAGCATGTCCCCGCTGCCGGTCGTGGTCAGCAGCTCCAGCACCTCCGGCACCGTCGCCAGGTAGGCCCGCACGTCCGCCCCTTGGCCCTGCCGGATCTGGAGCGTGGCGAACGCGGTGACCGGATAGCCGAGGGCCGCGGGGTCCACCTGGGGACCAAAGCCGCGGATCACGCCGTCCGACTGGAGCCGGTCGAGCCGGGCCTGCACGGTGCCCCGGGCGACCCCGAGCCGCCGGGACATCTCCAGCACGCCGATGCGCGGCTCCCGTGCCAGCAGCACGATGATCCGCCCGTCCAGATGATCGATCGCCACGGCCCCTCCCGGGGTGGTCATCCTGTACAGAAAGCCCGGCCACTGGGCCGTTTCACCTAACAAATTGCCCAGTGGATACGGAAACTATTGCGCACCTTGCAGAGTCCGGTCACCCTTCCGCTATGACGCAGACCACACAGCACACTCCCGACGCGACCGCCCGGCAGGCCGACCCCTTCCCGGTCAAGGGAATGGACGCGGTCGTCTTCGCCGTGGGCAACGCCAAGCAGGCCGCGCACTACTACTCCGCCGCCTTCGGCATGAAGCTGGTCGCCTACTCCGGACCGGAGAACGGCAGCCGCGAGACCGCCAGTTACGTCCTGGAGAACGGCTCGGCCCGGTTCGTCCTCACCTCGGTGATCAAGCAGTCGAGCGAGTGGGGCCGCTTCATCGAGCAGCACGTCGCCGAGCACGGCGACGGCGTCATCGACCTGGCCATCGAGGTCCCGGACGCCCGCGCCGCGTACGAGTACGCCATCGCGCAGGGCGCCCGCTCCATCGACGAGCCGTACGAGGTCAAGGACGAGCACGGCACCGTCGTCCTCGCGGCCATCGCCACGTACGGCGAGACCCGCCACACCCTGGTCGAGCGCACCGGCTACGAGGGCCCCTACCTCCCCGGCTTCGTGGCCGCCGAGCCGATCGTCGCGCAGCCCGAGCACCGCACCTTCCAGGCGATCGACCACTGCGTCGGCAACGTCGAACTCGGCAAGATGGACGAGTGGGTCGGGTTCTACAACAAGGTCATGGGCTTCACGAACATGAAGGAGTTCGTGGGCGACGACATCGCGACCGAGTACAGCGCGCTGATGTCGAAGGTCGTCGCGGACGGCACCCTGAAGGTGAAGTTCCCGCTCAACGAGCCCGCGATCGCCAAGAAGAAGTCCCAGATCGACGAGTACCTGGAGTTCTACGGCGGCCCCGGCGTCCAGCACATCGCGCTGAACACCAACGACATCGTGCAGACCGTCCGTGACATGCGCGCGGCCGGTGTCGAGTTCCTCAACACGCCGGACTCGTACTACGACACCCTCGGCGAGTGGGCCGGTGAGACCCGGGTGCCCGTGGAGACCCTGCGCGAGCTGAAGATCCTCGTCGACCGCGACGAGGACGGCTACCTGCTGCAGATCTTCACCAAGCCGGTCCAGGACCGGCCGACCGTGTTCTTCGAGCTCATCGAGCGGCACGGTTCCATGGGCTTCGGCAAGGGCAACTTCAAGGCCCTGTTCGAGGCGATCGAGCGCGAGCAGGAGAAGCGCGGCAACCTCTAGGACTGTCGCGGCAACCTCTGGGACCGTCGCCGCGACCTCCAGGGACAGGCGCGCCGGCCTCTAGGAGAGCGGCGCGGCGATCTCTGGACAGAGTGACCGCCACCCCCCACGACGGGGACCGCCCGGTGCCGCACCCACCGGCCGGTCCCCGTCACCGCGTCCACCCGGACGCGTCACCCGGGCACCGCCACATCCGGCGGATTCCCCAGTGCCGCGAGGGCCGACTTCGCCTCGCGGGCCCACAGCGGGGAGAACGCCGGGTTGATCTGGAGCGCCTCCTGAAGGCTGCGCCGGGCGGGACCGTCCAGCTCCAGGGCGGATTCGATCGCGCCCCGGTGATAGGCGTACAGCGCGCTGCGCACGCCCCCGCCCTTCGTGCCGTCCGTCGCCGTCGTGGCGTACTCCAGGGCCTCCTCGTCCTCGCCGACCCGGTGCAGCGCCCAGCCGAGCGCGTCGGCCGCCTCGGTGCCGGGCTGCCGGTCGTACTCGGCGCGCAGCCGCTCCACGGCCTGCTGCGCGTCCCCGTGGTCGGCCTCGTACCGGCCGAGCACCAGCTCGTCGTCCACCCCGTCCGACGTCTCCCGCCGCGCCAGCTCCCGCACCTGGTCGTAGCTCGCGCGGGCCTGCTTGACCATGCCCAGCGACTCGTACAGCTCGCCCAGGTCGAGCGCGTCGCGCGGGTCCGGGCGGCGGGCCAGCGCGGTGCGGTACGCGGTCACCGCCTCCGTCGAACGGCCCAGCGCCGCCAGCACCCGGGCCCGCCCGGCGGGCGCGGCCGGCTGGTCGGCGTCCTGGCGCAGGGCCGCGTCGTAGTGCCGCAGCGCGTCCTGGAGATCCCCGCGCTCGAAGGCCAGCTGACCCAACTGGGTGAGACAGGCGGCCTGTTCGGCGGGGGTGCCGGCGGCGGCCGCCGCGTCGGTCAGCTGGGCCACCGCGTCCTCGCGCCAGCCCCGGTTCCGGTAGACCGCGGCGGCCCGCGCCATCACCGCGGGCCGCTCGGCCGGACCCGGCTTGAGCGCCATCAGCTTGTCGAAGGAGTCGCCGACCGCGTCGTAGTCGCCGAGCCCGGTGTCCGCGTCGATCAGCTGGGAGTACGACGACCACCGCGTCGGCGCCAGCTCCTGCGCCTGCTCGGCGTAACGTTTCGCCTCGGTGAAGTCACGGCGCGCCAGGGACAGCGCGGTCAGGCCGTCCAGCGCCTGGACGTTCTGCTCCTCGTCCACCAACTGGAGCGAGGTCTCAAGCGCCCGCTCGGCCCGCGGGAGGTCGGCCGTCCGGGCCGTGGCACGCCCCCGTTCGACGTACGCCGTCCCCAGTACCGCCCACGCCTTGGCGTCCTGCGGCTGGGCCCGCACCCGCTGCTCCTGCTGTCCGATCAGCGCCGTCAGGGCCGGCAGCGTGGCCGGCATCCCGGTGGTCACCGCGGTCAGCGCCAGCGCCGCCTGCGCCGGGGCGCGCAGCTGCGCCCGGTGGGCCCGGGGGCCCGGGGCGGGTTCACTCGCGGCTCCGGGCCGGATCCCCGGCCACATGGCCAGGACCGCTCCCGCGACCACACCGCCGCTCAGCGCGGTGACCAGTACCCGCCGCAGCAACCGCCGGGAACGGCGGGGCGCGGGCGGCCCGCTCGGCAGGGGCGTTCCCGGCACGCTCACTCGGTTGTCCATGGCGCTCACTGTGCGTCAATATGACAAGAAGATCGCGCCGGGCGTGGCGAGAGGCTGACGGGGTTCACACCGATGGCCGTGAGTGCGAACCTGTGATCATGAGCCGCATCGAAGCACGTCGCGATGAAGCCGTCGAAGCCATCGCAGCAACCGGCAGTCTCACCGACCGGCTCCTGGCCGGCCTGCCCCCCGAGGCCGTGCTCACCGACCCCGACGTCACGGCCGCCTACGCCCACGACATGGCCAGTTTCTGCCCCGCCGGAGCCCCTGCCGTCGTGGTCCTGCCGCGCACCGTGGAGCAGGTGCAGCACGTCATGCGCACCGCCACCGCACTGCGCGTCCCCGTCGTCCCCCAGGGCGCCCGCAGCGGACTGTCCGGCGCGGCCAACGCCTCGGACGGCTGCATCGTGCTGTCCCTCACCAAGATGGACCGCATCCTGGAGATCAGCCCCGTCGACCGGGTCGCCGTGGTCGAACCGGGCGTGATCAACGCGGACCTCTCCCGCGCCGTCGAGGCGCACGGCCTGTACTACCCGCCGGACCCCTCCAGCTGGGAGATGTGCACCATCGGCGGCAACATCGGCACCGGCTCCGGCGGCCTGTGCTGCGTGAAGTACGGCGTGACCGCCGAGTACGTCCTCGGCCTGGACGTCGTCCTCGCCGACGGCCGGCTGATGTCCACCGGACGGCGTACCGCCAAGGGCGTCGCGGGCTACGACCTCACCCGGCTGTTCGTCGGCTCCGAGGGCTCCCTCGGCATCGTGGTGCGCGCGGTCCTCGGCCTCCGGCCCAAGCCGCCCGCGCAGCTGGTGCTGGCCGCCGAGTTCCCCTCCGCCGCGAGCGCCTGCGACGCCGTCTGCCGGATCATGGCCGGCGGCCACCTCCCCTCGCTCCTCGAACTGATGGACCGTACGACCGTCAAAGCGGTCAACGACCTGGCCCGCATGGGCCTGCCGGAGACCACCGAGGCACTGCTGCTCGCCGCCTTCGACACCCCGGACCCGGCCGCCGACCTCGCCGCCCTCGGCGCCCTGTGCGAGGCCGCCGGCGCCACCGAGGTCGTCCCGGCCGAGGACGCGGCCGAGTCCGAGCTGCTCCTCAAGGCCCGGCGGCTCTCGCTGACCGCGCTGGAGGCGGTCAAGGGCACGACGATGATCGACGACGTGTGCGTACCCCGCTCCAGGCTGGGCGCCATGCTGGAGGGCATCGAGGCGATCGCCGCGAAGTACGGCCTGACGATCGGCGTCTGCGCCCACGCGGGCGACGGCAACACCCACCCCACCGTCTGCTTCGACGCCCAGGACGAGGACGAGTCCCGCCGGGCCCGCGAGTCCTTCGACGAGATCATGGCCCTCGGCCTGGAACTGGGCGGCACCATCACCGGCGAACACGGCGTCGGGGTGCTGAAGAAGGACTGGCTGGCACGGGAGATCGGGCCGGTCGGGGTGGAGATGCAGCGGTCGGTGAAGCAGGTCTTCGATCCGCTCGGCATCCTCAACCCGGGCAAGCTCTTCTGAGGCCGCCGGGCCCTCGGGTCCGGCCGGCCTCACCGGGCGAGCAGCTGGTCGAGGGCGTCGTCGATGCCGAGCTGCCCGCCCTCCGTGCCCGGCGGGACCACCCGCAGGGTGCGCTCCAGCCAGGCGGAGACCTGCGGGGTCGGCGCCTCCAGGAGCGCGTCCCCGTCGGGTGAACTCAGCGCCATCAGAACGACGCTGCGGCCCCCCGACTTCGTCGGCCACACCCGCACGTCCCCGTGCCCGCACGGCCGGAACACCCCCTCCACCAGCAGCTCGCGGGCGAACGTCCAGTGCACCGGGAACTCGGAGTTGATGTGGAAGACGACGTGGACGGCGTAGGGGTCGTCGGAGCGGTAGGCGAGCCGGGCCGGGACCGGGATGCTCCGCTCGGGCGACAGGATCAGCTTGAGTTCGAGCTCCCGCTCCACCACGGTGTGCTGCATGACCTGGGTTTCCTTTCGTGCCGGGGACTGCGCGGGGCCGCTCGGTGCGAGCCCGTACCAGGGGAGAGAGGGCAACGGCCCGAGCATTACGCGGGTCCGGAGAAAATTTTTTCGGCCCGGTCCGTGCGGCGCGCGCGGCGTTGCCCGGATGGAGTGGGTCCTGCGGGACTGGCCGTGGCGCGTGCCCGCGTCTGATAGATGTGGGTGGCCCATCCCACCCACGAGCAGATACGGGACGACGGACATGAGCGCCCCAACCCCGGCCCCCGGTGACGACCGGCCCCGCGAGGGCTACTACCCGGACCCGTCCATCCCCGGCTACGTCCGGTACTGGAACGGCGCCGCCTGGGTGCCCGGCACCAGCCGCCCGGCCCCGAAGGACGGCGAATCACTCGCCCCGCCCCCGGGCGTCACCCCGGCCGTGGAGGAGACGGGCCCGCACTTCTTCGACGAGGAGCCCGGCGGCCCGGCGGCCTCGGGCCCGGCGGTGACGGGCAACTCGGCCCAGGAGCCGGGGGGTTCGGGGGCGGCCCGGCCCTGGCCCGCGGTGGACGGAGCCGGAGCCCCGGGCCGGGCGGGCGTCCCCGGTCAAGGGGGACACGCGGGTGGCTCCGGGCAACCGGCGGGCACAGCCGGGCAGTTGGGCAGCCCTGGGCAAGGGGGCGCCGGCGTCCCCGGCCAACAGGCGGGCCAGGCAGGCGCGTCGGGGCAGGCGGGGGAGTGGGGCGGCCGTCCGGGACAGGGCGGCCAGTGGGACCGGGGCGCCGCCGGGCAGCAGGCCGGGCCCGCCGATCCGCGGCAGGCCTCCGTGCCCGCGCAGGCCGGGGCCCCCTGGGGTGCCGACCCCCGGGTCCCCGCCGAGGGGCCCGTGCGGCCCGACGGGCGGGCCGAGCGCGCCGACGGCACCGCCACGATCCCGCCGGCCGAGCGCGACGCCCCCGACCCCGGCACCTTCGTCTTCCGGCGCCCGGTCACCGGTCGTACCGACGACGGCACGATGACGATGCGCCCGGTACCGCCGAAGCAGGCCGACGTGCCCGGCTTCCACGCCCAGGGCCCGGTCGCCGCACCCACCCCCGCGTCGCCGCCGCCCGCCGCGCCCACGGTCCCCGCCCCGGCGCCCGTCACGCCCGTGGTCCCCGCCCCGGCGCCCGTCACGCCCGCGGCCCCCGCCCCGGGGCCCGGTTTCGGTGCCGTACAGCCGCCGCAGGACCGGGGGCCCGCGCCCGCCCCGCAGGTACCGCAGCAGGGCGGGCCCGCAGGGGGGTCCTGGGCGCAGCAGGTGCACCAGCTGGCCGGGGGAGCGGCGCAGGAGCAGCCCGTCGCGCCGTGGAAGCCGCCGGTGGAGGACGTCTTCCAGGCGGCGGCGCGCAGACAGGCCGCCGCCCGCCCCGCCGGCCTCGGCAAGCGGCTCGCGGCCCGGCTGATCGACACCGTGGTCGTGGGCGCCGTGACCGCCCTCGCGGCCGTCCCGCTCGGCACCCGGGCCCTCGACCACATCCAGCAGAAGGTCGACGCGGCCCGGCAGTCCGGGCACGAGGTCACCGTCTGGCTGCTCGACGGCACCACCGGCACCAGCCTCGGCATCGTCCTCGCCGTGCTGCTCGTCCTCGGCGTCGCCTACGAGGTGCTGCCCACCGTCAAATGGGGCCGCACCCTCGGCAAGAAGCTGTGCGGCCTCGACGTGCGCGACATCGAGGGCCATGAGCCCCCGGCCTTCGCCCCCGCGCTGCGCCGCTGGCTGGTGTACAGCGTTCCGGGGCTGCTCGGCATCGGGATCGTGGGCGTGCTGTGGTGCCTGTTCGACCGGCCCTGGCACCAGTGCTGGCACGACAAGGCGGCGCACACCTTCGTCGCGGGCTGAACCGGGGCGTCGCCGGACCGGCCGTACCCGTACCCCGTACGGCCGTCCGCCGGATGCGGAGCCGGGGCGTTCGCGATCCACTCGGGCCATGAGCAGCGCACCGCCCCCCGGCTCCGGAGAGCAGCCACCCGAGGACGACCCGTTCAGGAAGCCGCCCCCGCCGAACCAGGGGCCGGGCTCACCGTACGACTCCCCGCCCCCGGGCGACGCCGGGCAGCCACCTCCCTATGGCGGTCAGCAGCCCCCGCCCTACGGCGGCCAGCAGCCCCCACCTCCGGGCGGCCCCTACGGGGGCGGGCCCTACGGCGGCGGCGAGCCCCCACCCGGTGGCGGCGGCCCCTACGGGGGCGGCCCGCACGGCGCCGGGGGCTACCCCGCCGACCCGCCGGCCGGCATGCCCCCGCTCGCCGACAGCGCCAAGCGGACCCTCGCCCGCATCATCGACATGATCCTGGTCGGCATCGTCGTCTACCTGCTCACCTGGGCGTTCGACGTCCGCGAGTACGACGTGAACGGCGACCGGATCGACGCCGCCCGCTCCCTGGGGCAGTCCGTCATCGCCGCCGTGCTCTACATCGCCTACGACACCTTCCTCATCCACCGCACCGGCCAGACCCTCGGCAAGAAGTGGCTGGGCATGCGGGTGGCCAACCTGTCCGACGGTGCCACGCCCAGCGCGCAGACCTCACTGCTGCGCGCGCTGGTGCTGTGGCTGCCGTTCGCCTTCTGCTGCGCCTGCGTCTGGACCGTGATCTGCGGCGGCTGGAGCTTCTTCGACAAGCCCTACAAGCAGGGTCTGCACGACAAGGCCGCCAAGACGGTCGTGGTCAGCACCGACACCGAACAGCGACGCTGAGCGGACGACCTCACAGGGCCGTCGGGACGCGCTCCCCCTCCGGGGCCGTCCCGGCGGCCTCCTGCTGTGTGCCCCGGGCCCCCGGCGACGGCACCGTCATCGCGACCAGCAGCCCGAGCGCGAGCGCCGCCAGGGCGATGACGGCGACCCCGGTGCCCGAACTCGTCTGGGACAGCAGCAGCATGGCGAGGGTCGAGAAGATCACGGTGCTCGCGCCGTAGGCGAGCTGGGCGACGGTCGGACGAGGCATGGCAATCAAGTCCTCGGAGGTCTTCGGGTATCGGGGGTAGCCGTTCGACTCTCTCCCCGCCTGCATGCCCGAGCGGACGCACGGGTAAGCGTGACCTAACCCACGCCGTCGATGCATGGGGGGCGCACAGGAAGCACGCTCTGGCTAAAGCCGACGTCAACTCCGCATAGTGCACCTTGCCTTACAGAGTCAAGATCTGTCTTTTCTTCTAAACCTCTAGTCAAATGTCGTCACTTGAACACGCGCTTGTCATGCGCGCACGGACTTCCGAACCCGGGAACCCCCTGTCCGCGCGCGGGGCGCGGGGGAGGAACTCAAGTGACCAGCAGATCCTGGACGTTCAGAGCGGCCGCGATCGGTGTCACGATCGCGGCGGCCTCCGCCACGTTCGCCACCTTCGCCGTCGCGGAGGCGAGCACGCGGGGGCCGTCCGGTGCCGTGCACCGGCACGACCCGGCCCCGGTGCAGCAGAAGTCGCACGACCTCGACGGACCGCTGAGCAAGACCCAGAAGGCTCAGCGCGAAGAGGCGCTCAGTCAGATCATCGCGGGCAAGGCCAGCCCGCAGGAGCGCGGCGGCTCCAAGGTCGTCAAGCTCAAGAGCGGCAAGGGCAAGAGCAAGTACGTCGAGCTGAGCCGCGAGAAGACGGACAAGATCTTCACGATCCTGGTGGAGTTCGGGGACAAGACCGACCCCAAGTTCGGCGGCACCCCCGGCCCGCTGCACAACACGATCGCCGCGCCGGACCGCAAGAAGGACAACTCCACGGCCTGGCAGAAGGACTACAACCAAAAGCACTTCCAGGACCTCTACTTCGGCACCGGCAAGAAGACCGAGTCGCTGAAGAAGTACTACGAGAAGCAGTCCTCGGGCCGCTACTCCGTGGACGGCGAGGTCTCCGACTGGGTCAAGGTCCCCTACAACGAGGCCCGTTACGGCAACGACGCGTGCGGCTCGACCAACTGCACCACCGTCTGGAACGTGGTCAGCGACGGCCTGAACTCCTGGGTCGCCCAGCAGAAGGCGGCCGGCAAGTCCGAGGCCGACATCAAGAAGGACCTGGCCAAGTACGACCAGTGGGACCGTTACGACTACGACGGTGACGGCAACTTCAACGAGCCCGACGGCTACATAGACCACTTCCAGCTGGTGCACGCCGGTGAGGACGAGTCCGCGGGCGGCGGCGCCCAGGGCACGGACGCCATCTGGGCCCACCGCTGGTACGCCTTCGGCACCGACACCGGCTCCACCGGCCCCGACGCCAACAAGCTCGGCGGCGCGCAGATCGGCGACACCGGTGTCTGGGTCGGCGACTACACCATCCAGCCGGAGAACGGCGGACTCGGCGTCTTCGCCCACGAGTACGGCCACGACCTCGGCCTGCCGGACGAGTACGACACCGACGGCGGCGACAACTCCACCGGTTTCTGGACCCTGATGTCCTCCGGCTCCTGGCTGGGCACCGGCAAGGAGTCCATCGGCAACCTGCCCGGCGACATGAACGCCTGGGACAAGCTCCAGCTGGGCTGGCTGAACTACGGCACCGCCAAGGCCGGCAAGAAGTCCTCGCACAAGCTGGGCGTCGCCGAGTACAACACCAGGAACAAGCAGGCCCTGGTGGTCAGCCTGCCCGACAAGGCGGTCACCACCGACATCACCCGGCCCGCGCAGGGTGCCACCCAGTGGTGGAGCGGCAGCGGCAACGACCTGAAGAACACGCTGACCCGTTCCGTCGACCTCACGGGCAAGTCCTCGGCCACGCTGAGCCTGGACGGCTGGTGGGCCATCGAGAACAACTACGACTTCCTCTACACCGAGGTGTCCACCGACGGCGGCGCCGACTGGACCGCCCTGGACGGCACCGCGGACGGCCAGGCCATCCCGCGCGACGGCGGCGGCAAGCCCGCGCTGACCGGCTCCTCGGAGACCGACAAGAAGCTGTCGTACTCCCTGGACGCCTACGCCGGCCAGAAGATCCAGCTGCGCTTCCGCTACCTCACGGACGGCGGCGTCGCGGAGAACGGCTTCACCGCGGACGAGATCACCGTGACCGCCGACGGCGCCGCGCTCTTCTCGGACGACGCCGAGTCCGCGGACAACGCGTGGACCTCGAACGGGTTCTCCCGCATCGGGGCGTCCTTCACCAAGGACTACAAGCAGTACTACATCGCCGAGAACCGGCAGTACGTGTCGTACGACACCACGCTCAAGACCGGCCCGTACAACTTCGGTTCGAAGGCGCGGCCCGACTGGGTGGAGCACTACCCGTACCAGAACGGCCTGTTGATCTGGAAGTGGGACCTGTCCCAGGCGGACAACAACACCAACGCCAAGGACCACCCGGGCGTCGGCCAGATCCTGCCGGTCGACTCGCACCCGACCGCGCTGCGCTGGAAGGACGGCACGCTGATGCGCAACCGGATGCAGGCGTACGACTCCCCGTTCAGCCTGTACCGCACGGACGGCCTCACGCTGCACAACGCGGACGTCGCGACGAAGATCAAGTCCTCGAAGGGCGTCTCGGTCTTCAACGACCACACCAGCGACTACTACGACCCGGCGAACCCGGCCGGTGGCGTGAAGGTAACTGACACCAACACCAAGATCTCGATCGTCCACGAGGCCAAGGACGGCTCGACGATCTCGGTCAAGGTCGGACCCGCGGTGAAGTAGTCCGCATCTTCGCAGGTCAGACGCGTATCGGCGGCAACCCCTTGGCGGGTCGCCGCCGATCGTGTTTAGGTGCGTTCTGTGACTCGCTTATTGACACCGACCGGAACGGGGATGTGACCGCATGGCCGCTGGAGGCTTCTGCAAACTGCCGAACGGCACCGTCGTCGTCGCGCTGAACCTGCCCGACGACGCCGCCGGCGTGCGGGTCCTGGTGCACGCCGGCAACCGCGCCCGCGCCCTGACCCGGCTGCGCAATCTGGGCCTGCGGCCGATCTATCTGCGGGGCAACACCGCGCCTCCGACGCCGGACGAGATCACGGCGGTCCTGCACCACCCCGACGGCCTCATATGGCGTACGGCACCCGCGGACAACGGTGTCCTGCCGCCGGAGCTCTGGCACCCGATCCGGGCGCTGCTGCGCAGGTCGGCGGTGGTCCGGTAGCGGATCAGCCGCCGCTGACGACCGGCTTTCCCAGCAGCTCCACGCCCGCTTCCCGCAGCTCCTCCAGGGCCCGCTCCGTCGTCGCCGGGGAGACGCCCGCCGTCAGGTCCAGCAGGACCTGGGTGCGAAAGCCCTCCCGGGCGGCGTCCAGGGCGGTCGCGCGCACGCAGTGGTCCGTGGCGACGCCCACCACGTCGACCTCGTCGATCTCGCGGGCGCGCAGCCACTCGGCGAGCGGGGTGCCGTTCTCGTCGGCGCCCTCGAAGCCGCTGTACGCGGCGGAGTAGGCACCCTTGTCGAAGACGGCGTCGATCGCCCCGGAGGCGACCGCGGGGGCGAAGTTCGGGTGGAAGCCCACCCCCTCCGTGCCGGCGACGCAGTGCGCCGGCCAGGAGCGGACGTAGTCCGGGTCGTCCGCGAAGTGGCCGCCGGGCGCGATGTGGCAGTCCCGGGTGGCCACCACATGGCGGTACCCGGTGCCCCCCGCCTGCCCGATCAGCTCGGTGATCGCGGCGGCGACGTCCGCACCCCCCGCCACCGCGAGGCTGCCCCCCTCGCAGAAGTCGTTCTGCACATCCACGGCGATCAAGGCGCGACGCATGATGGTGTCCTTCTCCTGGTGTGAAGTACCCGAGCCTAGAGAATTACGGGCCCGTAGGGGAGGGGGCCGGGCGACAGACCCTAGCTGCCCGAGCGCTCGTGGACGTACTCCGTCACGAGGACCGGTTCCCCCCGCGACAGCTGCGTCGCGGACAGGGGGAGGTTCGCCCGCGCGGCGATGTGCCGCTCGCGCGCCACGTCCAGCGGCTCGCGCGCCACGACCCGGCCGTCCTCGACCAGCCGTACCAGCAGCTGCCGGTCGGCGAGCTGTGCCGGGACCGGTCCGGTGCCCACGACCTCCGCCTCGGCCACCCCGTGCGCGTCCAGCCGCCGCGCCGCCCACTTACGGCCCCCGACGGACGCCTTGCCCCCGCTGGACCGCTTCGCGACCGGCACCAGCGGCGCCCCCGGGTCCGCGGTCCCGGCGCGCGCGACCAGCTTGTAGACCATGGACGCGGTCGGATGCCCGGAACCGGTGACCAGCTGGGTGCCGACGCCGTACGCGTCCACGGGAGCCGCGGCCAGCGAGGCGATGGCGTACTCGTCCAGGTCCGAGGTGACCACGATCCGGGTCCCGGTCGCGCCCAGCTCGTCCAGCTGCCGGCGGACCCGGTGCGCGACCAGCAGCAGATCGCCGGAGTCGATGCGCACCGCGCCCAGTCCGGGCCCGGCCACCTCCACCGCCGTACGGACCGCCTCGGTGACGTCGTACGTGTCCACCAGCAGCGTGGTGCCCGGGCCGAGGGTGTCCACCTGGGCCTGGAAGGCGTCCCGCTCGTGGTCGTGCAGCAGGGTGAAGGCGTGCGCGGAGGTGCCGACGGTCGGGATGCCGTAGCGGAAGCCGGCCGCGAGGTCGGACGTGGTGGCGAAACCGCCGACATAGGCGGCGCGCGCGGCGGCGACGGCCGCCAGCTCATGGGTGCGGCGGGCGCCCATCTCGATCAGCGGGCGGTCCCCCGCGGCGGAGGCCATCCGGGAGGCGGCGGCCGCGATGGCGGAGTCGTGGTTGAGGATGGAGAGGATCACCGTCTCCAGCAGCACGCACTCGGCGAAGCTGCCCTCCACGCGCAGGATCGGGGAGCCGGGGAAGTACACCTCGCCCTCGGGGTAGCCCCAGATGTCCCCGGTGAACCGGTATCCGGCGAGCCACGCCAGGGTCTCCTCGTCGACGATCCGCTGCTCGCGCAGGAAGCCGAGCTGGCCCTCGTCGAAGCGGAAGTTCTCCACCGCGTCCAGGACGCGCCCGGTGCCCGCGACCACGCCGTAGCGCCGCCCCTCCGGCAGCCGCCGGGTGAAGACCTCGAACACGCTGCGCCGCTCGGCCGTACCGGCCTTCAGCGCGGCCTGCAACATCGTCAGTTCGTACTGGTCGGTGAAGAGCGCCGTCGAGGGAACATCCACCGGCAGCCCAAGGTCCGCTGTGTTCATGGCAGGGATCGTACCCCCTATTCGTCAGTGTGACGATTTCCGGGGTGCATGGCAGCATGGGCACTGTGACGTCACCCGCGCCCGTAGAGATCGAACGCACCGAGTCGGCGGAGGAGGTCTTCGCCGTACCCGAACCCGACGTCCCCTGGGTCACCCTCGTGCACAACGACCCGGTCAACCTCATGAGCTATGTGACCTACGTCTTCCAGACGTACTTCGGCTACTCCAAGGACAAGGCCACCAAGCTCATGCTCGATGTCCACCACAAGGGCCGGGCGGTCGTCTCCAGCGGAACCCGCGAGGAGATGGAACGCGACGTGCAGGCGATGCACGGCTACGGTCTGTGGGCCACCCTCCAGCAGGACCGGAAGTAGCGACCCCATCCCATGCCCGGACAATTCGAACCGCTCCCCGGCGGCGGCGCGGCCGTCGCCCTCGACGACGTCGAGATCTCCATCATCCGCTCGCTGGCCGTCCAGCTCCTGGAGCTGATCGGACCGGGCCCCGGCGAGGACGCCCCCAGCGACCCGCTCGCCGAGCTGTTCGCGGAGGGTCCGAGCGAGCCGCCCGCCGACCCGGTGCTGCGCCGGCTCTTCCCGGACGCGTACAGCGACCCGGAGAAGGCCCCGGACTCGCCCGCCCAGGCCGAGGAGCGGCGCGCGCACTCCGCCGAGTTCCGCCGCTTCACGGAGAACGACCTCCGGGCCGGCAAGCGGGAGAACGCCCTCGCGGTGATCCGCAGCCTCGACGCGCTCGCCCCGGTGGACGAGGGCGGCGCCGTGCTGAAGCTGTCGCCCGAGGAGTCCCGGCGCTGGCTCGCCTCGCTCAACGATCTGCGCCTCGCGATCGGCTCCCGCCTGGAGATCGCGGACGACGACGACACCGAGCTGCTCTACCGGCTCCCCGACGAGGATCCGCGCAAGCCGATGGTGCTGGCCTATCTGTGGCTCGGCGGCCTCCAGGAAACCCTGGTGTCGACCCTCATGTCGTGATTCCGGCGATCCCGGCGATTTGCGCGTCCGCTCAGCGGACGCTCAAATCCGGATAACGATCCCGTCACCGTTGCGGCCTGGTTTGCCGCATTCACCCGCTCTTTGTCCGCTTTTACCTGTGAAGCGCGCCACATTCCTCTCCCCCGATCAATATTGCGGCCGTGATAAATCTTCACGACCGCCCGGCGAACACCACCCTTGTCCGCCGGGTGCGCCACCGAGCCGACGACCGTCGGCCAGGCATGAACTCCATCAATCCGGGGGGATTCGAAACCCGGTTCGCGGCCGACGAAAGGCACGGATCGGAATGGAGAAAGGCGCACCACCATGACCTCAGCGCAGGTCGACCAGCGTCCCGACGGCTCCGAGCCCGCGCGGGCGGAGGGCGGCGAGGGCGAGGGTTATCAGCGCGGGCTCGGCTCCCGCCAGATCCAGATGATCGCCATCGGCGGTGCCATCGGCACCGGTCTGTTCCTCGGCGCGGGCAAGGGCATCTCCAAGGCGGGACCCAGCCTCATCCTGGCGTACGCCATCGCGGGCCTCGTCATCTTCTTCATCATGCGCGCGCTCGGCGAACTGCTGATGTACCGCCCGGTCTCCGGCTCGTTCTCGGAGTACGCGCGCGAGTTCATCGGTCCCTTCGCGGGCTTTGTCACCGGCTGGACGTACTGGCTGTTCTGGGTGGTCACCGGCATCACCGAGGTGACCGCCGCGGCCGCCTACATGACGTACTGGTTCGACATTCCGCAATGGGCCTCGGCGCTGATCTTCACGTTCGTGCTCTACGCCGCCAACCTGATCTCCGTGAAGCTCTTCGGTGAGCTGGAGTTCTGGTTCTCCATGGTCAAGGTGACCGCGATCATCGGCATGATCCTGATCTGCGCGGGCATCCTGACGATCGGCTTCTCCGACGCCGGCGACACCGCCTCGGTGAGCCACCTGTGGAACCAGGGCGGCTTCTTCCCGCACGGCATCGGCGGCACCCTGATGACGCTCCAGATGGTCATGTTCGCCTTCCTCGCCGTCGAGCTGGTCGGTGTCACCGCGGGCGAGTCCAAGGACCCCAAGAAGGTGCTGCCCAAGGCGATCAACACCGTGCCGTGGCGGATCGCCGTCTTCTACGTCGGCGCGCTGATCATGATCCTTTCGGTGGTGCCGTGGACCGAGTTCCACCCGGGCGTGAGCCCCTTCGTGGCCGCCTTCCAGAAGATGGGCCTGTCGGTCGGCGCCGGCATCGTCAACTTCGTGGTCCTCACCGCCGCGCTGTCCTCCTGCAACTCCGGCATGTACTCCACCGGCCGCATGCTGCGCGACCTGGCGCTCAACAGCCAGGGCCCCAAGCTGTTCACCCGGCTGACGCGCAGCGGTACCCCGCTCGTCGGCACCACGTTCTCCGCCGCGCTGATGCTCGTCGGCGTCTGGATCAACTACCAGTGGCCGGGCAAGGCGTTCGACTACGTCGTCTCCTTCGCGACCATCTCCGGCATGTGGGCGTGGATCGTCATCCTGATCTGCCACATCCGCTACCGGAGGGCGTCCGACCGCGGGCTGCTGCCCCGCTCGGAGTTCCGGGCCCCCGGCGCCCCGTACGCCAGCGTGCTCTCCCTGCTGTTCATCGGCATGGTGATCGTGCTGATGGGCATCGACAAGGATGCCCGGGTCTCGCTGTACTGCGCGCCGCTGTGGGGTGTGATCCTCGGCGTCTCCTACGCGGTGCTCAAGCGCCGCAACCCGGAGGCCGCGGCCTTCGCCAAGCGCTGACGCCACCGCCGGACCCTCACCGGGACGTCCGGCCGCCGGGAGCACTCGTGGCGCCCCCGGCCGCCGCCGCTCAAGGACGTCCAGCATGCGGGCCGCTCCGTACCATCCCTCGGTACGGGGCGGCCCTCTGCTTATCCTGGCCCCCATGCTGACCATCACCCAGGCCCTGTACGACCGGATCGTCGCCCACGCCCGCGAGGACCACCCCGACGAGGCGTGCGGCGTCGTCGCGGGCCCGGCCGGCTCGGACCGCCCCGAGCGGTTCATCGCGATGCTGAACGCGGCCATGTCGCCGACCTTCTACGAGTTCGACTCCGGCGATCTGCTCAAGCTCTACCGCGAGCTGGACGACCGCGACGAGGAGCCGGTGGTCATCTACCACTCCCACACCGCGACCGAGGCGTACCCCTCGCGCACGGACATCTCGTACGCCAATGAGCCCGGCGCCCACTACGTCCTCGTGTCCACGGCCGACACGGACGGCCTCGGCGACTTCCAGTTCCGGTCCTTCCGGATCGTGGACGCAGAGGTCACCGAGGAGGAGGTCAAGGTCGTACAGGCCTACTGATCTCAGCATCCGGCCGGGATCCGTCCGCCAGCTGGGATCACATTCCGGTCCCCTGACCGGGAATCGATACGATGAGCCCATGGTTACGACTGTGGTGCGCGCCCTCGGCCTGTGACGGCGGTGTGCCCCTCGGCTGACGTACCGAGCCCGCAGCCCCCGAAGACCCTTCCGACAGGAGCCCGCAACCATGGCCATCGAGGTCCGCATCCCGACCATCCTCCGCACGTACACCGACGGCCAGAAGGCCGTGGAGGGCAGCGGGAACACCCTCGCCGAGCTGTTCACCGACCTGGAGAGCCGGCACGCGGGCATCCAGGCCCGCATCGTGGACGGCGACCAGCTGCGCCGGTTCGTGAACGTGTACCTGAACGACGAGGACGTCCGCTTCCTGGACGGCATCAACACCAAGCTGTCGGACGGCGACAACGTCACGATCCTGCCGGCCGTCGCCGGTGGTATGCGCTGATCGGTCGCTGAACAGCATGCGCTACGACTCCCCGCTGGCCGCGGTGGGCAACACCCCCCTGGTGCGCCTGCCGCGGCTGTCGCCGTCCCCCGAGGTCCGGATCTGGGCGAAGCTGGAGGACCGCAACCCCACCGGCTCGGTCAAGGACCGGCCCGCCCTGCACATGATCGAGCAGGCGGAGAAGGACGGCCGGCTCACCCCCGGCTGCACCATCCTGGAGCCGACCTCCGGCAACACCGGCATCTCGCTGGCCATGGCGGCCAGGCTCAAGGGGTACCGGATGGTGTGCGTGATGCCGGAGAACACTTCCCAGGAGCGCCGGGACCTGCTCGGCATGTGGGGCGCGGAGATCATCCCCTCGCCGGCCGCGGGCGGCTCGAACACCGCGGTGCGGGTGGCCAAGGAGCTGTCGGCCGAGCACCCGGACTGGGTGATGCTCTACCAGTACGGCAACCCCGACAACGCGGGCGCGCACTACGCCACCACGGGTCCGGAGATCCTCGCCGACCTGCCCTCGGTCACCCACTTCGTCGCGGGGCTCGGCACCACCGGCACGCTGATGGGCGTGGGCCGCTATCTGCGCGAGCACAAGCCGGACGTCAAGATCGTGGCCGCCGAGCCGCGCTACGACGACCTGGTCTACGGTCTGCGCAACCTGGACGAGGGCTTCGTCCCGGAGCTGTACGACGCCTCGGTCCTCACCACCCGCTTCTCCGTGGGCTCCGCCGACGCGGTCACCCGCACCCGTGAACTCCTCCAGCAGGAGGGCATCTTCGCGGGCATCTCCACGGGCGCCGCGCTGCACGCCGCGATCGGCGTCGGCAAGAAGGCCCTCAAGGCGGGGGAGTCCGCCGACATCGTCTTCGTCGTGGCCGACGGCGGCTGGAAGTACCTCTCCACGGGCGTCTACACGGCCGCCACCACGGAAGCCGCCGTCGACACGCTCCAGGGCCAGCTCTGGGCGTGATTCCCGGGGCGTGAGTTCCGGCCGCGTCACGTCTCAAGTGATCACCAGCCCCCTCTCACGAGGGGGCTAAGCCGTTCCTATGGGGAAGCAAAGAAATCCTTCTGGCACTGCCCGGTGGCCGGTGTCCGGGGCTACGTTCCTCCCGCACCCTGTCATGTCACGTTCAGTCGGCATGGAGAGTGTCTGAAGTGTCATGCTCATGACTGCGTGGTCGCCGCTACGCGCGTCACGGGCTGCCAACCAGTGCGAGAAACCCCACTTCCCGATGGAGGCAGTACCCACATGCGTGAGTCACGCCCGAGCGGGCGAACCCGAAGTGCGCGAAGACTTCTGGCCGTCGCCTTTCCCGCTCTCTCCCTGACCGTCGCCGGATTCGCCGCCGCGCCGACGGCCGGCGCGGCCCAGCCCGCCGTCGCGGCCCACCCGGCGACCAGCAAGGTCGCCACGAACGACAAGGCGCTGACCGCCCCCCAGCGGCAGACCTTCCACTCGACCGGCAAGGCCGGGCAGAAGGTCCCCACGACCCATGTGTGCGCCACGGACCACACGCCGGGCCACGCGTCCTGCTTCGCCCAGCGCCGCACGGACATCAAGCAGCAGCTGGCCGCGGCGATCTCGCCCGACGCCACGCCCTCCGGCCTCTCCCCGGCCAACCTGCACAGCGCCTACAACCTGCCCACCTCGGCCGGTTCCGGCATGACCGTGGGCATCGTCGACGCCTACAACGACCCCAACGCCGAGTCGGACCTGGCCACGTACCGGTCCCAGTACGGCCTTTCCGCCTGCACCAAGGCCAACGGCTGCTTCAAGCAGGTCAGCCAGACCGGTTCCACCACCTCGCTGCCGACCAACGACAGCGGCTGGGCCGGCGAAGAGATGCTCGACATCGACATGGTCAGCGCGGTCTGCCCGAACTGCAACATCGTGCTGGTCGAGGCCAACTCGGCGAACGACACCGACCTCGGCGTCGCCGAGAACGAGGCCGTCGCGCTCGGCGCCAAGTTCGTCTCCAACAGCTGGGGCGGCTCCGAGGACTCCTCGCAGACCAGCGAGGACAGCCAGTACTTCAAGCACCCGGGTGTCGCGATCACCGTCTCCGCCGGTGACGAGGGCTACGGTGCCGAGTACCCGGCGACCTCCCAGTACGTGACCGCCGTCGGCGGTACCGCCCTCAGCACCGCCTCCAACTCCCGTGGCTGGAGCGAGTCGGTGTGGAACACCAGCTCCACCGAGGGCACCGGCTCCGGCTGCTCGGCGTACGACCCGAAGCCGAGCTGGCAGACCGACACGGGCTGCTCCAAGCGCATGGAGTCCGACGTCTCCGCGGTCGCCGACCCGGCCACCGGTGTCGCGGTCTACGACACCTACGGCGGCAGCGGCTGGGCGGTCTACGGCGGCACCAGCGCCTCCTCGCCGATCATCGCCAGCGTCTACGCGCTCGCGGGCACCCCGGGCGCCGGTGACTACCCGGCGAAGTACCCCTACAGCCACACCGGCAACCTGAACGACGTGACGAGCGGCTCCAACGGCTCCTGCTCCACGGCGTACTACTGCAAGGCTCAGACCGGCTACGACGGTCCGACCGGCTGGGGCACCCCGAACGGCACCGCCGCCTTCACCTCGGGCGGCGGCACCGGTGGCAACACCGTCTCCGTGACCAACCCGGGCAACCAGTCCACCACGACCGGCAGCTCCGTCAGCCTCTCCGTGAAGGCTTCCGACAGCGCGGGCGCGGCCCTGACCTACAGCGCCTCCGGCCTGCCGACCGGCCTGTCGATCAACAGCTCCACCGGCGTGATCTCCGGTACCGCGTCCACCGCGGGCACCTACCAGGTCACCGTCACCGCGACCGACTCCACCGGCGCGACCGGCTCCACCTCCTTCACCTGGACCGTGAGCACCAGCGGCGGTGGCGGCGGCTGCACCTCGACGCAGCTGCTCGCCAACCCGGGCTTCGAGTCGGGCAACACCGGCTGGACCGCCTCCAGCGGCGTCATCACCAACGACACCGGTGAGGCCGCGCACGGCGGCTCGTACAAGGCGTGGCTGGACGGCTACGGCACCTCGCACACGGACTCCGTGTCCCAGTCGGTGACGATCCCCGCGGGCTGCAAGGCGACCCTGTCCTTCTACCTGCACGTCGACACCGCGGAGACCAGCACCAGCACCGCGTACGACAAGCTGACGGTCACCGCCGGTTCGACCACCCTCGCGAGCTACTCGAACCTGAACAAGTCCACGGGCTACGTCCAGAAGACCTTCGACCTGTCCTCGCTGGCGGGCCAGACGGTCACCCTGAAGTTCAACGGCGTCGAGGACTCCTCGCTCCAGACCAGCTTCGTCGTGGACGACACGTCCCTGACCACCAGCTGATCACCCGCACCGCCTGAACGACCCGGACCACCCTGCGATCCCGCACGCGGAACTCCGCGTGCGGGATCCGTTCGTCGGCCGGTACTTTGCCCGGTGGCGGGATCCGTTCGCGGCCGCGGTACGTCCCATCCGTACCAGGCGGGCCAACCGGCGGCCCCGCAGAAAGGCGGTCCCCCCATGCGCCGTACGACACTTCTCGCCCTCGCGGCCACCCCCCTGCTCCTCGCGGGCTGCGGCACCCACACCGGCCCCACCGGCAGCGGAAAGGTCTCCCCGGTGCCCGGGGGCCCGGTGTGCCGCGACGAGGTGCGGCTGACGGCCGCCGACAGCGGCCGTACCGTCTGCGTGGCCAAGGGCGGCGAGGTACGACTCAGCCTCGGCGGCGCCAAGGACCGCCCCTGGAAGCCGGTCACCGTCACCGGCGGCGCCCTGGAGGCGATCAACTCCGGGCTCGTCGTCCGGCCGGGCGGCGCCGAGGCCGCCTACCGGGCGAGCGCGCCCGGCACCGGGAAGCTGACGTCCTCCCGCCCCATGTGCGCGGCCGACCCCGGCCAGATGTCCTGCAAGGGCATCCAGGAGTGGACGGTCACCGTGACGGTGAAGAGCGGCTGACCGGGTCCCACCGGTTCTAGGCGAGGTGGCGCACCTGGTCCCACAGGACCGGGTCGACCACCCCGACCCGGCGGCGGAAGTCCCCGACCGGCACCTCGCGCAGCTCGTCGGTCTGGAGGAAGCTCGGGCGGCCCCGCGCGTCGCCCACCGCGCCGGGCGGCAGCGGGATCACCCCGGCGCGCTCGTCGTGGTACCTGGTGGTGATCTTCGCGACCGTGGCCCGGTCCCCGCGCACGGCCAGCACCAGACAGGGCCGGTCCTTGACCTCGGCGCGGTCCTCGTACGGCACGTTCGCCCACCAGATGTCACCCGGCGCCGGCCCGCCGCGGGCCGGCGCCGGGTGCCGCTCCCTGGTGCCCGCCCGGCCCGGTGGCCGCGACCGCCGCCCGGCGGGCCGGCGTCCGCGGCCCCAGCCGTCGACGACGGTGGCCACCAGCGCGAGCAGCACCACCGCGGCGAGCGCCAGCCACCAGGACGTGTCCATACGACGACGTTACCGGCGCGCGGCGCGGGGCGCGCGCCCTTGTACGAATCCCGTGCGCCCCGGGCACCAGCCGAACCGGTGACAGCACAGGTGAGTTCGCCCACAACGGCCCCTGGCAGAGGAGCGGCCCGCGTCCGGGCGCCGTACGCTCGACGGACCGCACGACCCCCGTCAGCCCTTTTCGAGGTTCCTCGGCCCTGTGAGGACCCTCGACCCACCTGTCTTCGCCTACGGAGGTTTCTGCTTCATGAAGCTCACCGTCGTCGGCTGCTCGGGGTCGTTCCCGTCCGCGGAATCGGCCTGCTCGAGCTACCTCGTCGAGGCCGACGGCTTCCGGCTGCTTCTCGACATGGGCAACGGCGCCCTGGGCGAGTTGCAGCGCCACTGCGGTCTCTACGACCTCGACGCGATCTTCCTCAGCCATCTGCACGCCGATCACTGCATCGACATGCTCGGGTACTTCGTCGCCCGCTACTACCGCCATGACGGCGGCCGCTGCGCGGCGCTGCCGGTCTACGGCCCCGAGCGCACCGAGCACCGTCTGACCACGGCGCACGGCGACACGCCCGCCGCCTCCTCGATGAGCGAGGTCTTCGACTTCCGCACCGTCAAGCCGGCCACGTTCGAGATCGGCCCCTTCACGGTGCACACCGACCGGGTCCGCCACCCCGTGGAGGCGTTCGGGATCCGGATCGAGCACGGGGGCAGGTCCCTCACCTACTCCGGGGACACCGGGGTCACCCCCGTACTGGACGAGCTGGCCCGGGACACCGACCTGTTCCTGTGCGAGGCCGCGTTCACGTACGGCAAGGAGAACATCCCCGACCTCCACCTCAACGGCCGCGAGGCCGGCGAGACCGCCACCCGCGCCGCCGCCCGCCGCCTGGTCCTGACCCACATCGCCCCCTGGACCGACCCGGCGGTCAACCTCCGCGACGCCCGCGCGTCCTTCACGGGCCCGGTGGAACTGGCGGCACGGGGAGCGGTGTACGAGATCTGAGGGACGGTACGCGCGCGAAGGCCCCGGAACCTGGGCGGTTCCGGGGCCTTCGTCATGCCGTACGGAGGGGCCTCACGCCTTCGTGAGGTCCTCCACCTCCTCCTCGGGCTCGCGGCCCGGAGTCTTCAGGTCGAACTTGATGATCGCGAAGCGGAAGACGACGTAGTACACCGCGCCGAAGACCAGCCCGATCGGGATGATCAGCCATGGCTTGGTCGCCAGATGCCAGTTGAGCGCGTAGTCGATGAAGCCGGCGGAGAAGTTGAAGCCGGCGTGCACGCCCAGCCCCCATGTCACCGCCATGGACACCGCGGTGAGCACGGCGTGGACGACGTACAGCAGCGGCGCGATGAACATGAACGAGAACTCGATCGGCTCGGTGACACCGGTGACGAAGGAGGTCAGCGCGAGGGAGACCATCATGCCGGTGACGACCTTGCGGCGCTCGGGCCGGGCGCAGTGCGCGATCGCGAGGGCGGCGGCCGGCAGACCGAACATCATGATCGGGAAGAAGCCGGACTGGAAGAGACCGGCGGACGGGTCGCCCGCGAGGAACCGGGTGATGTCGCCGTGGACGATCTCGCCGGACGCCTTCTTGTAGTCGCCGATCTGGAACCAGGCCACCGTGTTCACGAACTGGTGCATGCCGATCGGGATCAGACCGCGGTTGACCAGACCGAACAGGGCGGCGCCCGCGGCCCCGAGGCCGGTCATCCACTCGCCGAAGTGCGTGATGCCCTTGCCGATGGGCTCCCAGATCAGGAGGAAGAAGACGCCGACCAGCGTGCCGACGAAGGCCATCAGGATCGGCACCAGGCGGCGGCCGTTGAAGAAGCCGAGCCAGTCCACCAGCTTGGTGCGGTGGAAGCGCTGCCACATGATGGCCGCCAGCAGGCCCATGATGATGCCGCCGAGGACACCGGGGTCGTTGTAGGTGGCGTCCACGATCTTGCCGTGGGTGTCGACGTGCTTGTCGACCAGCGGGAAGGCCTGGAGCACCTTGCTGTAGACGAGGAAGCCGACCACTGCGGCCAGGGCGGTGGAGCCGTCGGCCTTCTTGGCGAAGCCGATGGCCACGCCTATGCAGAACAGCAGGGGGAGCGACCCGGTCAGGGCACCGCCGGCCGCGTTGAAGACGGTCGCGACCTTGTCCCAGCCGAGGCCGTCCTTGCCGAAGATGTCATCCTGGCCCAGGCGGACCATGATGCCCGCGGCCGGCAGTACGGCGATCGGGAGCTGAAGGCTCCGGCCGACCTTCTGCAGGCCCTGGAACAGGCCCGCTCCCCGCTTCTTTGCGGGGGCCGCCGTTGCGGTGGCGGTGCTCATACGTCGTCCTCCATCGGGTGGTGGTCTACACCACTCACTGGTGTAGACCTGTTGTAGCACGATGAAGGCGCCGTAAGGAACCACGAATTCCGCGACCGGAACGCTACGCGCCGTGCAGGGCGGGGCGGCCCCGGGGGCGGCGGGCCGCGGGGGTCAGAGCCCGGTCACGTCCTCGACCTCCGCCTCGGGCTCGCGGCCCGGGGTCCTGAGGTCGAAGCGGGTGATGGCGAAGCGGAAGACGGCGTAGTAGACCGCCGCGAAGCACAGGCCGATCGGGATGATCAGCCAGGGCCTGGTCGCCAGATGCCAGTTGATGACGTAGTCGATCAGCCCCGCCGAGAAGCTGAAGCCGTCGTGCACCCCGAGCGCCCACGTCACCGCCATCGACACCCCGGTCAGCACCGCGTGGACGGCGTACAGGACCGGCGCGATGAACATGAACGAGTACTCGATCGGCTCGGTGATCCCCGTGACGAACGACGTCAGCGCCACCGACAGCATCAGCCCGCCGACCTCCTTGCGGCGATGCGGCTCGGCGCAGTGTGTGATCGCCAGCGCCGCCGCCGGCAGCGCGAACATCATGATCGGGAAGAAGCCCGAGGTGAACTGCCCCGCGTGCGGATCGCCCGCCAGGAACATGCTGATGTCACCGTGCACCACCGTCCCGTCCGGCTGCGTGTAACTGCCGAACTGGAACCAGATGGGCACGTTCAGGAACTGGTGCAGGCCCACCACCAGCAGCGCCCGGTTGGTGACACCGAACAGCCCCGCCCCCCACGCCCCGGCCGCGTGCAGCCAGCGGCTGAAGCTCTCCAGACCCGCCCCGATCGGCGGCCATACCCACAGGCACAGCGCCGCGAAGAGGATGGCCGCGAACGCCATGAGGATCGGCACCAGACGGCGGCCGTTGAAGAAGCCCAGCCAGTCCACCAGCCGCGTCCGATGGAACCGCGCCCACAGGAAAGCGGCCAGCAGCCCCAGCACGATCCCGCCGAACACCCCCGGGTTCTGGAAGGTGAACGCCGCCACCGTCCCGTCCCCGGCCCGGCACCCCACCCCCGGCAGCGCCGTCGAACCGCCCGGGCAGTCCTGCGGGAACTGGTGCAGCACCCCGTAGTAGACGAGAAAGCCCGCGACCGCCGCGAGCGCCGTGGAGCCGTCCGCCTTCTTCGCCATCCCGATCGCCACGCCCACGCAGAACAGCAGCGGCAGCCCCAGCGAACCGTCCAGCAGCGCCCCGCCCGCGCCCCGCATCACCTTCGCGACCGTCGTCCAGCCCAGCCCGTCGGCGCCCACCACACCCTGCTGACCGAGCCCGATCAGCAGCCCCGCCGCGGGCAGCACCGCGATCGGCAACTGAAGGCTGCGCCCCATCTTCTGGAGCCCCTGGAACAGCCGGCCCCAGCGCTCCCGCGCCGCACTCCCCGTCGCGCTCCCCTCGCTCATGGGCGTCCTCCGGCCACTCGGCGGCCACTCGACTCGGGTGCGGTTTGGCGACCGTCCCTCCGCTGGTGTAGACCAGTTGCCCGGACGGTTCCGCTGTCGTGAACGCCATCTTTCGGCACGGACGGCATGACCGCTCGCGAAGATGGGCCAACTGTGGGTTACTGCGACAAAGCGGTTCGGATCAGGGAGAAGCAACATGGCCAGCAAGGCTGAGAAGATCGTCGCCGGCCTCGGCGGGATCGACAACATCGAGGAGATCGAGGGCTGCATCACCCGCCTGCGCACCGAGGTCTCGGACCCCTCGCTCGTGAACGACGCCGCCCTGAAGGCCGCCGGCGCCCACGGCGTCGTCAAGATGGGCACCGCCATCCAGGTCGTCATCGGCACCGACGCCGACCCGATCGCCGCGGAGATCGAAGACATGATGTGAACCCCGGGACCCGCACGGGTCCTGCCGGGCTCCACCGGGAACGTCACCGGTGACGTCACCGGTCGAGGGGCTCTTCCCGACGCGGGAGGAGCCCCTTCCGTATCTACGGCTAGGCTCCATGCCATGTCTCGCATCGACGGCCGTACCCCCGAACAGCTCCGCCCGGTCACCATCGAACGCGGATGGAGCAAGCACGCCGAGGGCTCCGTCCTCGTCTCCTTCGGTGACACCAAGGTCTTCTGCACCGCCTCCGTCACCGAGGGCGTCCCGCGCTGGCGCAAGGGCAGCGGCGAGGGCTGGGTCACCGCGGAGTACTCCATGCTGCCCCGCGCCACCAACACCCGCGGCGACCGCGAGTCGGTCAAGGGCCGCATCGGCGGCCGTACCCACGAGATCTCCCGCCTCATCGGCCGCTCCCTGCGCGCCGTCATCGACTACAAGGCGCTCGGCGAGAACACCATCGTCCTCGACTGCGACGTCCTCCAGGCCGACGGCGGCACCCGCACCGCCGCCATCACCGGCGCGTACGTCGCCCTCGCCGACGCCGTCACATGGGCGCGGGGCAAGAAGCTGATCAAGGCCGGCCGGCAGCCGCTGACCGGCACGGTGAGCGCGGTCTCCGTCGGCATCGTCGGCGGCGTCCCCCTCCTCGACCTCTGCTACGAGGAGGACGTGCGCGCCGAGACCGACATGAACGTCGTCTGCACCGGCGACGGCCGCTTCGTCGAGGTCCAGGGCACCGCGGAGGCGGAGCCGTTCGCCCGCGACGAGCTGAACGCGCTGCTCGACCTCGCGGTTAGCGGCTGCGACACGCTGGCCGCGCACCAGCGGGCGGCCCTGGAGGCCACGCTCGCCCCGTGACGGGCAACCCGGCGGCCCCTCCCCGCGTCCTACCTCTACGCAGTAGAGGGACACCCGGGGAGGGAACATCATCATGGCCGCCAGCCGAGGCCGTCTCGCCGCCGTCATGGCGACCGCCGCGCTCACCGCAGGCCTCGTCGGCGGCTGCGGCGCCGTGCACAAGGCGATGGACTGCGTGCACACCGCCGACACCATCGCCGACGGCGTCACCGATCTCCAGCAGGCGGTGGAGAACGCCGCGCACGACCCCGGGCGGGCCGACTCCGCGCTCGACACGATCGAGAAGAACGTGCGGAAGATCGGGGACAAGACGGACGACGCCGATGTCAACAAGGCGGTGGACGATCTGAACAAGGCGGTGGGCGGTGTTCGTACGGCCATCAAGAACGGTGATCGGACGCCCGACGTGGGGCCGGTGACGGATGCGGCGGGGGAGCTGACGAAGGGGTGCGCGAAGTAGTCCGGTGCGGGTTCGCTGTGGCTAGCCGCGCAGTTCTCCGCGCCCCTTCGGAGCGCGTTCGAGGGAGCGCTTGCGGGCCTTGCGGGCGACCCCCACCCCGCCCCAGAACGCGAAGCCCCCGATGACGACCCGCGGGGCGCCCGGGTCGGACAGGCCCTCGTCCCGCGGGTGCTCGAACGCGCCCATGATGCCGAGGCCCCGTACGACGACCTCGACGCCCGGCGGCACGGTGATCTGGACGCCGCCCAGGACGGCCACGATATTGATCTCCACCTCGCGGTCGGCGAAGTTCGCGTCCCGCAGGTCGAGGTCGGCGCCGCCCAGGAACGCGAGGCACTTGAAGCGCTTGGGCACGGTCCAGCGGCCCTTGCGCTCGAAGCCGGACAGGATGGCGATGCCGCCCGAGGACGAGCCCTCGCCGCCGACGATGCGGGAGGACCAACTGTCGTCCCGCACCGGAGCCTTGGCGAAGGAGACCGGCGCCGGGGCGGAACCGGCGGGCAGATCGCGGGTGATCGGGACCAGCTCGCCGTACGTACGCGCCGCGTACGTCGCCTCCAGCCGCTCCTCGAACTCGCCCATGTCCAGGCGCCCTTCGGCGAGAGCGTCGCGCAGCACCTCGGCGACCCGTTCCCGGTCGGTGTCGGAGGCGCGGAGTTCGGGACGTGCGTCGTCGGTCATGGCAGCAGCCTACGAGACCGCCTTCTCCGCGTACATCTTCGCGATGACGGCCTCGATGTCCGGCTCCCGCACCGACAGGTCCACCAGCGGATACGCCGCCGCGAGATGCGCGACCAGCGGCGCCGCCGACCGCCCCGCCGGGAACGCCAGCCACTGCCGGGGCCCCTCCACCCGCACCACCCGCGCCGACGGCACCTCCACCGGCGGCAGCTCCCGCTCCAGGTCCACCACCAGGGTCCGCTCGCTCTCCCCGGCCTCGTGCAGCCCCGTGAGCGGGCCGTCGTACATCAGCCGGCCGTGGTCGATCACCATCACCCGGGAGCACAGCTGCTCGATGTCCTGGAGATCATGGGTGGTCAGCAGCACGGTCGTACCGCTCGCGGCGTTCAACTCCCGCAAAAACCCGCGCACCTTGGCCTTGGAGACGACGTCCAGGCCGATCGTCGGCTCGTCCAGGTACAGCACCTCCGGGTCGTGCAGCAGCGCCGCCGCGATGTCCCCGCGCATCCGCTGACCCAGCGAGAGCTGGCGCACCGGGGTGTCCAACAGGGTCCGCAGTTCCAGGAGTTCGACCAGGCGGTCCAGATTATCCCGGTAACGGGCGTCCGGGATGCGGTACATACGGTGCGCGAGCCGGTAGGAGTCGAGCAGCGGCAGGTCCCACCACAAAGTGGTGCGCTGTCCGAACACCACCCCGATGCGATGCGCGAGGCGCGCGCGCTCCCGCGAGGGGTCGATGCCCGCGACCCGCAGCCGGCCGCCGCTCGGCGTCAGGATCCCGGTCAGCATCTTGATCGTGGTGGACTTCCCGGCACCGTTCGGCCCGATGTAGCCCACCATCTCCCCGCGCGCCACGGTGAACGACAGCGAGTCCACCGCCCGCACCTCGTGCCGCTCCCGCTTGAGGAAGCCGGTCCTGCGGCGCACCGGGAAGACCTTCTCCACCCTCTCCAGCGCGATGAAGTCGTCCATGAGGTCCTAGCTCCCTGTGCTCCGGTACGAACGAAGTCCCGCCCGCCAGGCCAGCCCGGCCAGCGCGCAGCAGCCCGCCGCCACCAGCGGCGTCGTCCACGCCACCCAGCCCGGCAGGTCCAGCGGATACGGCCGCCCGAGGATGTAGCTCGCGGGCAGCCAGTTGACGAAGGCCAGCGGCAGCACGAACGTCACCCCGCGCACCAGCTCCCGGCCGAACACCGTCGGCGGGTACTGGAGCAGCGTCGTACCGCCGTACGTGAACGCGTTCTGCACCTCGGCCGCGTCCTGCGCCACGAACTGGAAGGCCGCGCCCGCCACGAACACCGCGCAGAAGATCCCGCACCCCGCGAGCAGCGCCACCGGCATCAGCAGCAGCCGGTCCACGCTCCAGCCGACGTCCAGCCGGGTCAGCGCCCAGCCCAGCACCAGCGAGCCCTGGGTGACCCGGCCGAGGCGGCGCAGCGCGAACCGGTCCGCCGCCACCTGCGCCAGTATCGGCGCCGGCCGCACCAGCAGCGCGTCCAGCGTGCCGTCCCGCAGCCGCCGGCCCAGCCGGTCCATCGAGCCGATCACCAGGTCCGCCAGACCGAAGGAGACCGCCGACAGGCCGTACAGGAACGCCACTTCGGGCAGCGTCCAGCCGCCGAGGGCACGCACCCGCGAGAACATCAGCATGATCGCGACGAAGTCGAAGAAGGTCGCCGCGAAACTCCCGAACGTGGTCATGGCGAACGACGCCCGGTACGCCATCGTCGACCGGATCCACATCCCGGCGATCAGCCCGTACGCCCGCGCCCCCTCCGCGAGCCGCCCGCGCTCAGCCACCCTGCACCACCACCCGCCGCGTCGCCACCGACTGGAGCAGCCGCCCGGCACCCAGCAGCACCACGGCCCACGCCCCCTGGAACAGATACGTGCGCAGCGGGTCCCCGTGCCCGAGCAGGATGTCGGCGGGCGCCTGGAGGAGCGAGGACCAGGGCAGGGCGCGTACGACGGTACCGAGCGCCCCCGGGAACACGTTCAGCGGCAGCAGCATCCCCGAGCAGAAGTAGCCGAGCAGCCACGTCATCTGGCTCACCCCGGTGCCGTCCAGCAGCCAGAACGCGCTCAGCGCCACCAGATAGCGGATGCCGAAGCCGACCAGCATCGCCAGCAGCACGGCCAGCAGGAACGCCGCCCAGGTGGCCGGGCTCGCCGGCAGGTACGCCGGGAAGACCAGCGCGCCGAAGACGAAGGGGACCACGCCCCGCCCCAGCAGCTGGAAGAACGCCCGGCCCAGGTCGGCGGAGAGCCACCACAGCTGGAGGTCGGCCGGCCGGTACAGGTCGATCGCCACGTCCCCCGTCCGGATGCGTTCCATCAGTTCGTCCTCGACGCCCCCGCCGCTGATCGCGAGCGTCGACAGGAAGGCCTGACCGAGCCACACATAGGTGACGGCCTGCGCCTGGTCGTATCCCCCCAGATGCGGTTTCAGGTCCCATAGGGCCTTGTAGGTGTAGACGAGAATGAGTCCGAAGACCGTGTTGGTGAAGACCCCTGCCGCAGTGGCGGCCTTATACGTCGCGTACCGTCTGAATCCCCCTAACGCGACGGCCGCGTACAACCGTCCCGCGCCCACGTCAGTCGACCTCCTCGGACCGCTCGACACCGAAGCGCAGGAGCCTAGTCCGGAGGCCCGGCGGCCTGCCACGCATTTTGTGGCCGAAGCGTGCCGGAATCCGGGAACGGAACGCCAGGTGCGAGAGTCTTCAAACGGGGGGCGCAGAAGGCGTACGAGGCGTACGGGAACGTACGACGCGAAACAGGAGTCCGTGCACGACATGAGCGACGAGCCACAGCCGCAGCAGCCGAACGAAGGCGTGGCACCGGATAAGCCGCTGCCGGCTGCGAGGCCCGGGAGCCCGACGCCGGGCTCCCCCGCCACCCCGTCGGAGGGGGCCGGCCGAGTGAAGGACACCGAGGAATCGGGGAGGGACGAGGAGGCGGAGACGGCCGAGGGACCGGAGCGACCTGAGGGGGCCGGGAAGACCGGGAGGCCCGAGGGTCCGCAGAAGCGCGAGGCTTCTCGGAAGCCCGAGGGTTCCCGGAAGCCCGAGGGGCGCGCCGATGCCTCCGGTAAGGCGCAGGACGCCGACAAGACCCGGGGCGCCGACAGGACCCAGGGTGCGGCCGAGGGCACGCCCGCCGGTGACCGCGGGGCGGCCCGGGACTCCGGGGCGGCGGCCGACGCCGCGCGCCGTTCCGTGCCCGCGCCCCAGGACCGTACGGCCTCCGTCGCCCGCGCCCGGCAGGCGGCGCGGGACGCCCGTACCGAGAAGGGCGCGGCCACGGCCGCCGAGGGCGAGGGCACCGCCGAGCGCGGCGAGTCCGGCAAGCCCGCCGGCACCGGCAAGCCGCAGGTTCCGGGCGCCCGGACGCCCGAGCAGCCGGCCGAGAGCACCCAGGTGCTGCGCCGCATCACACCGCCCCGGGATCCCCAGGGCTCCGCGAAGGGTCCCGGCAAGCCCGGTCAGTCGGGCAAGTCCGGTCAGGACGCCCCGGCGCCCGAGACCACCCAGGTGCTCCGCCGCGTCAACGCCCCGCGCAAGGGCGAGCCCGGCGGCCCCGGCACGGCGGGTACGTCCGCGACCGGATCGCCCGCGAGCGGACCCACCGGCCACACGACCGGCTCCCGGCCGGGCGGCCCCTCCGCCCGCGCCGCGGGCACGGCGGGCGCGGCCGCCGCGGGAGCCCTCGGCGCGGCCGGCACGGCGAAGGCGGCGGGTGCCGCCGGTGCTGCCGGTACCGCCGGTGCCGCGACCGCCGCCAACGGCGCCGCCTCCGGCCCCCGTGCCGGCACCGGCACCGGCCCGACCCCCGGCCAGACGCCCCCTTCCGGCTCGGACACCTCCACCGGCACCGGCGCGGACGACGGCAAGGGCAAGGGCAAGAAGAAGGCCAAGAAGCCCAAGCGCACCGGATGGCGGCGCTTCGTACCGACCTGGAAGATGACGCTCGGCACCTTCGTCTTCCTGGTGCTCGCGGTCATCGGGCTGTTCTTCGTGGGCTACTCGCTCGTCGACATCCCGCCCGCCAACGCCCTCGCCACCAAGCAGGCGAACGTCTACCTCTACGCCGACGGCTCCCAGATCGCCCGCGACACCCGCGACAGCCAGGTGAACCGGGAGAAGGTCACCCTCGCCGAGGTCTCCAAGGACGCCCAGCACGCCGTACTGGCCGCCGAGGACCGCGACTTCTACACCGAGTCCGCCATCGACCCCAAGGCGATGCTCCGCGCCGCCTGGAACACCGCGACCGGCAAGGGCAAGCAGTCCGGCTCCACGATCACCCAGCAGTACGTGAAGAACTACTACCTGGCCCAGGAACAGACGGTCACCCGTAAGGCCAAGGAGTTCTTCATCTCGATCAAGCTCGACCGGAACAAGTCCAAGGACGAGATCCTGGAGGGCTACCTCAACACCAGCTACTTCGGCCGCAACGCCTACGGCATCCAGGCCGCCGCCCAGGCCTACTACGGCCGCGACGCCAAGGACCTCGACCCGGCCCGCGCCGCCTACCTCGCCGCGCTCGTCAACGCGCCCAGCGAGTACGACGTCGTCGCGCACCCGGAGAACAGGTCCGCGGCCGTGGCCCGCTGGAACTACGTCCTGGACGGCATGGTCAAGCAGGGCTGGCTCAGCCAGTCCGAGCGCACCGGGATGAAGTTCCCGATGCCCAAGGAGCAGACGCTGTCCACCGGCATGTCCGGCCAGCGCGGCTACCTCGTGGACGCCGTCAAGCACTACCTGATCGCGAACCACATCCTCGACTCCGACCAGCTCGAAGCCGGCGGCTACCGCATCACCACCACCATCCAGAAGGGCAAGCAGGACGCCTTCGTCAAGGCGGTGAACGACCAGCTGGTCTCCAAGCTGGACAAGAAGAACAACAAGGTCGACAGCTACGTCCGCGCGGGCGGCGCCTCCGTCGACCCGAAGACCGGCCAGGTCGTCGCGATGTACGGCGGCATCGACTACGTGAAGCAGTACACCAACGGCGCGACCCGCGGTGACTTCCAGGTCGGCTCCACCTTCAAGCCGTTCGTCTTCACCTCCGCGGTGCAGAACGGGTCCACCACCGAGGACGGCCGCCGCATCACCCCGAACACCCAGTACGACGGCACCAACGAGCGCCCCGTACAGGGCTGGAACGGCGGCGCCTACGCCCCGCAGAACGAAGACCAGAAGTCGTACGGTCAGATCACCGTCACCAAGGCCACCGACCTCTCGGTGAACGCGGTGTACGCGCAGATGGCCGTCGACGTCGGCCCGAGCAAGGTCAAGCAGACCGCGATCGACCTGGGCATCCCCGCCGACACCCCGGACCTCCAGCCGTACCCGTCCATCGCGCTCGGCCCCGCCACCGCCAGCGTCCTGGACATGGCCGAGGGCTACGCCACGCTCGCCAACCACGGCAAGCACGGCACGTACACCATGGTCAAGAAGATCACCCGCAACGGCACCGACGAGATCAAGCTGCCCGACACCTCCGTCAAGCAGGCCGTCAGCCGCGCCGCCGCCGACACCACCACCGCCATGCTGAAGAGCGTGGTCCAGGGCGGCACCGCCACCGCCGCGCAGGGCGCGGGCCGCCCGGCGGCCGGCAAGACCGGTACCGCGGAGAACGACACCGCCGCCTGGTTCGCCGGCTACACCCCCGACCTCGCCACGGTGGTCTCCGTGATGGGCCAGGACCCGGTGACGGCCAAGCACATGCCGCTGTACGGCGCGCTCGGCCAGGCCCGTATGAACGGCGGCGGCCCGCCCACCCAGATCTGGGCCCAGTACACCCACGACGCCCTGAAGAACACCCCGGCCTCCTCCTTCGACCTCCAGCTCCAGGAAGGCGCGGACCAGCCGCAGCCGCCCGGCCCCGGCGACCCCAGCGCGTCCGCCGGCACGGACGGCAGCGACACCGGCGGCACCACCGAGCCCGGCGGCACCCCGAGCGGCACCCCCTCCGACGGCGGCACCACCGGCACCCCGGCCGACGGCGGCGCGGCGACCGGCGGTGCGGCCGACGGCGGCGCCGCCACGGGTGGCACCGCGACGGGCGGCACCGACCCGGGCGACGGCGGCGCCGCGGGCGGCAGCCCCAACGGCGGAGCCGCGGCGGGCGGCGGCCAAGGCGGCGGCCAGGGCGGTGGCGGCGGCACACCGGCGGACGGCGGCGGCGGTGCCGCGGCCGGCGGCGGCACCGGCACCATCGCCGGGACCGGCCCCGGCGGCCCCGGCACCTGAGCCGCGCCTCAGCCGCTGGTCGCCTTCAGCCCCACCACGGCGACCAGCAGCAGGCACACGAAGAAGATCCGGGCGGCGGTGACCGGCTCACCGAGCACCACCATGCCGAGCACCGCCGCCCCGGCCGCGCCGATACCGACCCACACCCCGTAGGCGGTACCGATGGGCAGGGACCGGGCCGCGTACGACAGCAGCACCATGCTGGCGACGATCCCGGCACCGGTGAGCACACTGGGCACCGGCCGGGTGAAACCCTCGCTGTACTTCATCCCGATCGACCAGCCCACTTCCAGCAGACCGGCCACGACAAGCAGAACCCAGGCCACGACGGCCACCTCCGAGACGTACGACGCTTCTTCCGCGGTGCGTCGTCTTTGCCTGCATCCCGGTACGGCGCGTCTCGTCGGGCTCACTCCCGAACCTAGCAAAAACACGAGGAAGAGGGCTGGTGACCACGGTCACCAGCCCTCTTCCTCGCTCATGGGGCCGCTACGGCCTCACAGATACAGCCCGGTCGAGTCCTCCGAGCCCTCGAAGCGGTCCGCGGCCACGGCATGCAGGTCGCGCTCGCGCATGAGCACGTACGCCACGCCCCGCACCTCGACCTCGGCCCGGTCCTCCGGGTCGAACAGGACGCGGTCGCCGGGCTCCACGGTCCGTACGTTCTGGCCGACCGCGACGACCTCGGCCCAGGCCAGCCGGCGTCCGACCGCCGCGGTGGCGGGAATCAGAATGCCGCCCCCCGACCGCCGCTCGCCCTCACCGGTCTCCTGCTTGACCAGCACCCGGTCGTGCAGCATCCGGATGGGCAGCTTGTCGTGCTGCGGGGTGCTCTGCTCGTGTCTCTTGGCGCTCACGCCTCGAACCTACCTGCCTTCCCCGCGCTCGTGGCCCCCTGGGTGGCCATCGTCCGTACCGGCGCTCGTGGTGTCAGCGCCCGCGCCGCCGGGACAGGGCGACGAGGCCCACCACCCCGACGACCACGAGCGCGGCCGGCACGACCCGCTCCGCGCGCAGCCGGCCGTCCTCGTCCGTGAACTGCGCCCTGACCTCGCTCACCATCCGGTTGACCTGCACATACGCACGCCCAACGGTGTGATCGATATTGGCCACCGCCTTGGCCTTCGCGTCCCCGACGATCGTCTTCGGGTGCACCCGCACCCCGATCTCGTCGAGCGTCTCGGCCAGCACTTCGCGGCGGCGCCTGATGTCCGCCTCGATCTGCGCCGGGGTTCTGGTGTCCGCCGTGTCCGCCACCGTACGGCCTCCGAAGTCTGCCGAAATCTGCTGTCCTGTTCCGGACAGTCTGTCAGCTCCGGCCCGCGCCGCACCGCAAGGGGCCCCGGTTAGGCTGTTCCGATGAGCGAGCGACTCCAGCCGGGGGACGTGGCCCCCGCCTTCACCCTTCCGGACGCCGACGGTAACGAGGTCTCCCTCGCGGACCACAAGGGCCGCAAGGTCATCGTGTACTTCTACCCCGCGGCGCTTACCCCGGGCTGCACCAAGCAGGCCTGCGACTTCACCGACAACCTCGACCTGCTGGCCGGCGCCGGCTACGACGTCATCGGCATCTCCCCGGACACCCCGGAAAAGCTTGCCAAGTTCCGTGAGAAGGAGTCCCTCAAGGTCACCCTCGTCGCCGACCCCGACAAGAAGGCCGCCGAGTCCTACGCCGCCTTCGGCGAGAAGAAGAACTACGGCAAGACCTACATGGGCATCATCCGCTCCACGTTCGTCGTCGACGAGGACGGCAAGATCTCCCACGCCTTCTACAACGTCCGCGCGACCGGCCATGTAGCCAAGATCATCAAGGATCTGGGTATCTGAGCGGTTCTCTTTCTCTCTCACGGCGGCCCGCACCAGGTGGTCCTGGCGCGGGCCGCTTTCCTGTCCCCCCGTGACCGTCCGCCAGACGGTTCGTTGCTCCATGCGAACAACGAACACCTGCCCGTACCGGAGGGGGACTCGATGGGGGCCAGCGCGTACACCAAGGAGCGGCTGGAGGAGGCGGCTCGCGGCGCACGGACGTTGTCGGAGGCGTTGGAGAGGCTGGGGGTGGATCCGAGGAGTCCGACGCGGGACTACATCGCGCGGCGCATGAAGAAGCTCGGGGTGGACGCGTCGCACTTCCAGCGGGAGGGCACGAAGTGGACGCGCGCGATCCTTGAACCGGTGGTGGCGGCCTCCACCAGCGTCAACGAGGTGGTACGGCGGCTTGGGCTCGACTCCGTGGGCGGCCACCAGACCAACATCGCCCGGCGGATCAGGGCGTACGGACTCGACACCACGCATTTCACGTCCGTGGTGCGTACCGAGCGGATGAGGGACAACCGGCGCCGCCGAACCGCCGAGGAGATCCTGGTCGAGAACACCTCGGAGCATGCCGCGCGCGTCCCGGGACGGCGACTCAAGAGGGCGATGAACGAGATGGGTGTGGAGGAACGCTGCGCCCGCTGCGGCACGGACCCGGTGTGGCGGGGCCGCCCGCTCCCGCTGGAGGTCGACCACATCGACGGCAACTGGCGGAACAACCGCATCGAGAACCTCCGCTTCCTCTGCCCCAACTGCCATTCGGTCACGGACACTTACCGGGGCCGGGGCAAGGGGCGGCACACAGGGCCCGGCGCCCTGTGAGCAGCGGCGTGCGGTACACGCGTGAGCGGCTGGCAGAGGCCGCCGAACAGTGCGCGAGCCTGGACGAGGTGATCGCCTTCCTCGGCACCCGGCCCTACGCCGATGCCCGCCGCCACCTCGCCAAGCGATTCGCCCACTTCGGCATCGACATCTCGCACTTCGACCACGGCGCCGTCCGGATCAGGTGCGAAGCCCGCCCCGCTGCCCTGGAACTGCGTGCCGCGGTGGCCGAGTCGATCTCCTTCGCGGGGACACTGCACCGCCTTCAGCACCCCGTCACCGGCTCACAGCGCGCGCTGCTGCGTGGATGGATCGCCGAAGAGGGCATCTCCACCGCGCACTTCCTCGGGCAGGCGCACCAGCGTGGCACGACCCACTCCGACCGCTCGAAGAGCCCCGAGGACATCCTGGTCGAGCACGACGGCCGGCGTCGGACACGTACCCGCCTGCTGCGCCGCGCGCTGCGCGAGGTGGGCGTGCCGGAGCGGTGTGCCGAGTGCGGTATCGGTTCCGAGTGGTTCGGGGAGCCGATGACGCTGGAGGTCGACCACATCGACGGGGACTGGAGCGACGACCGGCGGGAGAACCTGCGGCTGCTGTGTCCCAATTGCCATACGACCACGAGCACCTGGTGCCGAGGCGGTCGGCGAGGGCATACTCACTCCCGGTAAAGTGAGGTCACGGCTCGCGCCCGTACTCCAATTGGTAGAGAGACAGGTCTTAGGAACCTGGTGTTGTCGGTTCGAATCCGACCGGGCGCACCAGCAGAAGCGGCCCCGCACCTTCGTTTCAAAGGTGCGGGGCCGCTCCATAGGTTCAGCCGAGCAGCTCCCGCACCACCGGTACCAGTGCCCGGAACGCCTTGCCGCGGTGGCTGATGGCGTTCTTCTCGTCGGCGGTCAGCTCGGCGCAGGTGCGGGTGTCGCCGTCGGGCTGGAGGATCGGGTCGTAGCCGAAGCCGTTCGTGCCGGCGGGGGCGTGCCGCAGGGTGCCGCGGAGTTGGCCCTCCACCACGCGTTCCGTGCCGTCCGGCAGGGCCAGCGCGGCGGCGCAGGCGAAGTGGGCCGCGCGGTGTTCCTCGGCGATGTCGCCGATCTGCGCGAGAAGCAGGTCGAGGTTGGCCTGGTCGTCGCCGTGCCGCCCGGCCCAGCGGGCGGAGAAGATGCCGGGGGCGCCGTTCATGACGTCCACGCACAGGCCGGAGTCGTCGGCGATCGCCGGCAGCCCGGTGGCCTGCGCGAGGGCGTGCGCCTTGAGCAGGGCGTTCTCGGCGAAGGTGACGCCGGTCTCCTTGACGTCGGGGATCTCGGGGTAGGCATCGGCGCCGATCAGCTCATGAGGGAGCCCGGCATCGGCCAGGATGGCCCTCAGCTCGGTGATCTTTCCGGCGTTACGGGTGGCGAGGATCAGGCGGGTCATGCCGCCCAGTATTCCTCGCCGCGCCTGCCTGCCGACGCCGGCCCCCGAGCGCCGACGCCCGCGCCTGACCGTCGACGGCGGCTCCGAACATCGATGCGCTCGACGCCTGCCTCCGACCGCGGACGTCCGTCTCCGAGTACCGACGCCCGCCGCACCCGCCGCCCGGCACTCGCCCTCCACCACTGGCGCCAGCTTCCGGCCGCCGTGCCCACCCGCTTCCGCAGCCGACACCTGCCGCGCCCGCTTCCGAGGCTCTGACGCCTGGCCGCGCCCGCCGCGACACGCCACCGGTGCCGGCTGGCGGCCGTCCCATCTGCTTCCGCAGCCGACACTTGCCGTGCTCGCCGACACCTGCCACCGGCGCCGCCGTCCGGTCGCCGACGCCGGCTTTCAGCCAGCCGCCGTCCGCCCCGGTCGTCCCGACTCACAACTCCGCCTGCCCGCCCCCTTTCAGGGTCCGCAGGTCGAACACCTTGGCCATCGTGGCGAAGCCGAGGTCGCTGGGGTGGAGATGGTCGCCCGAGTCGTAGTCGGGGCGCAGGCGGCGGGGGTCGTAGGGGTCGCGCAGCGCCTTGTCGAAGTCGGTGACCGCGTCGTACACCCGGCCCGCGCGGATCTGCGCGTTGATCTGCCGGCGCACGGCCTCCCGGGCGGGGGTCCAGCCCCGGTGGCCCTGGAACGGCATCAGGGTCGCCCCTACGACCTTCAGCCCGCGCGCGTGGGCCTCGCGGACCAGGGTGCGCAGGCCGGTGAGGATGCGGTCGGGGCCGTCGAGACGCGGGTCGCGCAGGATGTCGTTGATGCCGAGGTCGATGACGACCACCTTGACGTCGGTGCGGGAGAGCGCGTCGCGCCCGAAGCGGTTCAGTCCGCTCTGGTTCTCCGCGGGGCGGCCGAGCCCGTCGGCGAGGACCTGGTTGCCGCTGATGCCCTCGTTGACGACGCTGTAGCGCGGCAGCCGCTGCCCGCCCGCGAGGGCGGAGCGCAGCCGGTCGCCGAGGACGTCGGGCCAGCGACGGTTGGCGCCGACGGTGGAGGTGATGCCGTCGGTGATGGAGTCGCCGAAGACGACGACCGTGCCGTCGGCCTCGTTGCTGAGCACGTCCAGCGCGGTCAGATACCGCCAGTACGGCGTCCGTCGGGTGTAGGGGGCACCGGTGGAGTCCTCGGTGCGGTCCCCGGCGGCGACGTACGACGTCTGCTGCGCGTGCGGGTGGTAGGTGACCGGCCCGGAGGGGGTGGGGGAGTACGTGGTGACGAGGACGTCGGTGTCGTGGGGTATGAGCAGGCGCACCGCGTCGCTGACGACCTGTTCGCCCGCGGGTATGACGACGCCGGTGGCGCCCCCGAAGGTGAGCCGCCGCATGGTGTCCGCGTCGGCCGCCGCGGTGGCGTCGCCCGCGGACAGCGCGAGGGTGGCGTGGGTGATGTCCAGCGGTGTCTGGCCGTAGAGGTTGGAGAGCGTGATCCGGGCACTCGTACCCCCGGCGTCCGCGTGGACGACGTTGCGCACGGAGCGGCCCGCGAGGCCGGCCGTCTCGGTGCCCGGTTCGCCGCCGACGGGGGCGCCGGCCCAGGAGCCGACCCAGGTGCCGGTGGACGCGGGTGCGGCGGAGCCGTGGTGCGGGCGGTCGTCGGCGAGGGTGCCGCGGGCGGTGTGGTCGCCGGTCGTCGCGGTGACGTAGATACCGGTGCTGACGGCCACCACCAGCGCGACGAGCGCGCCGAGCAGGGCGAGGTACTTGGTGCGGTGCTGTGCGCGGGGGGCCTCGGGGGCTCCGTCGGGGCGCGTGGTCACGCTCGTGCCGTTCTCCTCGGGAGGGGAGTTCCGGGTCTCCTCGGGGGAGGGACCTCCGGGCTCCGATCTTGATGGGTCCATGATGCTTCATGGGCCGGGCCGCACCGTCGGGGCCCAGGGCCCAGGTCCCCGCCTGAACAGACGCCGGGAACTCCTGTTCCGTTCCGGGAGTCGGTCAGGAGGGGACAATTGTGCGCGGGATCACCGAACGGGTGGAGCTGATGGAACCTACCGAGACCGGAACTGCCGGACCGGCCGCGTCGTCGTCGTACCGGACGATGACGGCCTTCACCCCGGCCGACGAGGAGCGTCGGCGCGGGGTGCGGCGGATGAAACTGACCGCGACGGGTCTGCTGCTGTTCGTGGCGGTGGTCTACGTCCTGTCCAAGCTGGCCGGGAACGCGGGCGCCGGGGCGTGGGCGGACTACGTCTCGGCGGCGGCGGAGGCGGGCATGGTGGGCGCGCTGGCGGACTGGTTCGCGGTGACCGCGCTGTTCCGGCATCCCCTGGGGCTGCCGATCCCGCACACCGCGATCATCCCGACCAAGAAGGACCAGCTGGGCGTCTCGCTGGGCGAGTTCGTGGGGGAGAACTTCCTGTCCCAGGACGTCGTACGGCAGCGGCTGCGCGCCGTCGGCATCGGTGCCCGGCTGGGTGCCTGGCTGGCCGAGCCGGAGCATGCGGACCGGGTGACGGCGGAGCTGGCGACGGCGTTGCGCGGTGCGCTCACGGTGTTGCGGGACTCGGATGTGCAGGCGGTGGTGGGGGAGGCGATCACGCGGCGGGCCGGGGCCCGGGAGATCGCGCCGGGGCTGGGCAAGATGCTGGAGAAGGTTGTCGCGGACGGCGGTCACAAGCGGGCGGTGGACCTGGTGGTCTCGCGGGCCCATGACTGGCTGGTGCTGCACGGCGACAATGTGATGGGGGCGGTGCAGGGCGGGGCGCCGGGCTGGACCCCGCGGTTCGTGGACCGCAAGATCGGCGAGCGGGTCTACAAGGAGTTGCTGCGTTTCTGCGCGGAGATGCGGGACATGCCGTCCCATCCGGCGCGTGGCGCGCTGGACCGCTTCCTGACCGATTTCGCCTCCGATCTCCAGTCGGACACCGAGACCCGGGCGCGGGTGGAGCGGCTGAAGGGTGAGGTGCTGGGCCGGGGCGAGGTGCAGGATCTGATCGCGTCGGCCTGGACGGCCGTACGGTCGATGATCGTCGCGGCGGCGGAGGACGAGCGCAGTGAGCTGCGGACGCGGCTGCGGTCGGCGCTGCTGTCCCTGGGCGCGCGGATGGCGAGCGAGCCGAAGATGCAGGAGAAGGTGGACAGCTGGCTGGAGGGCGCGGCGGTGCATGTCGTGACCACGTACCGGGCCGAGATCACCTCGTTGATCACGGACACGGTGGCGGGCTGGGACGCCGAGCACACCACCCGGAAGATCGAGGCGCACATCGGGCGCGATCTGCAGTTCATCCGGATCAATGGCACGGTGGTGGGATCACTGGCGGGGCTGCTGATCTTCACGTTGTCGCGGGCGGTGGGTGGCTGACGGCGGGTCACCCGGGCGTCTGGAACGGCGGCGTGGGGGTATCCGTCGTCCTGCCGTCCCCCCGTCCCGGGGGGCGTCCTCGACGAGGAGCGAGCCGATGACAAGAGCCGAGAAGGCGTCGCGGGAGGCCGGTGGATACGGCCGGACGGGTGACGGCGGTCGGTCGGGTGAGGGTGGCCGGACGGGTGACGGCGGCCGGCCGGGTGGCGCTGGCTGGTCGGGGGGTGGCGGCCGGTCGGGTGATGCCGACCGGTCTGGTGACGGCGGCCGGTCGGGTGACGGCGGCCGGTCGGCTGGTGGCGGCCGGACCATCACCACCGACATCCCGGCCCGCCTCGACCGCCTCCCGTGGTCCCGCTGGCACTGGACGATCGTGATCGGCCTCGGCACCGTATGGATCCTGGACGGCCTGGAGGTGACGGTCGTCGGCAACATCGCCAGCCGTCTGGCCGAACCGGGCAGCGGTCTGTCGATCACATCCGGCCAGATCACGGGCATGGCCGCCGCGCTGTACGTCGCGGGCGCGTGCGTGGGCGCGCTGTTCTGGGGCCGGCTGACCGACCGTTACGGCCGCAAGAAGCTGTTCATGATCACCCTGGCGGTGTATCTGGTGGCGACGGCCCTGACCGCGGTCTCCTGGGAAGCCTGGTGGTTCTTCCTCTTCCGCTTCCTGACCGGCTTCGGCATCGGCGGCGAGTACGCGGCGATCAACTCGGCGATCGACGAGCTGATCCCGGCCCGCTACCGGGGCCGCGTCGATCTGATCATCAACGGCAGTTTCTGGCTGGGCGCGGTGGGCGGTTCGCTGCTGTCCATCCTGGCGCTGAACACCGGCCTGCTGCCGATGAACGTGGGCTGGCGGCTGACCTTCGCGCTGGGCGCCGTACTGGCGCTGGTGATCCTGCTCGTACGGCGGCACGTCCCGGAGAGCCCGAGGTGGCTGCTGATCCACGGCCGGGACGAGGAGGCGGAGGAGATCGTCACCGGCATCGAACGGCAGGTGGAGGCGGAGAAGGGCGTCCGGCTGCCGGGGACGGACGCGCGCCTGGCCATCCAGCAGCGTAAGAGCGTCACCTTCCGGGAGATCGCCCACACGGTGTTCGGGCGGTACCGCAAGCGCGCGGTGCTCGGTTTCTCCCTCTTCATCGGGCAGGCGTTCCTGTACAACGCGATCACGTTCGGCTTCGGCGCGATCCTGACGAAGTTCTTCGGGGTGCCGACGGACCGTACGGGCTACTACTTCGCGGTCATCGCCGTCGGAAACTTCTTCGGCCCGCTGCTGCTGGGCAAGCTCTTCGACACGGTCGGCCGCCGGGTGATGATCTCCTCGACGTATCTGCTGTCGGGTCTGCTGCTGTTCGGCACGGCGTGGCTGTTCGACCGGGGCGTGCTCAGCGCGACGACGCTGACGGCGTGCTGGTGCGCGGTGCTCTTCTTCGCCTCGGCGGGCGCGTCCAGCGCGTATCTGACGGTGTCGGAGATCTTCCCGATGGAGACGCGCGCGATGTCCATCGCCTTCTTCTACGCCCTGGGTACGGCGGCCGGCGGCATCAGCGGCCCGCTGCTCTTCGCCGACCTCACCGGCACGGGCAGGGTCGGCGACACGGTCCTGGCCTTCTGCGTCGGGGCGGCGCTGATGTGCGCGGCGGGCCTGGTGGCGGCGGCGCTGGCGGTACGGGCGGAGGGGCGGTCGCTGGAGGACGTGGCGACGCCGCTCACGGCGGTGGAGCAGGGTGCGGCGCCGGGTCCGGGCGCGGGCACCCAGGGCCCGCCGGCGGTGGGCAGGGCGTGAGGAGCCGCGCGGCCCGTCCGCCGTCCGTCCGTCCGTCCGTTCAGGCCCTGTGTAGGCCCTGTACAGGCCCCGCCTCAGGCCCTGCGGTCGGCGACGGCCCAGGAGGCGAGGGCGACGGCACCGGCGACGCCGAGGACGGAGGGCCAGGCGCCGACCTTCTTGGCGAGCGGGTGGGAGCCGGCGAAGGCGCCGACGTAGGCGGCGGTCAGCGCACCGGCGGCCGCGTTCCCGGCCTGCTTGCGCCACTGCTGCGCGGCGGCGGCACCGGCGACGGCGAGCACGGCCCCGCCGAGCGGCCGCTTCTTCGTCCACCGGGCGACCCCGTACCCGCCGACGAGCCCGCTCGCGGCGACGACAGCGCTGGGAACCTTGGCCATGGATGCCTCCGAATGTCGTAGAGGCTGCCGAGGCTAACGCGCGGGCGGACGGGCTGACCTAACCTGAGTCGCAGCTTGTCAACTTTCCGGCTGCGCGCTATATAAATACCCGTAAGGGCATCGCACCCAGCACCTTGAGAAGGGAGTGACCCGTGATGCTCATGCGTACCGACCCGTTCCGCGAATTCGACCGACTCGCGCAGCAGGTACTCGGCAGCACGAACCGCCCGTCGGCGATGCCGATGGACGCCTACCGTTCCGGTGACGAATTCCTGGTCCACTTCGACCTCCCCGGCGTCGCTCCGGAGACGATCGAGCTGGACGTCGAGCGCAACGTCCTCAATGTCCGCGCCGAGCGCTGCGGCCCCATTCCGGAGGACGCTCAGACGGTGGTCGCGGAGCGGCCGACGGGCACGTTCACCCGGCAGCTCTTCCTCGGCGACACCCTCGACACGGACCGCATCGACGCCTCCTACGAGTCCGGTGTCCTGACCCTGCGCATCCCGATCGCCGAACGGGCGAAGCCGCGCCGCATCCAGATCAGCGGCGGCACCCCCGAACGCAAGCAGCTCGCCGGCTGACCCCCTCCGGGGAGGGGCGGTACCCATAAGTCCCGCCTCTCCCCGGCCCGTTCGGCCCCGCACACTTGCCCACCCGTCCCGATCCACCCGTACGGCGACGGGGTACCGAACCACTGGACGTACCGGACACCCGCGCGCCCCGCGGAAGGAGCCCTGACGATGACCACGACGGTGCCGAAGCCCGCTCTGCGAACCACCGGGAACAACACGACGGCGCCGCAGCCAGCCTGGGGGAACCCGAGGGTGCGGGAGCCGGCTCCGGGGACTGCCTGGGAGAGCCCGACGGTGCGGGAGCCTGCCGTGGGGAACCCGAGGGCGGCGGAGCACGCCCGGAGGATCGCCTCGAAGGATCTGGGGGCGCCGGAGCACACCCCGAAGACCACCTGGGAGAACCTGACCGAGGCCGTCCGCGAGACGGGCGGCTACCCGACCCGGGCGCAGGCCGAACGCCTCACCCGCACCGTCCTCACCGCCCTCGGCACCCACCTGACCGGCGACGAACGCGTCGCCCTGGCCCAGTCCCTGCCCCCCGAGGCCGGCCACCTGATCGCCTCCCAGATCCCCCTGCCCCACCCCCTGACGGCCCGAGAATTCGTGGACTCCCTGTCCACCCGGATCCCCGACTCCACCCCGGCAACGGCCCGCTGGGACGTCAGCTCGGTCCTGACCGCCCTCTCCACCACGATCGGCCCCGCCCTGACGGACCAGGTGCTGTCTCAACTGCCGCGAGGGTATGCGCTGTTGTTCGGAAGGGCGGAGCTGGCGGCTATGGCGTGACTGCCTGACGCCCAGTACGGGAGTCGGTTCCGCTAGCTCGTGGCCGCAATATCCGTCGTCGAGGGCAATGCAAAGTAAGGGGCAGGCCAGTCCACGGATCCATCTGAATCAGCTTGAGCCACGTGCTGCAAGAGGAGGAAGGTGGGGTTTTGCAGTTGATGTTCAACGTCCTTGTCCACAAGAGGCGTTGTTATCGGTATCGAAGGGTACTCTATGCCTAGCAGGCTGCATATGTGTTCGAGTTCTTCGTTCTTGTTCCCTTCGCCGAGGTTTCCCTTGAGGTAGTCGCGTAGGCGTGAGCAGATATCGAGTATCGCCTGGCCGCTCGCGGTGACTTGATAGATGCCGCCCTGGAGGCTCTCGCTCTCCAGGAATCCGAGTATGAAGAGTCGTTCAGTCTCGTACTTCACCGCGTTTGGGTTTTTGTCTAGATCCTTCGCGGTCCTGGTGTTGTTTCGGTATCCATGCTTCTTGATGTAGGAGAGAATGGCGATCGGGAGGCCGGGGCGCTTGGCGGAGGCGAAGCGTGTGGTGTCACGCGAGGTGAGGCCACCGAGAGTCACATGAAGGAGGAGATCCTTGGTGATCTCCTCCTTCAGGGCGTTGTAAATGGACTCCTTGACGTTCTCGTCCTTGGCCTTGAAGTCTGCCGGGACCCAGAAGACCCGCAAGCGGGACAGGCGGTCCCGCATCGGTGTGTCGAGGTAGGACTGGGTCACCTCGGCGAAGCGGGAGCGGAGCTTGCTTTCGTGGCGCGCAATATAGACGGCGGCTTCTATATCGCGCTCATTGAGCAGGGTTCTGAGGTCCTTGTCGATTCCGTCGCCGCCATGCTTCCATAGCGTCTGCCCTACGATGACCTTCGACCAGTCTTGTTTGAGATCGCAGGAGAAGTCAAAGAGTTTGCGCTGGCCTTCGGTGTAGCCGAAGAGGCCAGAGTTCGACGCGCTCTCCATGATGTGGAGTGCTGCATTTGAGAGGTATTCATGCTCTGGTGAGGTTGGCATGGTGGCTCCAAGAGGGCGGCGGGGAGACCTTACTTAGCCGGGATTCTGCTGTAGCCGTTACCCGCCCGGTAGGCGAGGTCAATTTCCTCTGCGCGCAGAAGGTCTATCAAGTCGTCCTGCGGCTTCCCAGGGAGCAGGGCGGTCAGCTTGGGGCGATGTGGCTTTATGTGCCGCACGTAGTCCTTGAGTTGACCTATCGCCGCCCGCACCTCATCACGGGAGCTCTCCCCTCGCACCGAATAGAGCTCGTGCGTGGTGGCGTCGTAGAGGTCGGTCTTGAGGATGGACGTGGTGTCGGCGATCTTTATCTCGTAGGCAAAGACCTCATGTCCTTGCTCGATGAGCTCCTTGAGGTATGTTTCCCGCAGTTCGGATTGTCGGAGCTCCGCAATGACGCTGGGCTGAGCCGCACGCCTGCTTTCCGAGGCCCGCCGCCTCTTCGGTGCGACCGGCCTCAGCTCGGGCATCTCGGGCTCGGGCAGCCTCGTCGCTGCGACGGTCGCCAGAACCCTTTGTGCGACGGTCTCAGTCGCGCGCGTGACGGCATCCTTGGCGAGGCGCTGGTACGCACCTGTGGGGCGCAGGCGGAAGACGATGATGAGGCGCTGTGCTTCATGCTCGCCGTGGGCCTCGCGTACGGTGTAGGGCTGCTCGACGTCCAAGGTGAACTCGCCGATGTACCGCTGCTGCTTGGCACCGGACTTCGAGCCGGGAACCCTTCCATCCGCGACGAAGACGTGCAGGGCCTTAGGCTTCTTGGGATCAGCGTGGTACAAGACAGCTGCGTTTCGAGAGCCCCTCTGGCCCAGAAACGTTTGGTCTCCGCTGGTGCCCTGGCCGGTGTACTCGAAGATCGGCCCAAGCTCGTCTTCTTCCGCCAGCCAGCCGTCCTCGTAGCCGTACTTCTTACCGCTGTTGTGGTCGACGTAAATGAGGATGTTTGGGGTGGTTGTGGAAGAAATGATCCCCCCTTGACTCCCTCCGCCGAACAGCTTGTCCATCTCTGCTCGTGTGGTCAGTTGCCCAGGGGTGATCGAAGGTATGCCCATACCTTGACATTAACTGATCACACTGACAGCGAAGATGCTCGACTAGCCGGCGTTGATGGCCGCATAGGTCCACACGTCGGCCGGCAGGTGGTTCTCCAGACGCCAGGTGATGGCCATGGGCTTGCTACCGGTGTGCTGTTCGTAGGTGGCGGGACCCAGGAGCATCCAGGGATGAGGCTTACCGATGTCAGTGTTCTTGTAGCGCCGCATGAAGAGGAGAACGTGGCTGCCGCGCTCCTCGTGGTGCTGGTAACGCAGACCGGTAGGGGAGTTCGCGGCCGTCGCGTTCTGGGACTCCCAGTGGAACAGGGTCTGACTCAGCGCGTAGTCCTTGTAGCGGATGGTGGGTGAGAAGTCCCGTTCGTTCTTTTCGAGGGTGATCAGGAGAGCATCCGTTTGCAGCTCTTCGACCCATTGCACTCCTTGGGCGAAGGAGCGGGGCATCTGGCCGCCGAAGCGGGCGACGCCGAGGGCGGCGAGGATCTCCGAGCGGTTGTAGGCGCTGTGCACCCTCAGCGGGACCTTGCTCAGATGGCCGGACAAGGGGAGCGGGACATGGTCGGCCTGCTCCATGACGTGGGCAAGCACCTGCCGGAGCTCATCCCGGAACGCGCGCTGGGTACGCAGCGTCTCCAGGCCCTCCTGGTAGCTGGTGAAGCCACCCGCGTTGTCCCAGAGGTTGAAGAACAACATGCGAGCGTACGACTGGTCGGTTGGGCTCAGGCTCTCGTACGACGGAGCATCGTCCTGGAGGAGCCGCAGGTAGGCGTCGGCGCGGTCTGGGTCGTCTACATGGAGGAAGGCGTGGACGCGCTTGAGGAGTGCAGCCTCTGCGGCGGATGCAGCTCCGTCCATGAGGCCGGCGCGACGCAGCACCGTCGTCCATGAGTTGTCGCTCTTGTAGAGCTCCTTGATCTCCCGACGACTCTCGCGGAGGTAGTCGGCGAGGCGAGGCGTGCCGTAATCCTTGACCTCCTTCATTAGCGTCTTCACCGTGGCACCCAGCTGAGTCCGGATGTTCTCGATGACGAGGTCCTTCGACTTGCCCTCCAGGATGATCTGACAACCGGATGGCAGTTGAGGGAAGTCGTGCTGGATGTGCTCCAGGAGCCGGTTTCTGGACAGATTGGTCAGGGCGCGAAACTGTTCCTCAAAGCGGAACTCGGCTCGGTGCTGTCCGATGAAGTCAAGGACCGTGAGGACAGGCTTCGCTGGGGTTCGCCTGAGCCCTCGGCCCAGCTGCTGGAGAAAGATGGTGGCGCTGTTGGTGGGGCGCAGGAGGAGCAGGGTGTCGACGTCGGGGATATCGAGTCCCTCGTTGAACAGGTCGACCGAGAAGATCACTTGAAGCTTGCCGTTCCGCAGGTCGTCCAGCGCCCGGGAGCGCACCTCGGCGGGCGAGTCACTGTCGAGCGCCACCGCGTTGAAGCCGACTTTCCGAAAGAAGTCGGCCATGAAATGAGCGTGCGCCTTGGTCACACAGAAGCCCAGCGCCCGCATGGCACCCGGGTTGGAGACCTTGTCCCGGATCTGTTTGACCACGATCCGGGCGCGCGCATGATTGCCGGTATAGAGGTTGTCCAGGTCCCGGTCCGTGTACGAACCCTGTTGCCAGCCAAGGTTCGTTAGATCCGTGCCGTCCGGGATGCCGAAATAGTGGAAGGGGCAGAGGAGATCGTTTTCCAAAGCTTCCCAGAGCCGCATCTCGGCAGCGATGCGTCCCGCGAAGAACTCGTCCTGGACGTTGAGCCCATCCATCCGCTCCGGGGTGGCTGTCAGGCCCAGCAGTTCCTTCGGCGTGAAGTGGTCGATCACTCGCCGGTAGGTGGTGGCGGTGGCGTGGTGGAACTCGTCAATGACGATGATGTCAAAGTGATCGGGGGCCAACTGCTCAAGGCGCCGAACATTGAGGGACTGGACGCTGGCGAAGACGTGGTTCCACTCCCGTGGGTCCTGCCCTGCGTGCAGTAGCTCGCCAAACGATGCATCGTCCAACACCTCGCGGTAAGTGCGGAGCGACTGCTTGAGGATCTCCTTGCGGTGGGCCACGAACAGCAGCCGCGGTCGGGCCGCGCCACCTTCCCGGGGGCACAGGTTGCGATAGTCCAGTGCAGCCATCACCGTCTTCCCGGTGCCGGTTGCCGCGACCAGGAGATTGCGATGCCGGTCGCGAAGCTCCCGCTCGACAGTGAGCCGTTCCAGCATGTCCTGCTGGTGGGGGTAGGGGCGTACCTGAAGGCCAGAGAGGCTGATCTTTACCTCTGCGCCGGAGCTGACCCCACTTGCCTGGGCCAGCGCTTCATCGAGGCGGGCGCCGTGAAGGTCGGGGTCGTATGTCTCGAAGGCGGGGTCGTTCCAGTACGCGTCAAAGGTCGCCTCGAACTTGTTCAGCACGGCAGGTGTCGCCACGGATGACAGCCGTACGTTCCACTCCAGCCCGTCGAGCAGGGCCGCCTTCGACAGGTTCGAGCTGCCGACGTATGCGGTGTCAAAGCCCGTCTTTCGCCTAAAGAGCCAGGCTTTGGCGTGCAGCCGGGTGGAGCGGATCTCGTAGTTGACCTTGACGGTAGCGCCGAAGTCCTGGACCAGACGGTCGAGTGCCTGGCGGTCGGTGGCGCCGATGTAGGTGGTCGTGATGACACGAATGGGCACTCCGCGGTCCCGCGCCGCACGCAGGGAGTCCTCCAGGACGCGAATGCCGTACCACTTCACGAACGCGCAGAGCAGGTCGATGCGGTCCGCCGTGGCGAGCTCCGCCCTGAGCTCGGCGCCGAGACTCAGGTCTTCGGGCGAGTTGGTGATGAGTGAGGTCTCGGACAGCGGGGTCAGGGGACGCAAGGCGTATACCCCGGGCGCTTCTTGCTTCGCCAATGTCAAAAGTTGCCGCGGGCCATCGACAATCGTGGCCCTGGACGCTTCGTCCGCGCTGCTCGTATCCGAAGGCTTTGCCGTTGCCAGCGCTTCAAGGACACGATTTGCCACCTTGACCCGTTCCTCGGCTGGAAGCTGGGCCAATGTCTGGCCGACTGCATCACCGATGTGGCGAGCTAGGACATGGGGCGCTGACTCGGCGCTGACCTCGGCATCGATGGCCCTCCAGCCGGCCGCCTCGAACCGCGCCAGCTGATCACGCACGTCATGCGTGATCAGCTTTTCGTAGACGCCCGCGATCGGTTCCGACCCGTCCATCGGCTCTGCCACGGCCGCCCCCTCATCCGTCTCGTGCACGACTCAGCGTGCCGACATGGATCAGTTCTAACAGCAGCCACTGACAACGGGGCCATCGATGGGGGTTGGGGTAGTGGCCCCAGGCTGTACTAGGCGCCGTGACAGACGTCGTACCCCCGCCCCGCCCCGCACCAGCACTCCGCCCCCCTCCCCGGGGGCCACGCCACTGCCCTTCCCCGTGCTGCCAGCGTCGTCGCGTACTGGGGCAGCAAGGTCGGGTCGTCCGGGGAGGTTGCCTCCGAGGCGGCGAAGGCTTCGTAGGAGGGGACCGTGCCCGTGACGATGCCGAGGTTGTCGGTGCCGGAGGTGGAGAGTTCGCGGAGGGAGGACTCTATGGTCGTGAGGTGGGTGGCGTGGGAGGGGTACTCCGCGCCGAGGGCCGGGTAGGCCGAGAGGAGTTCGGTCAGTTCCGGGGCCGGCCAGTGCAGGACGGCCACCGGGAAGGGGCGCGAGAGGGCCTCCCGGTAGGCGCCCAGTTCCGTGCGCAGGCGGGAGATCTCGGCCTCCAGCTCGGCCGGGTTGTCCGAGCCGAGGGACCACACGCGCTTGGGGTCGTGGAGCTCGTCCAGGGTGACCGGCGCGGTGTGCAGGGTGTCGGCCAGGGTGTCCCAGTCGTCGTGCGGCAGGCCCCGCATCCGGCGGACGCGGTGGCGGCCGTAGAGGAGGGGGTGGAGGGCCTGCGGGGGCTCCGCGGCGTCGGGGAGCAGCAGCCGCGCCGCCTCCGTGAACGTCTCCTCCGCAGGCTCCAGCTCGTCGTGGGCCTCTAGGGATTCCGCGATGATCACCCAGGGGCCCGGCTCGTGCGGGGCCGTCGTGCGGATGCCCTCGATGATCGCGCGGGCCTCGGCCTCATGGCCGTACTCCCAGAGGTTGGACGCCTTCAGGGCCCGTACCAGCGACGGGTCGTCCAGGGCGGCCGGGTTGGACAGCAGGCGGTCGTAGAGGGTGGTGGCCGCGGGGCGGTCGCCGGACAGCTCCAGGTGGGCGGCAGCCCGCAGGAGCAGGGCCTCGGCGTCCTCCGGGTACAGGCCGGCGGTCCGCTCCAGGCGTGCCGCTTCGGCGGTGTGGTCGACGTTCTCGGCAGGCGTGTCGGGGCGCATGGGGGACACCGTACTGCCGGGCGCCGACAAACGTGAGGGCGGTCCGGTGGGGGTGATCCCTGAGGGGGACACCTCGCATATACCGGCCCCTGTCGGGATATACCGGTCCTCCGGGACCCGGAGGACCGGGGGGTGCCGGGGCCGCCCCGCCCCGCCGCGCACAGGACCACTCGCTATCTTCTCTGCGTACATCGGCATCCACGCGGACATCCGGTCCGCGCGGACACCTGGACATGGGATCGGGATGCGCGTGACGGGGGAGTCGGTCCACGCCGAGCGGGAGGGGCGAGGAGCGTCCCGGGCGGAGGACGAGGGCACCGGGGCGCTGCCCCGGTACTGGCCGCTGCTGCTCGTCGGGGCCGCCGTCGTGCCCGGCACCCTGCTCTTCCTCGTCGGGCGGTGGGGCGACGCCCCGGCCGTGCAGGCGTGGCGGACCGTGTGCCTGGCGGTGACCGTGCAGGCGCTGCCGTTCCTGCTGCTCGGTACGGCCCTGTCCGGGGCGATCAACGCCTTCGTGCCCGAGCGGGTGTTCCGGCGCATGCTGCCCCGGCGGCCTCTGCTCGCCGTACCGGTGGCGGGGGTGGCGGGGGTGGTGCTGCCGGGGTGCGAGTGCGCGTCCGTGCCGGTGGCCGGCAGCCTCATCGGGCGGGGGGTCCCCCCGGCCGCCGCGTTCGCCTTCCTGCTGTCCGCGCCGGCCATCAACCCCGTCGTGCTCACCGCCACCGCGATCGCCTTCCCCGGCAACCCGGCCATGGTGCTGGCCCGGCTGCTCGCCTCCCTCGCGACGGCCGTCGCCATGGGCTGGCTGTGGCTGCGGTTCGGGCGCAGCGAGTGGCTGCGGCCCGCCGTACGGCACTCCGGGCACCGGGCCGGGCGCAGCCGGTGGGACGAGTTCCGGGCCGGGTTCCAGCACGACTTCCTGCACGCCGGCGGGTTCCTCGTGCTCGGCGCGATGGCGGCCGCCACCTTCAACGTCGGCGTCCCGCGCTCGGTGCTCGCCGCCTTCACCGGCACGCCCTGGCTGTCCGTGCTCTTCCTGGCCGCCCTCGCCGTGCTGCTCGCCGTCTGCTCCGAGGCGGACGCCTTCCTCGCCGCCTCGCTCACCGGGTTCCCGCCGGTGGCACGGCTGGCGTTCATGGTGGTGGGCCCCATGGTCGACCTGAAGCTGATCGCCCTCCAGGCGGGCACCTTCGGGCGGGCCTTCGCCGTACGGTTCTCCGCCGCCACCCTCGTCGTCGCCGTCGTGTGCAGCGCGCTGATCGGAGGTGCCCTCCTGTGAAGCGGACCCTGCAATCGGGACTGCTGGTGCTGTGCGGGCTCGGGCTGCTGCGCGTCTCCCTCGTCACCGATCTGTGCCTGCGGTACGTCAAGGAGAGCATGCGGCCCCTGCTCATCGCCTCCGGGTGCGTGCTGGTGCTGCTGGGGGTCGTCGGCGCGGTCCTCGACCGGAAGCGGCAGCGGCGGGAGTACGACACCCACGGGCCCGATCACTCCCCTGCGACCCACGGGCACGACCACTCCCAGGTGCCCCGCGTCGCCTGGCTGTTGCTGCTGCCCGCGCTCAGCCTCCTCTGCTACGCCCCGCCCGCCCTCGGTGCCTACACCGCCTCCCGGCAGCCGCCCGAACCCATCGCCCGGCAGGGCGAGTTCGCGCCGCTGGCCGCCGTCTCGCCGCTGCCCATGACCCTGTCCAACTTCACCAGCCGGGTGCAGCAGGACCGCGCGCGGGCCATCAAGGGGCGCACCGTCCTGATGACCGGCATCGTCACCCCGCACGGGAAGGGCAGCTGGGATCTCACCCGGATCATCATCAACTGCTGTGCGGCGGACGCCCAGTCGGTGAAGGTGCGGGTGTACGGCGGTCCCGTGCTGCCTGCCGATACGTGGGTCACCGTCACCGGGACCTGGCACCGCGGCGGCACGCTGGGTACCGCTTCCGCGGCGGTCGCGCTGGACGCCCGTACCGTCGAGAAGGTGCCCCGGCCCCTCAACGGCTACCAGGACGCCCTCCCGCTGCCCACCACGCGCACTCCCTGAAATCGGCCGTGCCCCTGGCCAGTTGAGGGACGCGCGCCTATCGTGCGGGCGGCTCCCGGTGGAGGTGGTGGACGGATGCGGACCGCGGCGGGTGTCCGGGTCGTCGGGCACGGGGACCGGCGCCGGCGTGCCCGGTGCCGGCGACTCCTGTGGAGCGGCGGCGAACTGCTCGTCACCGCCGGGGCGTTGCTCCTGCTGCTGGTGGTGCACCAGCTGTGGTGGACCGACCGGGAGGCGCGGCAGGGAGCCGAGCGGAAGGTCGCGGCGCTGGAGCGGGAGTGGGGGCCGCGCGCCGACGGCCCTGTGCCGGGGGCGGGTCCGCCCGCGCCCACGACCCGCGCGCCCACGACACCCGGGCCCCGCACGCCGAATCCGTCACGGCAGCCGTCGTACGCCACCACCGTCCGCCCCCGCCCCTCCCAGGCGTACGCCGTTCTCGTCGTCCCCCGGCTCGGGCTGCGCGTCCCCGTCGCGGAGGGCGTCGGCAAGGCGGCCGTCCTGGACAAGGGGTACGTCGGCCACTACCCGGGCACCCAGCAGCCGGGCCAGGAAGGCAACTTCGCGCTCGCCGGGCACCGGAACACCCACGGGGAGCCCTTCCGGTACCTGCCCCGGCTGCGGCGCGGGGACGCCGTCGAGGTGGAGACGCGGACGGCGACGTACACGTACGACGTGGACAGCGTGCTGCCGCGGACCTCGGCGATGGACTCGGGGGTCGTACGGGCCGTTCCGCGCTCCCTCGTCCGGCCCGGGTACGGGTACCGCGAGCCGGGGCACTACATCACGCTCACCACCTGCACACCCGAGTTCACCTCCCGGTACCGGATGGCGGTGTGGGGGAAGCTGGTGTCGGTCCGCCCCCGGTAGCGTGCCGGTCCGCCCCGGTAGCGCCCTGTTCCCGCTCCCGCAGTACCAGCACGCCGGCCGCGCCCGTCACCGCCAGGCCCGCCGAGACCAGCAGGGCGAGGTCCGTGCCGTGGGCGAGGTGGCCGCCGGAGGTGGCGAGGGCGATGGTCAGGGCGACGCCGACGCTGGAGCCGATGTAGCGCAGGGTCTGCTGGGCGCCGGAGCCCATGGCGGCGCGTTCGCGGGGGACCGAGTCGACGGCGAGGAGCGGAAGGGCGCCGTTGAGCAGGCCGCTGCCCACGCCACCGACGATCAGACCGGGCAGCAGCCGGGTCCAGGAGCCGGAGCCGATGGCGCCGAGCATGGTCAGGGCGCCGGCGGCGTGCAGGGCGAAGCCCAGGGCGAGCTGGAAGCGCGGGGGGAGGGTCAGGCGCTTGACCTGGAGGGCGACGCCGAAGCTGAGCCCGGACCAGAGCAGCAGCAGACCGGCGGTGGCCAGCGGGGACAGGTGCAGGGTCCGCTGGACGACCGAGGGCAGGTAGCTGAAGACGCCGATCACCGCGAGACCCGTGAACAGGCCGCCCGCCGAGGAGGCCAGGAAGCGGCGGTGGCGCAGCAGGCCCAGATCGATCATCGGGGTACCGGAGCGCCGTTCGACGGCGACGAAGACGGCGATCAGCGCCACGGCCGCCGCCAGGAGCAGGCCCACCGGCGCCCGCAGCCAGCCGTCCCGGCCGAGCGTGAGGGCCGCGACCAGGGCGACCAGGGCGAGTCCGAAGGTCAGCGCGCCGGGTATGTCGGGGCGGCCGCCGCGGGGCGCGCGGGATTCGGTGAGGGTGCGGGTGCCGAGCGCGGCCAGGAGCAGGGCGAGGACGCCGAGGACGCCGTAGCCGGCGCGCCAGTTCGGCAGCGCCGCCGCGACCAGCGGGCCCGCCGCGATGCCGCCGCTGACGAACGCGCCCCACACACCGGTCGCGTGCAGCCGCCCGCGCGGGCTGGGGAAGGCGTGCACGATCAGGCCGAGGGCGCTGGCCAGCAGGGCCGCGCTCGCCGCGCCCTGGGCGATGCGGGCCAGGGTGAACTGCCAGGTCGAGGTGGTCAGCGCGCCGAGCGCGGTGGTCAGGCCGAGGGCCAGGGTGCCGGCGAGGAAGATCCGGCGGCGGCCGTGGTCGTCGGCGAGGCTGCCGGCCACCAGGAGCAGGGCGGCGAGGCCGAGCGGGGTGCCGTTCAGGAGCCATGCCTGGCCGGAGAGCGGGGTGTGCAGGGCGGCCGCGGTCCCCGGGAGCGTGACCATCGGGGCCGTGTAGTTCATCAGGGCCACGGCGGTCGCCGCGCTGACGAGGGCGAGGGTGGCGCGGGGGCGGACGGGGAAGAGCGCGGCGGAGTCCGGTACAGGGTCAGATCCATGGTCCGATCCCGGGTGCGGGCCCGAGCGTGGGCTTGGGTGGGATCCGTGGGTGCCGCGCGCCCCCGGTGCCTCGCGCGCCCCGCGTGCCGCCTCTCGCACTCCATGCGCCTCGCGCGCCTCGCCCACTGCGGCGGAATCGAGCCCGGTCATCGCACGTCCTCAGTTCGGTCATTGAACCTAGCTGTCCCGGCCACCGTAACATGGTCGGTTCGATGAATGAACCTAAGGTCGGGAAGTGGCTACAGTGGGGGCATGGCACTGGGCAAGGACTACGCGACACAGGAGTGCTCGATCGCCCGCGCGCTCGAGATCGTCGGCGAGCGCTGGACGCTGCTCGTCGTACGCGACGCGCTCTACGGTGTACGGCGCTACAACGACTTCCTCGTCCACCTCGGCATCCCGCGCGCCGTCCTCGCCGCCCGGCTCCAGACGCTGACCGCGGAGGGGATCCTGGACAAGCGCCGGTACCAGGAGTCGCCGCCCCGCGACGAGTACGTGCTCACCGAGCGCGGCATCGCCCTGTGGCCCACCCTGCGCGCCCTCGGGGTCTGGGGCCGCGACCACTTCACCGACACCCGGCTGCGCTACTTCCGGCACGCCGCCTGCGGCACCGAACTCGGCCCGTACGGCGAATGCGCCCGGTGCGGAACCATCGTGCCGGTCGCCGACGTTGTCATGGAGCCGGGCCCCGGACTCGATCCGGACCCGGCGGATCCGGTCAGCCGCGCACTGCTCAAGCCGCGGCGGCTGCTGGAGCCCATGGAGACCGACCAGGCATAATCCGGTGCGGGAAGCACCCATCGGTGGAGTCAGGGGAGGGGGACGACGATGAGCCGGACCATGAGCCGCGGGCCCGGCCGCGCCCTTGCGTTCCTGCTGGCCCCCCTGCTCCTCCTGCTCCCCCTCGCCCTCCTCGACACCGGCGGCCTCACCACCGCCGTTGCCCTCGCCGCGACCGCCGCCGCCGGTTCCGCGCTCGCCCTGTGCACGCTGATCGCCGCCGGCTGCGCACCCGCCGTACCGCCGACCCGCATCCGGACGGCGATACGCGACCGGGCCCGGCGCACGGTCTTCCTGCCCCAGCGTGATCCCGACGCGCGCGGCCGCCGCAGGCCCCGGGCGCCCGGACGGACCCTTCCGGCGACCGCCGCGTAGGGCACACACCCCGTATGCCGTGACCCCGCGCGGGTCGTCCTGCCGATCTCACTTCTCCCGGCACGACGAGACCCCCGGAGGGCTCACCCATGTCCGTCTTCCCCGTGTTCGCACACCTGGTCGAGCGGCTCGCCGACCTGCTCGCACCGCTCTGCCACGGCTCCGCGACCGCCGCCGCGATCGTCCTGTTCACCGCGCTCGTACGACTCCTCGTCCACCCCCTCTCCCGTGCCGCCGCCCGGGGACAGCGGGCCCGCGCCGCGCTCCAGCCGAGAATCGCCGAACTGCGCGAGCGGCACGGCAAGGACCAGGAGCGGTTCCGCAAGGCGCTGCTGGAACTGCACACCGAGGAAAAGGTCTCGCCCCTGTCCGGCATCCTGCCGAGCCTGCTCCAGCTCCCCGCGTTCTTCCTCCTGTACCACCTCTTCTCCAGCGCCTCGGGCAACGCGCTGCTCGGCCACCGGCTGTTCGCCGCGCCGCTCGGCGGACGCTGGGCCGACACGCTCGCCGGGGACGGCCTGTTCGGCGGCGCCGGGGTGGTCTACCTGGCGCTCTTCGCCCTGGTCGCGGGCGTCGCCACCTTCAACTACCTGCGCACGCGGAAGCAGATGGCGCAGAACCCGGTCATGGCCGCCGCCGGTGGCGAGGAGCGGGTGCCGGGGCTCGGGGCGGTCGGCAAGGTGATGCCGTTCCTGTCCTTCCTCACCCTGGTCAGCGTGGCCGTCGTACCGCTGGCCGCCGCGTTGTACGTCGTCACCAGTACGACGTGGAGCGCGGTGGAGCGGGCGGCGCTGTACCGGCAGCCGTAGCGGCCGGAACGCCCGGGGTTACGGTCCAGTACGTGAACAGGGTCTTGCCGGTTGGACAGCGTGATCGGAGGATCGTCCAGCCCTCCGATGGCCGCACCCGTCGGCCGGGCGCTCGCGATCGAGGGAGAGGGTGACCATGAAGTTGCTGCGAGTCGGTACGGCGGGGGCCGAGCGGCCCGCGCTGCTCGGCGCCGACGGAACCCTGCGCGACCTGTCCGCACTCGTGGACGACATCGACGGGGCGCTGCTCGCCGACGCCGCCGCGCTCGGACGGGTGCGGGAGGCGGCCGACGCCGGTGGACTGCCCGTACTGGACGCGGCGGGGCTGCGGGTCGGGCCGCCGCTCGGGCGGATCGGCAAGATCGTGTGCATCGGGCTGAACTACCACGACCACGCGCGCGAGACCGGCGCCGAGCCGCCCGCCGAGCCGGTCGTCTTCTTCAAGGCGCCGGACACGGTGGTCGGGCCGCACGACACCGTGCTCGTGCCGCGCGGCTCCGCCAAGACCGACTGGGAGGTGGAGCTGGCCGTCGTCATCGGGCGCCCGGCGCGCTACCTGGCGTCGGCCGAGGAGGGGCTCGCGCATGTCGCCGGGTACGCGGTCGCGCACGACGTCTCCGAGCGCGAGTTCCAGATCGAGCGGGGCGGCACCTGGGACAAGGGCAAGAACTGCGAGACGTTCAACCCGCTCGGCCCCTGGCTGGTGACGGCGGACGAGGTCCCGGACCCGCAGCGGCTGTCGCTGAGGCTGTGGGTCAACGGGGAGCTGAAACAGGACGGCACGACGGCCGAGCAGATCTTCCCGGTCGGCGAAGTGGTGCGCTACGTCAGCCGGTTCATGACGCTGTACCCCGGCGATGTGATCAACACGGGGACGCCGGCCGGAGTGGCGATGGGGCATCCCGAGCCGAAGCCGTATCTGCGCGCCGGAGACGTGGTGGAACTGGAGGTCGAGGGCCTCGGGCGGCAGCGGCAGGAGTTCAAGGACGCGTAGCGGCTCCGCCGGGGTGGCCGGGGGGACGCGGCTTCGCCGCCGGCCGCGGGGCGGGCTCCGCGGCCGGCCGCGCCTCCCACGGCGGAGTCGCACGCCGATCCGGCCCGCGCCCCTGAGACGGGTGGGGTCGCGTCACGCGTGACCGGCCCCACCCGGCTCGGCCGTCCTGTCCCGTGGCGCCGGCGTCAGCTCGTCACAGGATCTCGATGGAGTTGACCTTCGGCGGGCGGTTCGGGAAGGAGATATCGTGCCAGCGCCCGATCCGCACCGAGTCGCCGTTGGCGTCGTAGTAGATCAGGTCGTTGTTGCCGGTGGAGATCCTGTCGACCCACCAGCCGCCGAAGTTGGTCCGGCCACGGTTGGCGTAGCAGTCGACGCTCTGGCTGCCGCCGCTGTGCGACCAGATCTTCAGGAAGTTCTCGCCGCCCCGGCACTCGACGTGGTCGATGGCGAAGGCGCTGCCGCTCGGCCCGCTGACGACGAGCGCGGCGGCCGCGGCGAGTGCCATGGCCGCCGAACGCGCGGCCCTCTTGTACTTCGAGTTCACGGATTCCCCCGGGGAACGGCTCGGTCGATGTCGTCCCCACGCTACAGACGGAAAACGGTGAAAACGGTCTCTGCCTGGGTAAACGCCTCAAAAGGGTGATGGGCGGGGGCGAGGGTGTGACCCGGTCACCTCAGCAGCAGGGCCAGGCGGCGCCATTGCTCCCTCGGGATGGTGTGGCCCGTGTCCTTAGTGACGACCTGGAGGGCCACGTGGTCGGCGCCCGCCTCGTGGAAGGCGTGGACGCGGCGGCGGATCCGGTCGTCGTCGCCCCAGGCGAAGACCGCGTCGATGAGCCGGTCGCTGCCGCCGCCCGCGACATCGGACTCCTCGAAGCCGAGGCGCAGGAAATTGTTGGTGTAGTTGGGGAGTTCGAGGTAGCGGGCCAGATAGGCGCGGGCGATCTCGCGGGCGCGGCTCGGGTTCTGCTCCAGGACGACCTTGAACTCCGGGGCGAGCAGCGGGCCCCGGCCGAGGATCTCGCGGGCCTTCGCGGTGTGCTCCGGGGTGACGAGGTAGGGGATGGCGCCGGCCGCGCGGTCCCCGGACAGGTTCAGCATCCTGGGGCCGAGGGCGGCCAGGACGCGGCGGCCGACCGGGACACCGGCCTTGTCCAGCTCGTCCAGGTAGTCGACCATCGCGGAGTAGGGGCGGTGGTAGCCCTCCACCCGGGGCCCGTGGCTCACGCCGAGGCCCAGCAGGAAGCGGCCGGGGTGGGAGGACTCCAGCCGGGCGAAGTCGGCCGCGGTCGTGGCGGCGTCCCGCTGCCAGACGCTCTGGATGCTGGTGCCGACCGTGATGTGGTGGGTGGCCTCGATGAGCGGGGTCGCGTTCGCGGCGGTGCTGTTGCCGCCGAGCCAGATCGCGCCGAAGTCGAGCTCCTCCAGCTCGGCGGCGGCGTCCTCCTGCTCGCCGCGGCGCGCGGGGTCCTCCGCGCGCAGCGCGACGTCCCAGACGCCGTGCCGGCCGAGGCGTTCCTTCAGCGTGCCGGTGCTCTGACTCATGCGGGCGATCCCTCCGGAGGGTGGGGCGGTGCTGTCGTGATCATCACGTCTGTGCCCACTGCCAACCGGAGGGCGTTCTGGCTGATTCCCGGGTTCCCTCGGTCTGGCTGCCGGGTTCCCTCAGTCGGTCGAACGGCCGGGGGAGTCCGCCGGGCGGCCGAGGAACTTCTCCAGCGCCGCCACCACCAGCCGGTGGTCCTCGACCTGGGGCAGGCCGGAGACGGTCACGGCGCCGATGATGCCCGCCTGCTCCAGACGGATCGGGAAGGAGCCGCCGTGCGCCGCGTAGGTGTCCACATCGAGGCGGGAGGAGTTCTCGAAGGTGGTGCCCTTGGCGCGGAAGCGGGAGCCGACCAGATAGGAGGCGGCGCCGAAGCGCTCGACCACCCGGCGCTTGCGGACGATCCAGGCGTCGTTGTCCGGGGCGGAGCCGGGCAGCGCCGCGTGGAAGAGCTGCTGCCCGCCGCGGTGGATGTCGATCGCCACCGGCAGCCGGCGCTCGCGGGCCAGCTCGACCATCAGGGAGCCGAGCGCCCAGGCGTCCTCGTACGTGAACCGGTCGAACACCAGGCGCTGTTCCTGTTCCTCCAACTCCTCGATGGAGGGCGCGAGTTGCTGTTGCTGCGTGGTCACAGGGTCACCGTCACCTTCTCCTGGGCGGACCGGCGGGCCGCCTCCAGTACATCGAGAGCGGCGGCCGCCTCCAGGGCGGTCACCGGGTTGGGGCCCGCGCCCGCGAGGGCGGTGGCGACGGCCGCGTAGTAGGCGGGGTAGTCGCCGGGCAGGGTCTTCACGGGGGTGCCCCCGCCGGTCAGCGGGGATTCACCGGCGCCGATCCGGCCGTACAGGGCCTCGGGCTCCGTGCCCCAGCGGGGGCTGGGACGCAGGCCCTCGCGCAGGGCGGCCTCCTGGGGGTCGAGGCCGTACTTCACATAGCCCGCCTCGGAGCCCAGGACCCGGAAGCGCGGGCCGAGCTGGGGGGTGGTCGCGGAGACGTGGAGGTGGGAGCGGACGCCGCTCGCGTGGGTGAGCGCGATGAAGGTGTCGTCGTCGGCCTCGGCACCCGGACGGCGGACGTCCGCCTCCGCGTACACCTCGGCGGCCGGGCCGAACAGCACCAGGGCCTGGTCGACGACATGGCTGCCGAGGTCGTAGAGCAGACCGCCGATCTCCGCCGGGTCGCCGGACTCGCGCCAGCCGCCCTTGGGGCGCGGGCGCCAGCGCTCGAAGCGGGACTCGAAGCGGCGCACCTCGCCGAGCGCGCCGTCGTCGAGGAGGGCGCGCAGGGTGAGGAAGTCGTTGTCCCAGCGGCGGTTCTGGAAGACGGACAGCAGCAGACCGCGGTCCTCGGCGAGGGCGGCGAGCGCCCGGGCCTCGGCGGCGGTGCCGGCGACCGGCTTGTCCACGACCACGGGCAGGCCCGCCTCCAGGGCCGCGGTGGCGAGCGGGACGTGCGTCTTGTTCGGGGAGGCGATGACGAGCAGGTCCAGCTCGCCCGCGCGGGCGAGGAGTTCCTCGGGGGTCGCGGCGAGCGTCACGTCCGGGAACGCGTCGCGGGCCTGCCGCTGCCGCTCCGGGTCGGAGGTGACGACCGTGTCGAGGGCGAGGCCCTCGGTGGCGGCGATCAGGGGGGCGTGGAAGACGGAGCCGGCGAGGCCGTAGCCGATCAGGCCGACGCGGAGGGGAGTGCTCATGGACCCCACTTTCGCAACGCTGTTGCCAAAGTGCAAGCGACGGGGAGAATGGGCGTGTGAGCGAGGACAGGGTGGACAGCGGGCGGGCCGGAGCGAACCTGGGGGCGGTGCGGTCGCACAACAGCGCCCTGGTGCTCGGTCTGCTGCGCGGGGCCGGGACGGAGGGCATCAGCCGGCTGGAACTGGCCGAGCGGACCGGGCTGACCCCGCAGGCCGTCAGCAAGATCACCGGACGGCTGCGGGAGGCGGGCCTCGCGGCGGAGGCGGGCCGGCGGGCGTCCACGGGCGGCAAGCCGCGCACGGTGCTGCGGCTGGTGCCGGAGGCGGGGCACGCGGTGGGGATGCAGCTGGACCGGGACGCGCTGCGGGTGGTGCTCGTACGACTGGACGGGACCGTGGTGGGGGAGCGGCGCGGTGAGCTGGACCTCGGGGCGGGCGCGGAGGCCGTCCTCGGGGTGGTGGTGGCGGCCGTGACGGAGCTGGTCCGCTCCTGCCCGGGGTCCTTCGGGGAGCTGCCCGAGGTCGGGTCCCTGCTCGGGGTGGGGGTGGCCCTGCCGGGGCCGCTCGACCATGTGGGGGGCGTGCTGCACCGGGTGACCGGCTTCCCGGGGTGGGACGGCTTCCCGCTGCGGGACGCGCTGCGCGGGCGGCTGGGGGTGCCGGTGGTCGTGGACAAGGACACGAACGCGGCGGCGGTGGGGCTGGCGGTCGGGGGTGTGGGCGGATCGTTCGCCTATCTGCACCTCGGTACGGGTCTCGGGGCCGGGCTCGTGATCGGCGGGCGGGTGCACCGGGGGGCGCGGACCGGGGCGGGGGAGTTCGGGCACCAGGTCGTCCAGCTGGACGGGCCGCGCTGCGCGTGCGGGGACCGGGGGTGCCTGGAGGCGCTGTGCCTGGCCGCGGTGGCGCGCGGGCAGACGGCGACGGCGGCGCGGGTCCTCGGGGTGGGGGCCGGGAACCTGGTGGGGCTGCTGGACATCGACCGGGTGCTGCTCGGCGGCCGGACGGTGCTCGCGGATCCGGAGCCGTTCGTGCGCGGGGTGGCGGCCGAGCTGGACGCGCGGGCGCGGCGGGAGGGCCTGCGGGAGGGGGTCGCGGTGGACGTGGTGCGGCAGGGGGAGCGGGTCGTGGCCCAGGGGGCGGCGGAGATGGTGCTGGGGGCTGGGGTGTTCGGGAGGGGGGAGGGGTGAGGGGCTGACGAGGATCATGCCGGGCGCGCTTCTTGAGCGCGGCTCGCGAGCGCCGGGCCCGTATGTGGGTACTCATGCTGAGGGGGTTGCTCGTGGGACGGAGGTGCCCGGTGAGGTCGATGAAGGCCAGAGTGGTGGTCGGGGCGATCGGGATCGGTCTGCTCGGTGTCTCGGGTGGCGGCACGGCCGTCGCGGCACAGGGCGCGAGCGTCCGGTACTGCGGAGCCGACCCCGCCTCCGGGCTCGCCGTGTTCGCGGGCAAGGGGGCGACCTGCGGCGTGGCCATGCGGGTCGCGGCCGCCTGTACGAAGGTCTGGCACGGAGCGCCGACGGGGGCCCGGGTGCGCGCGGCGGGGGTCGTGTGGAAGTGCGGGGAGCGCCGGGGGGACCCCGATCCGTACCAGGCGTGTGTGGAGGCGAAGGGCGGCGGACGAGTGGTCACGCTGTTCTCCTGAGCCGCAGCCACAGTTGTAGCCGTAGCCGTAGCCGTAGCCGTATCGGCAGCCGCTGCCTCAGCCGTAGCCGTACGTACGACCCGTCACAACGGAGGTTCCCATGAGGTCCATGCGAACGTTCGCCACCGGTGCCGTAGCGCTTCTCGCGTTCTCCGCCGCCGTGCCCGCGGCCCACGCCGCTCCCGCTCCCCGGACCAGCTGCGACAAGGCCCTGGCCGCCGCGCAGAAGGCGGAACGGAACTACGACGGCCTGAAGTCGGACCTGCTGCGCAGCATCGCCGGCGGCGGCCATCCCGACGCCTCCCAGCGGCGGGCGCTGCAACAGGCCGAGAGCCTGCGGAACTCGACGTCCGCCGAGGCCGAGCGCGTCTGCGCCGGAGCGTCCTGACCGACCGCCTGCCCGGCCGACCGACCGCCTGCCCGGCCGACCGACCGCCTGCCCGGCCGACCGGCCGCTCGCCTGACCGGCCGCCTGCCGCCCGGCGGGCCTCGGCCGATCGAGCGGCAGTCCGGGCCGCCCCGGAGTGGCGGCCCGGATGCACGCCCGGGACCCGGCATGGTCATGTGTTCATGCGACTGCGCACGTCCCCGTCCCCCGGCCGCATCTCCCTCCGCCCCCTCGGCCTCGCCGCGGCCGCCGCCCTCGTCCCCCTCCCGGCCGCCGTGCTCGCCGCCCTCCCGGCGTCGGCCCTCGGCGGCCCCCTCCCGGCCGCCGCCACCCCCGCGCCCTCCTGCGCCGCGCCCGGTGAACACGCCTTTCCCCTGGCCACCCGGATCCGCGGCGGCCCCACCGAGTACCAGCCGGGCGGCGCCGCCGGCACCTGGTACATCGACCTCACCAACACCACCCGCCGCTCCTGCGCGGGCATCCACCCGGTCGTCGTCCTCGTCGACGACCGGCACGAACTGAACGCCGGGCAGGCCCGGCTGGACTTCCACGACGGCTCCCGCGTCCGCCCGGTGACGTTCGAGAGCACCGACGAGAAGGAGTTGGTCGGCGTGCTGGACGCACCCGGATTCGGCGGCTTCACCGTGCCGCCCGGCAAGACCGTCAGCGTGCGGGTCCGCCTCGCGCTCACCCATGAGGCTCCCGTGCCCGACCAGGTCACCGCCGACGCGGCCGCCGTACAGCGGCGCGGCCAGGACGGGGACTGGGTCGGCGAGTCCAACGCCTACCGGTTCGGGGTCGGCACCCCGATGTCCCCGGCCCCCGAGCCGCCCGGGGACCAGGACGGCACCCCGGTGGCACAGGACCTCTCGGGGACGGGGACGGGGACAGGCGCGGGCGCCGGTACGGGTACGGAGCAGAGCCAGGACGCCGGGAGCACGGGTTCCGGCACCTCGGCTTCCGGCACCGGGCCCGCCGAACCCGGCACCCCCCGCCCCGCCTCCAGCGCCGCCGACCCCTCCCTCCCCTTCGCCCGGGACGCCCAGGAGGCCGGGCGGCGCGCCCGCGAACTCGCCCGGACCGGCCCCGCCCTCACCCACGGCCTCCTCGCCGCCGCCGGTGCCCTGCTCTGTGTGACCGGTGCCGCGTTCCTGCTGGCCCGCAGGCGCCGCTGAGTTGAGGGGCCCCCACCCCCGTCTGCGACGATCCCCGCGTGGACTACCCCTATGAGCAGGCCCCGGGCGCCCCCGTGCGGTCCGGCATCCCCGAGCACGGCCGGATCCCGAAGTACTACGCGGTGAAGGCGAGGATCGCCGGACTGCTGGAGGAACTGGGGGAGGACAGCGTCATCCCGACCGAGCGCGATCTCGCCGAGCGGTACGACGTCGCCCGCGAGACCGTGCGCCAGGCGGTGCGGGAGCTGGTGCTGGAGGGGCGGCTGCGCAGGCGCGGGCGCGGCACCGTGGTGGCCGGGCCGAAGCTGGCCCAGCCGCTGTCGCTGGCGAGCTACACCGAGGGCGTGCGCCGCCAGGGCCGTACCCCGGGCCGTACCCTCGTCACCCTCGACCGCTTCCCGTGCCCGGCGCCGCTCGCCGCCGAGACCGGGCTGACGCGGGGCGAGCCGGTCTGGCACCTGGAGCGGGTGCTGCTCGCGGACGAGGAGCGGGTCGGCCTGGAGAGCACCTACGTCGCCGTGGCGCGGGTGCCCCGGCTGGACTCCGAGTTCGACGCCGACTCCTCCTTCTACGGCTATCTCGCCGCCCAGGGCATCGGCTTCGGCGACGCCGACGAACGCCTGGAGACCGTGCTCGCCACGCCCCGCGAGGCGCTGCTCGTCGGCACCCCGCCCGGGCTGCCGATGCTGCTGATCCACCGGGTGTCCCGGGACACCGACGGCCGGCCGCTGGAGCGGGTGCGGTCGCTGTACCGGGGGGACCGGTTCTCCTTCACCGCGCACCTCCAGGGCTGACGGAAGATCCCTTTTCTGGATGAAGATCCGGACATACCCACCTCCTTGATAGTCACGAACGGATAACGGGTCTAGCCCAAACGTGATGGGTGGTTCACGCCCCCGTCGACCGGCGGACGTCTCCGGTTCCCCGTCCCCGAGGACCGTGGGCGGCGTGAGAGTGACAGTCGTCGGAGGCGGCGTGGTCGGCACCATGCACGCCTGGCAAGCAATCGAACGTGGCCACGAGGTCGTCCAGATCGAGCGGGAGACCGAGGCGCGCGGCGCCTCGCTGCGCAACTTCGGGCAGATCTGGGTCAGTGGCCGGGCCGGGGGAGAGGAACTGGAGACCGCGCTGCGGGCGCGGGAGCTGTGGGAGGGCATCGGCGCACGGGTGGCGAAGCTCGGGTTCCGCGCCACCGGCTCCCTGACCCCGGTGCGCACGGAGCTGGAACTGGCCGTCGCCGAGGCCGCCGTGGCCCGCGCGGACGCCGCCGCCCGCGGCTACAAGCTGCTGACCCCGGGCGAGGCCCGCGCCCTCAACCCCGCCCTGCGCGGCGAGTTCCGCGCCGCCCTCTTCTGCGAGCGGGACGCCGCCGTCGAGCCGCGCACCGCGCAGCTCGCCCTGCGCGAGGAGCTGCGCAGGTCTCCGAACTACACCTTCCTGCCGGGCCGCGAGGTCCGCGAGGTGACCGGCACCGCGGCCGTCCGCGACGACCACGGGGACGTGCACCACGCCGACGCGGTCGTGCTGGCCACCGGCGCCTGGCTCGGCGGCCTGGTCCGCGAGCTGGCCGGCCCCGGTCTGCCGGTGCGCCGGGTCCGGCTCCAGATGATGCAGACCGACCCGCTGGGCGAGCCGCTGCCGACCTCGGTCGCGGACGGCGACAGCTTCCGCTACTACCCGGCCTACGCCTCCGAGGCGCTCGACGCGCTCAACTCCGGCCAGCCGCAGCCCGAGACGGCGGCCGCGCACAAGATGCAGCTGCTCATGGTGCAGCGCGCCGACGGCGGCCTGACCATCGGCGACACCCACGAGTACGAACACCCCTTCGCCTTCGACACCGTCGAGGAGCCGTACGAGCACCTGACCGGCGTCGTGGAGAACCTGCTGGGCCGGCCACTGCCGCGGATCCGGCACCGCTGGGCGGGCGTGTACGCGCAGTGCGCCGACCGGACCCGCGTCGTGCACCGCCAGCAGGTCGCCGACGGGGTGTGGCTGGTCACCGGGCCCGGCGGGCGCGGCATGACCTGCTCCCCCGCGATAGCCGAGACCACCGCGAACGAACTGGGCTGGTGAGCAACCCCATGACCGACACTTCCACCGACATCCGGCTCCTCGTCCTCGACATGGCCGGTACGACCGTCGCCGACGGCGGGCTCGTGGAGCGCGCCTTCGCCGTGGCCGCCGCCGAACTCGGCGTCGAGGAGGGCACCGCCGAGCACGCCGGGCACCTCGCCCATGTCCGCGCCACCATGGGCGAGTCCAAGATCTCCGTCTTCCGGCACCTGTTCGGGGACGAGGAGCGGGCCCGGCGCGCCAACGCCGCCTTCGAGAAGGCGTACGGCGAACTGGTCGACGGCGGCCTGGTCGCCCCCGTCCCCGGCGCCCGCGAGACCATCGAGGAACTGCTCGCGAGCGGCCGCGGCGTCGTCCTGACCACCGGCTTCTCCCGGGTCACCCAGGACGCCGTCCTCGCCGCCCTCGGCTGGCAGGACCTGGTGCCGCTCACCCTGTGCCCGGCCGACGCCGGCGGACGCGGGCGGCCCTTCCCGGACATGGTCCTGGCGGCGTTCCTGCGCACCAGGGCCGCCGAGGACGTACGGCAGGTCGCCGTGGCCGGGGACACCTCGTACGACGTGCTCAGCGGCCTGCGCGCCGGGGCCGGACTGGTCGCCGGGGTGCGCACCGGCGCCCACGGCGACAAGGAGTTCCACGCGGCGGGCGCCACCCATGTCCTGGACTCCGTGGCCGAGTTGCCCGCGCTGCTCACGGGAGCCCGCTGAGATGAGCATCCGCTTCGATTCCGTCACGGTCGCCTACGACGGCGATGTCGTCCTCGACGCCCTCGACCTGACCGTCGGGCCCGGCGAGGTCATGGCGCTCCTCGGGCCGTCCGGCTCCGGCAAGACCACCGCGCTGCGGGCGGTCGCCGGGTTCGTCCGGCCCGCGTCCGGGCGGGTGTTCCTCGGCGGCCGGGACGTGACGGACCTGCCGCCGTACCGGCGGGGCATCGGGATGGTCGTCCAGCAGTACGCGCTCTTCCCGCATCTGCGGGTCGACGAGAACGTGGCCTTCGGACTGAAGGCGCGCGGCACGGCCCGGGGCGAGATACGGCAACGGGTCGGCGAGGCACTGGAGATGACCGGCATGGCCGCCTACGCCCGCCGCCATCCGCGCGAGCTGTCCGGCGGCCAGCAGCAGCGCGTCGCGATCGCCCGCGCGCTCGCCATCCGGCCCGGCGTGCTCCTCCTGGACGAGCCGCTGTCCGCGCTCGACGCACGGCTGCGGTCCGGGATGCTCACGGAACTCGCCCGGCTGCACCGCGAGTTGCCCGAGGTCTCGATGCTGTACGTCACCCACGACCAGGTCGAGGCGCTGACACTGGCGGACCGGATCGCGGTGATGGACAAGGCGAGGCTGCGCGCGTGCGGGACGCCGCAGGAGCTGTACCGGGCGCCCGCCGACGCGTTCACGGCGTCCTTCGTGGGCGGTGCGAACCTGCTGCCGGTGACGGTGGGTTCGGGAGGCGTCGACTTCGCGGGCCGGGAGGTGAAGGTCGACACGGCGGGCGTGGCCGCGGGGGCGCGGGCCACGCTGTGCGTCCGGCCGCATCTCGTGGGGATCGGTGCGGGCCCCAATCAACTCACCGGCATCGTCCAGGAGATCCAGTGGCGAGGGGCCACGCACCGGCTCTACGTCAGGATCGGCGAGCACGATGTCACGGCGGACGTACGGGAGTTGAGGGACGCGCCGTGGCGGGGTGACGAGGTCATACTGCACTTCGCGCCCGATGACGCGGTGCTGCTGCCCGCGGGGGTCGGTCATGGCTGATGCCGTACAGAGAGTGCGGCTCGTCCGTGGCCGGTCGCGCAGTTCCCCGCGCCCCTTCAGGGCGCTCGTCTGGACCCTGCCTCCCCTCGCGGGCCTCGCCCTCTTCTTCCTCTACCCCCTCGCCCTCGTCGTCCGGCAGTCGTTCCGGCCGGACAGCGGGGGGACCTCCGTCCAGCCGTACGCCGAGGTGTTCGCCTCGCAGGCGTTCCGGCAGGCGCTGTGGACCACCGTGTGGCTGGCGCTCGCGTCGACCGCCGGGTGCCTGGCGCTGGGATTCCTGCTGGCGCTGGTGATCGCCTTCGTACCGTTCCCCGGGGCGCGGGCGGTGGCGCGGTTCGTGGATGTGTTCCTGTCCTTCCCGTCCTTCCTGATCACGCTGGCCCTGCTGTTCGTCTACGGCGGCACCGGCATGGCCAACGGGGCCTGGACCGGGCTCACGGGCGCCGCGCAGGGGCCGTTCCAGTTCCTGAACACGCCCTGGGGCGTGCTGCTCGCGGAGATCACCTACTTCACGCCGTTCGTGATGCGCCCGCTGCTCGCCGCGTTCTCGCAGCTGGACACCGCCCAGCTGGAGGCGGCCGGTTCGCTGGGGGCGCGGGCGCCGCGGATCGTACGCCAGGTGATCCTGCCGGAGGCGCTGCCCGCGCTCGCGGCCGGCGGCAGCCTCGTCCTGGTGCTCTGCCTCAACGAGTTCGGCATCGTGCTCTTCACCGGCGCGAAGGGCGTCACCACCCTGCCGATGCTCGTCTACAGCAAGGCGATCCTGGAGTCCGACTACCCGGGCGCCTGCGTGACCGCCGTCGTCAACGTCCTGATCTCCGTGGGTCTCTACGGCCTCTACCGGGTGGTGAGCCGTCGTGCTGGTGCATAGCCGAGGGGCCAGGCGGGCCCTGTGGGCGGTGTTCCTCGTCCTCTTCCTGCCGCTGTTCGCGCTGCCGCTGCTCGTGGTGCTCGGCGCCTCCTTCGCCACCCACTGGTCCAGCGTCCTGCCCTCGGGCCCGACGCTCGCCAACTACCGCTCCGCGACCCGGGGCGAGGCACTCCAGGCCCTCACCACCAGCCTGCTCACGGCCGCCGGCGCCAGCCTGCTCGCGCTGGCCGTCGGCACCTGGGCCGCGCTCGCCGGGGCGGCCCTGGGCAAGCGCGCCAAGCGAGTGCTGGACGCCCTGTTCGTGCTGCCGGTCGCCGTGCCCTCCGTGGTGGTGGGCCTGTCGGTCCTGGTGGCCTTCTCCCAGCCGCCGCTGCTGCTCAACGGCACCCGGTGGATCGTGATCCTCGCGCACACCGTGCTGGTCACCGCCTTCGCCCACCAGTCCGTGTCGGCGGCGATCACCCGCCTCGACCCGGCCTACGAACAGGCCGCCGCCGCCCTCGGCGCCCGGCCCTCCCGTGTGCTGTGGCGGATCCGGCTGCCCCTGCTGCTGCCCTCCCTGACCGCGGCCGCCGGCCTCTGCTTCGCCCTGTCCATGGGCGAGTTGAGCGCCACGATGATGCTCTATCCGCCGGACTGGACCCCGTTGCCCGTCCTGATCTACGCGGCCACCGACCGGGGCGCGCTGTTCACCGGCTCCGCCGTCGCCGTGGTGCTGATGGCCGCGACCCTGCTCGTCCTGTTCGCCGTCTCCCGGGTCCGCACCCGGGCGTCGTACCGCTGACCCCTTCCGCAGCTCTCCCCGTATCGCCGTATCGCCCTACGAACGCCAGGAGTTCATCCCGCCATGCCCAGAACCCGACTCCCGCTCGCCGCAGCCGTAGCCGTCGCCCTGCTCGCCGCCCCCGCGCTGTCCGCCTGCGGTTCCTCCGCCGCCGAGGCCAAGGAGGTCACCGTCTACAGCGCGGACGGCCTCAAGGGCGAGAACGGGGACGGCTGGTACGACAAGGTCTTCGCGGACTTCACCGAGAAGACCGGCATCAAGGTCAAGTACGTCGAGGGCGGCTCGGGCGAGGTGGTGCAGCGCGCCGTCCGAGAGAAGAGCAACCCGCAGGCCGATGTGCTGGTCACACTGCCGCCGTTCATCCAGGAGGCCGACGCCAAGAGCCTGCTCCAGACGTACGAGCCCGCGGGCTCCACCGCGGTCAGCGGGGCCGACAAGGCGCCCGACGGCACCTGGACGTCCGTCGTGAACAACTACTTCGGCCTCGTCTACAACAAGAAGGAGCTGAAGACGGCGCCGAAGACCTGGGACGACCTGCTCGACGCGTCGTACAGGAACAAGCTCCAGTACTCCACCCCGGGCGTCGCGGGCGACGGCACGGCCGTGCTGATCCAGGCCATGCACGACCTCGGCGGCAAGGAACAGGCCCTCGCCTACCTGAAGAAGCTCCAGGCCAACAACGTCGGCCCGTCCGCCTCCACCGGCAAACTCGCGCCCAAGGTGGACAAGGGTGAACTGCTCGTCGCCAACGGCGATGTGCAGATGAACTACGCCCAGTCCAAGACCATGCCCGATCTCGGCATCTGGTTCCCGGCGGGCAAGGACGGCAAGCCCTCCACCTTCGCGCTGCCGTACGCCGCGGGCCTGGTCACCAGGGCCCCGCACAGCGCCAACGGCAAGAAGCTGCTCGACTTCATGCTCTCCCAGCGGGCGCAGACCGAGGTCAGCTCCATCGGGGGCGGCTTCTCGGCCCGCGAGGACGTCAAGGCCACGGACGCCGACGCCATCGCCCTCACCAAGCTGATGGACGGCGTCGGCTTCTTCCAGCCGGACTGGAACGACATCGACAAGAACCTGACGTCGTACGTCGAGGACTGGAAGTCGGCGACCGGCAGCTGACCGACCGGCGGGGCGGCGCCCCCGGTCCCGCGCCGGGGGCGCCGCCCCGCCGCACTCGCTTCCGGAGGTTTCCGTGCCCCGTACGCCCAAAGTGCTCCTCATCGGCCTGGACGGCGCCCGCCTCGCCCGGATCGAGGACGCCGACGCGCCCCACCTGGCCGCGCTGACGGCCGCCGGGCTCACCGCGCCGGGCCTCATCGAGCCGGGCGCGCCCACCCTGTCCGGGCCCGGGTGGGCCACGATCCTCACCCAGACCTGGCCCGCCAGGCACCGGGTGCGGGACAACTCCTTCACCGGCAACGCGTGCGCGCGCCACCCGGACTTCCTCACCCGCCTCGCGTCCGCCGGGCCCGGCCCGCGCACCTGCGCGATCACCTCCTGGGCGCCGCTCGCGGAGAAGGTCTTCTCCGCGCGGGTCGCCGCCCGGGTGGCCACACCGGACGCGGAGTACGACGCCGGTACGACGGACCGGGCGGTCGCCGAGCTGCGGGACGGGGACCCGGACGCCCTGTTCGTCCAGCTGGACGGCATCGACGACGCGGGCCACCGGCGCGGCGCCGCCTCGCCGCGCTGCCTGGAGGCCATCCACGCCGCCGACGCCCAGGCCGGCCGGATGCCGGCCGCCGCCGGGGCGCGGCCCGCCGACGAGGACTGGCTGGTCATGGTCACCACCGACCACGGCCACACCGACGCCGGCGGCCACGGCGGCCAAAGCCTCCCGGAACGCCGGACCTTCCTGATCGCCGTCGGCACCGGACTCGCACCCGGCTCGGTCCGCACGGACGTACGCGTGCCGGCCGCGGCCGCCACCGCCCTCACCCACCTCGGCCTCGCCCTCGACCCGGCCCGGGACCTGGACGGGCGCCCCCTGCGCGCGGGGCGGCTACCCGCTGATCGACGGGGTACGGATCAGCCGGGGCTGATTAGGCTGGGGGCGTCGGTACGCCGTGGTTCCGGCCCCCGCTCGTAGATCTCACGCATGCCAGGAGACGCACAACATGGCAGACCGCAAGCCGATCGAATCGTGGCTCACCGACATGGACGGCGTCCTGATCCACGAGGGCGTGCCGATCCCCGGTGCCGAGGACTTCCTGAAGAAGCTGCGCGACTCGGGCCGCCCCTTCCTGGTCCTCACCAACAACTCCATCTACACCGCCCGGGACCTGCACGCCCGGCTGCGCCGGATGGGCCTGGACGTGCCGGCCGAGAACATCTGGACCTCGGCGCTGGCCACCGCCCAGTTCCTGAACGACCAGCGGCCCGGCGGCAGCGCCTACGTCATCGGCGAGGCCGGTCTGACCACCGCGCTGCACGACGTCGGCTACGTCCTCACCGACCACGAGCCCGATTTCGTGATCCTCGGCGAGACCCGCACCTACTCCTTCGAGGCCATGACCAAGGCCGTGCGGCTGATCAACGACGGTGCCCGGTTCATCGCCACCAACCCCGACAACGTCGGCCCCTCCACCGAGGGCGCGCTGCCCGCCACCGGTTCCGTCGCCGCCCTGATCACCGCCGCGACCGGCCGCAAGCCCTACTTCGTCGGCAAGCCCAACCCGCTGATGATGCGCGCGGGCCTGAACGCGATCGGCGCCCACTCCGAGACCTCCGCGATGATCGGGGACCGGATGGACACCGATGTGCTGGCGGGCCTGGAGGCCGGGATGCGCACCTTCCTGGTGCTCAGCGGGGTGACCCGGCCGCAGGACGTGGACGGCTACCCGTTCCGGCCCTCCCAGGCCGTGGACTCCATCGCCGACCTGGTCGACCTCATCTGACATCGGCGCTCCACTCACCGGCGGCTCAAACCCGGTCTCACCCGGATGGAGCAGCGGGGCGCCTTCCGGGATGCGGGGGCGCCCCCGCCGGGAGAACCTCCTTACGTGTCTGGAGGTTCACGATGGGCTCACTCCCCCTCACTGTGTGCAGCGGTCTGCTGGTCGTAGCCGCGCTCGGCCCCGCGGCCCAGGCCGCCCACGCGGCGGACGGCGGCATCCTCGCCGCCGCCCCAGCCGCCCCCGCGCCGGGGGCCGAGGTGACCCTGAAGGTCAGCGGCTGCACCGGGGAGCAGGCCGTCGCCGCCTCCCGCGCCTTCACCGCCGACGCCCGCCTCACCGGGGCCCGGGGCACCCTCTCGGGCAGCGCCCGCGTCGGCTCCGCGGTCGGGCCGGGCGGCTACGACGTCAAGGTGACCTGCGCCGACCGGGTGGTGGGCGGCAGGATCACGGTCGTGGCCATGGACGAAGGAGCCTTTGCCGCCCCGGTCGACGCCACCGCGCACTTCGCCACCGTGGCCACCGGCGGCTCCGGACCCGACACCGCGCAGGCCCTGACCGGGCTCGCGCTGGCCTCGGCCGCCGCCGTCGCCGTGGGCCTGCGCGCCCGCCGGGGCCGCCGTACCCGCTGAACCCCCGGCAGGGCCGGGCTCACCCCGACAGGCGGGTCCGCACGTTCCCGAAGTGGTCCCTTATGGCGCGCTCCGCCCGGGGGGAGTCCCCGGAGCGCACCGCGTCCAGGATCTCCCGGTGCTGGCGGCAGGTCACCCGGGGGTCCTGCGGCACGTCCACCAGGTCCCGGCGCACCCGGTGGAAGGCGTCCCAGAACGCCTCCAGGACCTCGCTGAGCAGGGCGTTGTCCAGGCCCCGGTAGAGCGTGGCGTGGAAGGCGCGGTCGGTGTCGGCGAGGCCGGCGCCCTCGGCCGCCTGCTGTTCCATGCGGTCGACCAGCGCGTCCAGCTCGGCCAGGTCCGCCTGCGGCAGCCGCCCGGCGAGCCGGGAGACGAGGCCGGTCTCCACGGCCTCGCGCAGTTCGAGGAGCTGGAGCAGCGAGTCCTCGCCCCGGTAGTGGCCGACGACCGTGCGGAAGGCGAGGCCCTCGATCATCGGCGCGAACGACATCGGGCCGACGTACGTCCCGAAGCCGTGCCGGATCTCCACGATGCCCATCGCCTGGAGCGCCTTGAGCGCCTCGCGCACCGAGTTCCGGCTCGCCCCGAGGAACTCCATCAGCTCCGGCTCGGTCGGCAGCGGGGCCCCGGGAGGCAGCCGCCGGTCCACGATCAGCTTCTTGATCCGCTCCTGAAGGTCCCGCGCTGCCATGGCCAGAGAGTAGCGGCCCGGTGAAGAGGGGCATACGAAAAGGTCCCCCGCTGCTGCGAGGGACCTTCTCCGTCGGTGCGCCGCCAGGGACTCGAACCCCGGACCCGCTGATTAAGAGTCAGCTGCTCTAACCAACTGAGCTAGCGGCGCCTGCTGACAGAGAGAACTCTACCTGACCTGTGAGGGTGCTCCGGACCACTGACAGGGGGCTTCGGAGGGGCCCGTACATCATTCGGACCGTCAAAGTGCGCGCCGTGCGGACAGTTGGGAAACTGATCAACGTGCACACAAGCGGACAAAAACACCATGAATGTGAGGCAGATCGCATGACCGCTCCGGCGTTCGAGGAGTTCGAACCCGCGCGCGACTGTGGCTGTCCCGGCTGTGTCCACCGGCGGCGCTCCCGTCCCCGCCAGCCGCCCAGCCGCCTCGCCCAGCTCCCCGCGAGGCGCGGGATGGTCGTCGTGGCCGCGGTGTCCGCCGCCCTCGGCGTGGTGACCCCGGTGGCCGCCCTCCCCGCCGGCCACCCCTCGCACCGCCAGGCCGTGCCCGGCGACGGCCCCGACACCCCCCAGGGCACCGAGGCCCCCCTGCACGGCCCCGACAGCGGCGCCGCCCGGCCCGGGGGCGTCCTCACCCCGCGCACCACCCGCGACGCCATCATCAAGCGGGCCAAGTCCTGGGTGACCGCGCAGGTGCCGTACAGCATGGGCCGCTACTGGACCGACGGCTACCGGCAGGACTGCTCGGGCTATGTCTCCATGGCCTGGGGGCTGAACAGCAACCAGTGGACGGGCAGCCTCGCCAAGTACGGCGTGAAGATCAAGAAGTCCCAGCTCCAGCCCGGCGACATGCTGCTCTTCCACAACACCGCCAACCCCCAGAACGGCTCGCACGTGGTGATCTTCGGCGGCTGGACGGACTCCGCGCACACCCACTACAAGGTCTACGAGCAGACACCCCCGCACACCCGCAGCCAGACCACGCCCTACCCCTACTGGAGTCACGCCGGCAAGTACGTCCCCTACCGCTACAAGGGCCTGGCCACCGGCAGCGCGGGCGCCGAGGCGACGGACGGCAGGACCTCCCCGGACTATCCCGGCGCGGACTCCTTCGGGCTCGGCGCGGTCAACGAGTACGTCACCGAGCTGGGCCGGATGCTGATCGCCCGGGGCGCGGGACCGTACTACCCGAACGGTCCGGGCCCGGCCTGGAGCGAGGCGGACCGGCGGGCCACCGAGGCGTTCCAGCGGGCCCAGGGCTGGGACGGCGAGGAGGCCGACGGGCTGCCCGGACCGCGCACCTGGGAACTGCTCACCTCCGGCCGGGGCCGCGACATCACCCCGGACACGGCGGAGCCCGCCTCGCACGGCGTGCCCGGCTATCCCGGCAAGGGCTACTTCCGTCCGGGGCAGAGCAACGGCTACGTCACCCGGCTGGGGGTCCAGCTGACCCGTAAGGGGTTCGGCCGGTTCTACGGCGACGGCCCGGGTCCGCGGTGGGGCGAGGCGGACCGGCAGGCGGTGGCGGCCTTCCAGCGCGGCCAGGGCTGGCGGGGCGGCGCCGCCGACGGCTCGGTCGGCCCGGAGACCTGGCGCCGGCTGTTCTCCTGACCGGCCCCGACCGCCGTACATCACCCTCAACCGCCCTACCCCACCCATCAGTTCACGTTCATGACGCATCTGGCGCGGAGGCTGGAGGCACGCATGAGTACGACCACCCACACCCCGTCCGAACCCGAGGGGCCACCCCATCCGGCCACGGCCGCCGGCACCCGCCCGGCCCGGCTGATCCGCAACGAGTCCACCACCGAGATCCCGGTCCATCTGCTCTTCCGCGACGACCCCGAGGGCCACGACCGGCCCGGGGCGGACGATCCCGTACGGGTGCCGCCCAGGCCGGCCGTGGTGGGGCGCCGCCAGGGCACCGGCGAACTGCCGCGCGCGAGCCGCCCGGCACCGGCGCGGCGCCCGCTGCCCCGGATCGACCCGGAGCTGGCGGAACGGGAGGCGCGGGTGCTGCCCGGGGCGGCCGGGGTGCTCGCCGGGGCCTGCGGGGTCACCGGCTGCCTGGCCGCCTCCTGGTGGGCGGGGGTGCTGCCGCCGCTCGCCGCCCAGGCGCTGCGCCTGCCGGAGCCCGCGGGCACGGGGCTCGGCCCGGCCCAGTGGGCGGCGTACGCCGGGGCCGGGCTGCTCGGCGCGGCCGGGTTCGGCGGGCTGGCCCGGGGGCGCACCGGACGGGCCTGGGTGGTGGGCCTGTTCGGCCGCTACCGGGGGACGGTTCGGCGCACCGGGCTGCTCTGGGTCAACCCGCTGCTGCGGCGCCGCCGGGTCGACGTACGGCTGCGGCACTGGCGCAGCGAGGCGATCCCCGCGACCGATCCGGGCGGCACCCCGCTGCGGGTGGTGGTGCTCGTGGTGTGGCGGGTACGGGACACCGCGCGGGCGGTGCTCGGCCTGGAGGACCATGAGCGGTATCTGCGCGAGTGCGTGGAGGCGGCGCTGGCCCGGGTACCGGTGGAGCCCGCGGGCGGCGGGCGGGGCGGGCCCGCGGCGGCGGGGGCGACGCTGACCCGGCTGGTGACGGCGGAGACCGCGCCCGCCGGTCTGGAGGTCTACTCCGTGCGGCCGCTGCGGGTGGAGTACGCCCCGGAGGTCGCGGCCGCGATGGAGCGCCGCCGGATCGCCGCGCTGGACGCCCGGCAGCGGGCCAGCATGCTCAGCTCGGTGGTGGACTCCGTGGAGGACACGGTGACCCGGCTGACCACGCGCGGGCTGGTCGAGCTGGACGAGTCGGAGCGCAAGGTGCTGGTGCGGGATCTCACGGTGGCGTTCTGCGCCGGGCACGGGGAGCCATCGGTCTCCGCCACCGGTATGGACATGCTCAAGTGCCGCCCATAATCTGTGACTTGGTCTAGACCTTCCCCTGCACGGCTCAGTGAACTCCCCACGTTCTCCAGGAGCAGCAGTATGCGCATCAAGACCAGAATGTCCGCAGTCGTGCTCGGCGCGGTGACCGTCGGAGCGTTCGCGCTCTCCACCGGCGGCGCCAGCGGGCACGGCTACACCGACCTCCCCATCAGCAGGCAGAAGCTCTGCGCCAACGGCACGGTCAAGGGCTGCGGCGACATCCAGTACGAGCCGCAGAGCGTCGAGGGGCCGAAGGGCTTCCCGGCCGGTGGGCCCGCCGACGGTCAGCTCTGCAACGGCGGCGTGGACCGTTTCACCCAGCTCAGCTCGCCGACCACGCCGTCCGGTGCCGCCTGGCCCACCACCCAGGTGACCGGCGGGCAGTCGTACACCTTCCGCTGGCAGTTCGCGGCCCGGCACGCCACGACGGACTTCAAGTACTACGTCACCAAGCAGGGCTGGAACCAGAACCACCCGCTGTCCCGCTCCGACCTCAACCTCACGCCGTTCCTGACGGTGCCCTACAACGGCCAGCAGCCGCCGGCCACGCTCAGCCACAGCGGCACCCTGCCGACGGGCCTGTCCGGACACCACGTGATCCTCGCGGTGTGGACGATCGCCGACACGGGCAACGCGTTCTACGCCTGCTCGGACGTCAACTTCTGAGGCATGCGAAAAGCCCCTCACCGAGGTGAGGGGCTTTTCTTCGGGTGCGCCGCCAGGGACTCGAACCCCGGACCCGCTGATTAAGAGTCAGCTGCTCTAACCAACTGAGCTAGCGGCGCGTGACTCTCGCCTTCCGCTCTTCGCGGCCGGCGACGAAGAAAATACTACCTGGTCTTCGGGGGTGCTGGTGACCACCCGGGGGCCGGCCGGGAACCGCTCAGAGGGCCAGCGACAGCAGCACCGGCGCCGCGTTCCGGTTCAGAGTGTCCGCGGCGTGTTTCAGGCGGTGCGCGTGCTCCACCGGCAGGGACACGGCGAGGCAGCCCACCGAGGCGCCCGCGGTGATCGGGACGGCCGCGCAGACCGTGCCCACCGCGTACTCCTGGAGGTCGAGCACCGGAACCGTCGGCGGCTGGGACTCCAGGCGGGACAGCAGCAGCTTGTCGCTGGTGATGGTGCGCGAGGTGAGGCGGGCCATCTTGTGCCGGGCGAGATGGTCGCGGCGCCCGTTGTGGTCCAGCTGGGTCAGCAGGCTCTTGCCGACCGCCGTGGCGTGGGCCGAGTAGCGGAAGTCCACCCACTCGTTGACCGCGGGGGCGGCGGGTCCGGCCGCGTACTGGGTGACCTTGACCTCGCCGTCCACGTACCGGCTGATGTAGACCGCCGCGCCGACCGAGTCGCGCAGCCGGTCCAGCATGAGCTGGAGCTTGTCAAAGAGGGCACGCTCGCGGTCCTGGGCCGAGGTCAGCCGGCGCAGCGTGTCACCGGTGACGTACGCGCCGCCGCCGATCTGCTCCACGTACCCCTCGCGGCGCAGCATCCGCAGCAGCACGGTGAGCCGCTCGGGGCCGAGTCCGGTGTGCCGGGCCAGCTCGGTCTCGGTGACCCCGGCGGCGGTGCGCGCCACGGTCTCCAGCACGCGCAGCGCGTCCTGGGCGGAGTGGTACGGGGCGGTCGGCTCGTGCATCAGCGCCACGGTGGGTCCCCTCTGCGCTCGCTTGCTGGGCCGTGGATTCCGGACGGTGCGGCGCTACCACGATAACGGGCGAACGGCCGCCGGGGAGGGGGCGTTGACAAGTTTCCGGCTCGTCCCCCTCACCCCGGCGGCCGTCTCAACTGCGGCGCAGATCCAGTGGCATATGCCGAAGTCATTCCCCGGCGGCCGGACCTCGCCCGTTGTCCGGGCCCCTCACGGCAGCGCTTTCACGGCAGCGCTCTCACGGCACCGACCTCACAGAACCGCGCCGAGGAATTCCCGGGTCCGCTCCTGCTCCGCTGCCGCTGCCCGCCGGGTCAGTGGCCGGGCACGTACCCGCGGCTCTTGTCGACCACGTTCACCAGGGGTCTGCCCGCCGCCCAGCGCTCGTACAACTCCACGAACTGCCGCCCGAGTTCATCCCGCCGGCCCACCGTCTCCCCGCTCATGTGCGGGGAGACGATCAGACCGGGCAGGTCCCACAGCGGGCTGCCGGGCGGCAGCGGTTCGGCGGCGAACACGTCCAGGGCGGCGCCCGCGATCCAGCGCCGGGTCAGGGCGCGGGCGAGCGCGTCCTCGTCCACGAGATCGCCGCGCCCCACGTTGACGAAGAACGCCGAGGGCTGCATCACCCCGAAGACATGGGCGCCGAACATGCGGTACGTCGCTTCCGTCAGCGGCGCCGCCGCGATCACCCAGTCCGCGCGGGAGACCAGCCGGTCCAGGTCGGCCGGGCCGTACACCCCGGTCCGCGGCACCCGTCCGACCAGCGCCGTCGTCACACCGAGCGCCTTCAGCAGCCGTACGATCGCCCGCCCGATGGGCCCCGAACCGACCACGCAGGCACGCGTGCCCGCCACCCGCCGGCTCTCCCGGGGCCGCCACACCCGCTCCCGCTGCTGCTCCAGGGTGCGCGGCAGATCCTTGGCCACGGCCAGCACCAGCGCCGCCACGTACTCGGCGACCGGCTGGTCGAAGATCCCGCGCGCGTTGGTGACCACCGTGCCGGACGCGGCCAGCTCCGGGCAGAGCAGATGGTCCACGCCCGCGCTCGCCGTGTGCACCCAGCGCGGCCGGGGCCCCGGGCCCGGCCATGCCTCGCGCACCGCGGTCGAGGTGAGGTCCCACACCAGCAGCGCGTCCGCGCCCGGCAGCCGCTCGGCCAGGTGCGCCGCGTCGGTGCGCACGATCCGGGCCCGCCCGGTCAGCCGGCCGAGCCGGGGCGGCGGCCCGGCGTCCAGCACGAGCAGGGTGGGCACGCTCCCCGTCCGGGACGGTTCCCGGTGTCCGTCGGGACGGCTTCCGACGTCCGGCATACGCGGCTCCCCGGCGGTCCGTGGCGGGTGCGTCCGAGGCGCCGTGGAGGTGCCCTCCGGCCGTCCGGGACGCACGGATCGCCCACGCTCGCACCCGGCACCCCCGGCGTCAACAGGGGGACGCCGGTATCGGTTGCCCCGCCCGCGAGCCGGTGGCCGGTTCCCGTTCGACCGCGGGCCGTGGCGCCGGGTGCCCGGCCGGAGGAGGCGCGCCCGGCCCCGCCGCTGTCGGCCGATCAGGTCATGAGGTGGGCTGCCGCGCGGAGGCTGGGTACCCGGGCCGCGGGGCCGCTCCCGGGCGCCTTTCCCGAGAGGGGGCGCGCGGAGCGTCCCGTACGCCCGACCGCACGCAGGAAGGCTGGACATGACCGCACTCGGATTCCTCTACCCGGGCCACTTCGCCGAGGACGACTATCCGCGCATCGAGCAGCTCCTGGGCAGCGACATCCGGGTGGACCTGGTGCACACCGAGCTCGGCGAGGACGCCCTCCGGGTCGAGACGCTGCGCGGGGCGGGTTCCGCCGAGCGGCTCGGCGCGGGCATGGAGCGGCTGCGGCTCGCCGGCGCCGAGACCGTGGTGTGGGCGGGCGCCGGGGGCGGCTTCGTGCACGGCTGGCAGGGCGCCCACGACCAGGTGCGCACCCTGGCCCGGCTGGCCGGGATGCCGGCCTCCTCGACGTCCTTCGGCTTTGTGCACGCGGCCCGTGAGCTGGGGGTACGACGGGTCGCCGTCGGCGCCACCTACCCCGAGGAGATCACCGCGCTGTTCGCGGAGTTCCTGCGGGCCGGGGGCCTGGAGGTGACCGGGACGCGCTCCTCGGGGATCGGCACGGCCGCCGAGGTCGCCGGCTGGGGCGAGGAGGAGGTGCTGACGCTGGCCCGGGACGCGGACGACCCGCACGCGGAGGCGGTGCTGCTGCCGGACACCGCCCTGCACACCGCCGCCCACCTCGGCCTGCTGGAGAAGTCCCTGTCCAAGCCGGTGCTCACCGCGAACCAGGTCACCGTGTGGGAGGGGCTGCGGCTCGCCGACCGCCGGGTGAACGCGCCGGAACTCGGGGCGCTGTTCACCAGGGAGCGGCTCGTCCAGGTATGAGAGGCGGCCCCGGCGGCCGGGGCGGACCCGGCGCACGGGGCGGCCGGGGCGAGGCGGGAGCGGCGGGCCGGGGAGCGCGACGGAATATCCGGGGAGAGCCACCTGTTACGACACACCGGCACAGCACACGCCGGAAACAGGAGGCCCCCACCGTGGCGGCAGACGAGGCAGCTCAGGCACCCGAGAACCGCGAGACCGCGGACGGCATCCGGGGTACGGCGCACGGCACCGCGCCCGTCCCGCTCTCCGCCCTGGACCTGGTGACCGTCGGCGCGGGCAGCACCGCCACCGACGCGCTGCGCACCAGCGCCGAGCTGTCCCGCCGCACCGAGGCCCGGGGCTTCCACCGGTACTGGGTGGCCGAACACCACTCCATGCCGGGCGTCGCCTCCTCCTCACCGGCCGTGATCCTCGCGCACCTCGCCGCCCACACCGAGCGCATCCGGCTCGGCTCCGGTGGCGTCATGCTGCCCAACCACGCCCCGCTGGTGATCGCCGAGCAGTTCGGCACGCTGGAGGCGCTGGCACCGCACCGGATCGACCTCGGCCTCGGCCGCGCCCCCGGCACCGACGGGGCCACCGCCGCCGCCCTGCGCCGCAGCGACACCCTGAACGAGGGCGCCGACGACTTCCCCGAGCAGCTCGCCGAGCTGATCCGCTTCCTGGACGACGACTTCCCCGACGGCCACCCCTACCGGCGCATCCACGCGATCCCCGGCCCGGTGCAGGGCAGCGCCCCGGGCGGCGTCCAGTCCGCGCACCGCCCGCCGGTGTGGCTGCTCGGCTCCTCCGGCTTCAGCGCCCAGCTGGCCGGGATGCTCGGCCTGCCGTTCGCCTTCGCGCACCACTTCTCGGCGCAGAACACCGTCCCCGCGCTGGACCTGTACCGCCAGACCTTCCGCCCCTCCCCGGTGCTCGCCGAGCCGTACGCGCTCATCGGCGTCTCCGCCCTCGCCACCGACGAGGAGCGCGAGGCCCGCCGCCAGACCCGCGCCATGGCCCTCAACATGCTCCGCCTGCGGATGGGCCGCCCCGGCCTCTTCCCCGACCCCGCGGAGGCCGAACGGACCGAACTCGGCGCCATGGAGGAGGAGTTCATCGCCTCCTGGTCCGCCAACGTGGTCCACGGCACCGCCGACGAGGTCCGCTCCGGCCTCGACGACCTCCAGAAGCGCACCGGCGCCGACGAGTTGATGATCACCACGCACGCGCACCGGGGCGAGGTGCGCGTGCGCTCGTACGAACTCATCGCGGACGCGTACGCGTTGCCGAGGGCCGGGCAGTAGTCCCTACGGCACCGAGCACGCCGCCCTCAGGTGGTGGCGGTGTACGCCCGCGCCCCCAGCAGCTCGGAGATACGATCCGGCGGCACCGGGCGGGAGTACAGCCAGCCCTGGCCGGTGTCGCAGCCGATGCGGCGCAGGCGGGTGGCCTGGGCGGAGGTCTCCACGCACTCGGCGGTGACCGTGAGGCCCAGCCGGTGGGCCAGCTGGATCATCGCCTCCACGATCACCTCGTCGGCGGGGTTGGGCGCGGCCCCCTTGGACGCCTCCTCGTACTGGAAGCCGCGGACGAAGGAGCCGTCCAGCTTCAGCGCCGAGACCGGGAGCCGGCTGAGGTAGGCGAGGTTGGAGTAGCCGGTGCCGAAGTCGTCGATGGCGATCCGCACCCCCATGTCGCTGAGGGCCTGCAACGCCTGGAGCGGGCGGCCCGCCGAGCCCATCACCGCGGACTCGGTCAGCTCCAGCTGGAGCAGATGCGGGGCCAGTCCGGTGTCCGCCAGGGTCTGGGCCACATCGGCCACCAGGTCGGAGTCCCACACCTGGCGCACCGCCACGTTCACGCTGACGAAGATCGGCGGCTCCTCGGGATGGGCCAACTGCCAGCGGCGGGCCTGCCGGCACGCGGTGACCAGCGCCCAGCGGCCGAGCTGCACGATCGAGCCGTCCTCCTCGGCCAGCCCGATGAACCGATTCGGCGTCAGCGTGCCGAACTGCGGGTGGTGCCAGCGCACCAGGGCTTCCACCCCGGACAGCCGGCCGTCCTCCATGCCGACCAACGGCTGGTACTCCAGGGCGAATTCACCCCGCTCGATGGCGGGCCGCAGCGTGGAGGACAGCGCCTGCCGGGTCATCCGGTGCGCGTTGCGCTCGGGGTCGAACAGCGTCCAGCGGCCCTTGCCGTCGGCCTTCGCCCAGTAGAGCGTCGTGTCCGCCGCCTGCATCAGACCGGTCGCCGTGGTGCCCGCCGCGTGCCGCTCCACGACCCCGATGGACGCCGTCAGCGACAGCCGCTGCCCGGCCAGGTCGAAGGGCTCCTGGAGGGCCTCCAGCGCCGACTCGGCGAGGTCCGCGAGCTGTTCGGTGCCGGTGGAGTCCTCCACCAGCAGCGCGAACTCGTCCCCACCGAGCCGGGCCACCAGGGGAGTCGCGGTGCGCGCGTACCCGGCGTCGTCGGCGACCCTGTTCAGCCGCTCGGCCACGGCCGCGAGCAGCCGGTCACCGACGCGATGGCCGAGCGTGTCGTTGACCGCCTTGAACCCGTCGAGGTCCAGGTAGCACAGGCCGATCCGCCCGGTGCCGCTCTGCTCGTACGACTCCGCCTCCAGCGCGGCCGAGAGGCGCTCGAAGAACAGGGTGCGGTTGGGCAGCCGGGTCACCGGGTCGTGCATCTGCAAGTGCCGCAGCCGCGCCTGGAGTTCACGGCGGGCGCTGATGTCGGCGACGGACAGCAGCACGCCCGCCCCGCCGTCGGTCAGGGGGACCACGGTGAGCTGCACCCACACCGAGCCTCCCCCGGGAAGTTTCAGCCTGCGGGTGCAGCGCAGTCTGGCCTGCCGCCCGCACAGCACCTCCCGATAGGCGTGCCAGGAACGGGCGTCGGCGGTCAGGTCCACCAGATCCGCGGCGGACCGGCCGGAGAGTGTGTCGCAGTCGGTGCCGAGCAGCTCGCCGAAGGCCGGGTTCGCGCGCAGGACGAATCCCTCGCGATCCACGACGGCCATGGCGAGCGGCGCCGCTCCGAAGACACGGTCGTAGGTGATGTGATCACTGTCTGTGACGGCTGACCGGTCGAGGTCTGCCGCGGGCGTCGGCCCTTCGGACGTTCCGCTCACCGCTCGCTCCCGCAGTGCACTCGATCTCTGTCCGTGCCGGAAAGTGTGCCGATCATAGAGGCTGGCCCCGGGCCCTTCCAGCCATCATCCAGTGTCCCGGACCGGACAGACTTTCTGACAGATCGTTTCTGCCCGCACCTGGACGGGTTATTGAGGCCATCGACCAGTTGTGACGTTCCGTGAGTGAATCGGGGGTGTCGAGCGCCGTAGTGCGCCGGCGCCCAAATGGGGAGCGCTCACCCTTCTGGTGCAGACAAACAGGGCATCGAGTGGCGAAACGCAGCAACCTGGGTGCGGGTCTGTCCAACCGCGTCCGGAGGTCATGTCCGTGCCCCTGCTGCGCAGCACCGCCGCCGTGTGCACCACGCTGTCGGCGCTGGCCGCGACCTCGATCTTCACCGGCCCGTCGGTCGCCGAGCCCTTCTCCACCGCCCCGTGCGCCCTGCACCGCACCGAGGCCCACCACTCCGAGGGCGTCGACTCCTGGGATTCCGGCTACGCGCGCCCCACCCGGGCACTGGACGCGGTGATGATCTTCCTGTCCTTCCCGGACGGCACCCCGCGCACCACCCCGGCCGAACTGACCGCCGACCACTTCCCGGGAACCAGCCGCTACTTCGAGCAGGCCTCCTACGGCAGATTCACCCTGCGCCCGCACCCGCTGTCGCACTGGCTGCGTATGCCCCGTCCCTCGACGGCGTACGCCGTACGGCGGGACTGGGCCGCCGAGGACCGGGCCGCCTATCTGAACGACGCGTTCAAAGTGGCCGACAAAGCGGTGGACTTCTCGCGCTACCAGGTGGTGTACCTCGTCGCCGACCCGGACGCGCCCGGCGTGGACTCCGACGCCACCAAAGTCGTCAACCTCGATACGCCCTTCCATGTGGACGGCACGGATGTACGGCGGGTCGTCACGGTGTTCGAGAAGCATCCGCCGGACCGGCTGGTCCTCGCCCATGAGAGCGGCCATGTCTTCGATCTGCCCGACCTCTACCACCGCCCGGCCGACGGCAAGGGCGACTGGGACACGTACGTCGGCGACTGGGACCTGATGGGCAGCCAGTTCGGGCTCTCCCCGGACCTGTTCGCCTGGCACAAGTGGCGGCTGGGGTGGCTGGACCCGCGCCAGGTGGTGTGCGTGCGCGGCGCGGGCCCGACCCGGATCACCCTGGAGCCCCTCGCCGCGGGGCCCGGCGTCCCCGTGCGGGGCGCCGGCGGGGCGCCCGCCTTCGGGCTCGGCGACGGGGTGAAACTGGCGGTGGTGCGCACCGGCCCCGACAGCGCCCTCGCCTTCGAGGCCCGTACGGCCGCCGGCAACGACCGCGCCACCTGCCGCGAGGGCATCCTCGTCTACCGGGTGCGCAGCGGCGCGGAGTCCGGCGGCGGCCCCATCGAGGTCGTCGACGCCCACCCGCACACCTCGGCCTGCCCCGACGACTCCGTCTACCCGCCCCTGGCCGACGCCCCGGTCGCCCTGGGGGAGAGCTTCACCGTCCCGGGAGCGGGCGTGAAGGTCGAGGCGGAGGACCGGACGGCTTCGGGGGCGTGGACGGTGAGGATCACGCAGCGGATCAGGGGCTGACCTCTCGGCCGACGTCCACCGGGCCGACCTGATGACGGGCGTGGGCGGCGAAGCCCCCACACCGCGCGGCGAAGCCGCGCAAAAACAGCGATGGCGAGTTCGGACCGCGTTTTTTGCGGTCCGAACTCGCCATCGCTCTCGCGTGCGCCGCCAGGGACTCGAACCCCGGACCCGCTGATTAAGAGTCAGCTGCTCTAACCAACTGAGCTAGCGGCGCCTGCTGACGTCGTAGACCTTAGCATCCTGGCCGGGGGGAGGAAAAATCGATATCCGCACCGCCGCCCTGGCCGCCCGCACCGCCGCCCACAGCAGCACCTCCGGGCCCGGTAACCAGGGGTGACGCGCGTCCGGGGCGACCAGCCAGCGGGGGTCGGCCGAGGGGCCGCCGTCCGGTGCGGGGACGGTCACCGCGTCGCCCGTGCCGTGGCAGAGCAGGGGCGGTACGGCCGCCGCCCGGTGCGAGCCCCACTCCTCCCAGGCCAGCAGCGAGGGCAGCCGGTGCGCGGTGCCGGGGGCGCAGAACAGCAGCATCCGGCCACGGGACATCGCGACCGGGCCGGAGCCGGGGCCGTTGTCCCAGAGCCGGTCCAGCATCCGGCGCCCGAAGACGACCGGGGCGCTCACCACGTCGAAGACGGTGCCGCAGGGCAGGACGGCCGGGGCGGGCGCGCGCCGGGGGTACGGCCCGGCCGAGGCGAGCCAGGCGGCGCCGTCGGAGGTGACGCGGGTGACGTTCGGAGTACCGCTCATGCCGACCAGATCTACCGGCAGTGAGCAACCGGTTCTGCTGAGTTGCGGAAAACCGGGACAGGAGGAGGGGGGAGGAGGTATCTTGCCCGCCTGGCATATGCCAGATGACGATCACGTCGGTTTATCGCACCGGGATCACACGGGGTCGGCGCTGGTACGGCCCTCGCTGTTCCCGCGCATCAGATCCCGGCCGAACTCGACCATCTTCTTGGCATAGTCCTCGGTCCACTCCGCGCGCTCGGCGATGTCGGCGGCGGTCAGCCGGTCGAACCGGCGCGGGTCGGCGAGCTGGGCGGCGGCGATGGCCTGGAACTCCACGGCACGGTCGGCGGCCGCGCGGAACGCCTGGGTCAGCTCCGTCGCCCGGGACAACAGCGCCCGGGGATCCTCGATGGACTCCAGCTGGAAGAAGTGCTCGGGATCGGCGGCCGCTTCCGCGGGCTCGAAGATCAGGGGCGCGGGGCGTAGCCGCGGTTCGTTCCGACGCGGCGTGGGCTCCGCCATGTCTTCATCTCCTCCTCGTACGGCTCTGACGACCGGGCCCCGCGGGTCTGCCGGGCCATCGTCCATTGTCTCGCGTGTGCGCAAGGGCGCTGCCGCGTGTGGGGGCCGCCGTCGCCGTCCGCCGCCGTGGCGTCCCGCCGTGGCGTCCCGCCGTGGCGTCCTGCGGGTCCGGTCCGCTGTGGCGGGCCGCGCAGTTCCCCGCGCCCCTGGGAACCGCGGTGCCCCCCCGGCTGCCACGGCCCCGGACCCCGCTCCCGCCCGCCGGCGCGTCCTGTGCTCCGCCAGGTGCGCCAGCACCGCGTGGTTCGCCTCCCAGCCGTCGGGGCTGTTTTCATCGGCCGCCTGCGGGGGCGTGCCGGACTCCGTCCGGCGCGGGGGCGGCGCGGGGCTCGGTGCTCGGTGGACAGGTGTCGCCGCGTCGCTCATGGCCGCCAGCGCGTCCTGTGCTCCGCCAGGTGCGCCAGCACCGCGTGGTTCGCCTCCCACCCGTCGGGAAACTTGACCAGCGTGCCCAGTTGGACCGGTTCGGTGGAGGGGTAGTCGTCCAGGAGGTCGCTCACGCCCTCGCGGCAGACCACGACGCAGGCGTGCCGGTGCCGGGAGGCGAGGACGCACAGGCGGCCGGTCTCCAGGTGGAAGGCGGTGGCGTCGGGGCGGCCGGAGAGCGGGTGCAGGACGACCGTGATGTCGTACTCCCGGCCCTGGAGCCGGTTCGCCGTGTCGACCGTCACCTCGAAGACGCCCAGGTCGGCCAGCGCGGAGCGGACCGCGGCGGCCTGGTCGCGATGGGCGGTGCCGACGGCGATCCGGGCGGCGGTCAGGGGGGCCGGGTCGGGTGAGCGCTCGGAGAGAGCCGCGCCGCCCCGGTCCAGCAGGCGGCGGACGACCGCGGCCACCGCGCGCACCGCTTCCGGGTCCGTGCGCGGGGTGTGCCGGGCGGGCAGTTCCAGCAGGCCCCAGCCGGTGGCGGCGGCCTCGTCGATCACCCGGTCGGGGCCCGAGCCGTCGGAGGGCACCGCGAAGGTGAGCCGCCGGTCACCGGGCCCGGTACCGCTGCGGAACGGCGTGTACGGGTAGAACGCGTCCGAGACCAGGGGCGCCGCCGACGCGGGCAGCCGCCAGGAGACCGGCAGCCGGTGCTGCGGCAGCCCGGGGTTGTGGGCGAGCAGCGTGGTGACGGCGGAGGCCGAGGGGTCGTACGACAGCCCCGCCCACTGCTCGCTGCCGACGATCGCGAACGGGTCCAGCTGGCCGGGGTCGCCCACGAACAGCGCCCGCTCGAACAGGCCCGCCACCGCGAGCAGCGAGTCGGAGCGCATCTGGTACGCCTCGTCCACGATCGCGTGCCGCCAGGGCTCGTCCACCTTCACATGCGCCCACTTCGCGGCCGTGGACAGCACCACCGGCAGCCCGGCGAGGTCGGCCGCCTTCGCCGACGTACGCACCTGGGGCAGCTCGTCCAGCGCCCTGTCGTACGCCTCGGCGTCGCTGCTGTGCAGCCGGCCCACCGGCAGCCCGGGGTTCTTCTCGGCGAGGCGCAGCACCAGGTCGTCCACCTGGGCGTTGGTCTGTGCCACCACCATCAACGGGCGCCCCGCGTCCGCGAGTTCGAGCGCCGCCCGCACCACCAGGGTCGACTTGCCCGCGCCGGGCGGCGAGTCGACCACCACGCCCCGCTCGGTGACGTCCAGCGTGTCGCGGAGGATCGCGTCCGTGGCACGGGCGGCGGCGGCCCCGGGGTCGACGTCGACGGTCGTCACAGCACATCCTCCTCGGTGATCGGGTCGGCGGCCTCCGCCACGGCCTCACCGGGCGGCCCGCCGTGCGTCCACGGGGTCTCCTCCGGGTCGGGCAGCTTCGCCCCGCCGCGCTGCTCGTGCTCGAAAAGGGTGAAGCAGACCCGGTCGCCCTTCGCCGGCACCGAACCCGGCTCCGGCTCCTTGCCGCGGCCCATCTTGTCCAGGATCCGCAGCACGAACACGTCCTCGGCCGGCTGCTCCACGAACTCCGCCGACTGCGGACGACCGGCCAGCGAGCGGTACACCTTCGCGCGCTCCGCCAACTGCGGCCGGTCGTCGGTGCGGACCGTCACCAGCGGGCGCGGGCTCGGCCGCCTGCCCTCGCTGTAGGCCATGACGACCTCGGTCACCTCGCCCGCGAACGCCTCCCCGGCCAGCCGCCGCCCGGCCATCACCAGCGGATCGTCCAGCGCCTCCTGCGCCTCCAGGCGGGCCTGTTCCCGCTCCCTGGTGGCCAGTTTGTTCGCCGCCGTCACCGCGTCGTCCCGGCGCGGCTGCGGCGGCTCCCCGGCCAGCACCCGGTCCCGGTGCCCGGTGAAGGACCAGCGGTCCCGGATCCAGCGCTCCTCGGCATGCCCGCCCTCCGGCAGCGCCCGCAGCAGGTCGAGGCCCCGCCACACCGCGTCCCAGGTGGGCTTCGTCTGGCTCTCGATCAGCTCGCGGATCTCCCGCTCGGCCCGGGTGAGCGCCCCCAGCCGGTCGTCGGCCTCCAGCGGGTCCTCGGCGGCGGCGAGGGCGGTGCGCGCCCGGTCGTACCGCTCGATCGCCGGGGCCAGCAGCTTGTTGTCGAACGCCGGGTCGGTGGCCGGACCGGCCGGCGGGCACCGCAGCTGCCCGGCCGGGTCCCGGGCCAGCTCGGCCGCCCGCGCGGCCTCGGCGCCACTGGTGCCCGCCGGGGGGTCGAGCCAGGCCAGCAGCGCGCCCAGATGCTGGTCCTCAAGACTCGACTGGCCACTCGCCCAGTGCCGGGAGAGCACATCGGTGAGGGCGAGCAGCAGCGCCGAGCCGGGGACCCGGGACCGCTCCCCGTAGTGGGTGAGCCAGCGCCCGAGCAGCGGCACCCGGGGCGGCGCCGGATAGGGCGCCTCGGGGTCCTGCTCGGCGGTGCGGCGGAACCGCATGGAGCGGCCCAGCAGCCGGACGAACGCCAGGCCCGCGCGGCTCGGCACGATCAGCTGGGGCGCGTTTGCGCACAGCTCCGTCTCGACCTTGACCCGCTTGCCGGTCTCCGGGTCGGTCTCGGTGCGCTCGGCGGCCTCCACCTCGGTGGCGTAGGAGTCGATGTACGGCAAGATCACGTCGGCCAGCTCGGCGAGGAACGTGAAGCGCAGATCGCGGTCCCGGGGCTGCGGTACGACCAGCAGCCGGGGCGCGTCCCGGTCGGTGCCGACCAGCGCGCCGAGCGGGGCACCGGCCTCGCCCGCGGTGGTCAGCGGCACGAACACCAGCGGGTGGGCGGAGAGGTGCCGGTGCCGCACGGTCGCGACGGGCTGCGCCCGGCCGCTGCCGACGGCCTCCAGGCGGGCGAGGGTGTCGATCAGCGACATACGGCCGCCACCTCCCGCCCCCGGGCCTCCTGGAGCGCCTCCGCGCGCAGGGCCGCCGCCCGGCGCAGGGCCGCGACCGCCGGATCGTCCGGGTCGCCCAGCTCGCCGCGGGCCGCCGCGAGGACGTCCTCGACCGTGGTCAGACCGCCCAGTTCGGCGCGCAGCGGGCGGCCGAGACGGGTGACCGCACCGGCCGCGCGGGCCCGCTCGCGGCAGTGGAAGGCCAGCTCACAGGCGGACAGGCACTCGGGCGCGTACGTCGCCGGGACCGCCGCCACCGCCGCCGTCAGCTCCTCGGCGTCCCGGTCGGGTGCGAAGCAGGTGCCCTCGGGCAGCGCGTCGGCGATCTCCTCGATCCGGGTGAGCCGGGCGAGCTGCCGCGCGGTGACCGCGCGCTGCTTGCGCACGTCCACGGCAGAGCCGGCCGGCAGGTTCGAGAAGTCCTCGGGGCACACCAGCAGCACCCGGTGGCGCACCCTCGGGGCGGGGTCGAGGCGGGCGGCGACGTCCTCCAGGGCGAGCACGTACACCGCGGCCTGCCGGGCGGCGGCGCCCACCTTCGCCGGGTCCGCCGAACCGTCCAGCATCGGGAAGGACTTGATCTCCACCACGGACCAGCTGCCGTCCGGGTGCACCACCACCGCGTCCGGCTCCAGGAACGCGAGCGAGCCCGCCACGTCCAGGGCGAGCATCGGGTGGTCCAGCAGCGTCCAGCCGCCCGCGCGGGCGGCCTCGCGCAGCGCGAGCGCCGTGCGCGCCGTACGGCCCTCGGGGCCCTGGGCGGTCAGGTCGGGCACCGCGGCGGATTCCGGGGCCTCGGCGCCCGGGTCGAGCCGGGTGTGCGCGAGGCGCAGCAGCTCGGCGCCGCCGTCGGCCTTCACCTTCGCCTCGAACGCGTTGCCCCGGGTCAGCGCGAACTGCGACTGGCCGAAACCGGAGGGCGCCCCGAGCGCGCTCGCCAGCTTGGCCTTGTCCACCCCGGCGCCGTCCAGGATCGCCCGTCTGCGGCACCCGGGGTTCGCGGCCAGCGCCGCGAGGGCGCGCGCGTCCAGGGCCTTCGCCGGTACGTCGGCGCCGCGCAGCTCAGCGAGCCGCTGCCGGAGCCCCGTCGCCCGCGTCCGTGGGGGAGGGATCGGGCTCGGCTGCGGCGCCGGGCCGCGACTCGCGCTGCCGTGGAATTCGCTCACCCGCGGAAGTCTGGCATCCGCCACTGACAATCGCGGAACCCCCGGCCTCCGCGACGGCTCCGAAGCCCTTGAACAGCCGGGCCCGGACCAGGTCGACGGCCCGCAGCACACGCGGCGCGAGCAGGTGGCCGACGCCCATCACGGCGATGCCGGCGAGCGCGTCCAGGAGGTAGTGGTTGGCGGTGCCCATGACGACCAGCGCGGTGCCCAGCGGGTAGAGCACGGCCAGCACCTTGGTGAGCCGGGTGCCGCCGTGCCGCCACAGCATCACCCCGCACCACAGCGCCCAGCCGACGTGCAGGCTCGGCATCGCCGCGTACTGGTTGGTCATGCCGCCCAGGCCGCGCGGGGCGCTGGCATCGCCGCCCCACCAGCCGTACGAGCTGTAGTGGGCCATGGTGTCCACGAAGCCCTCGTCCGCGGCGAGCAGCCGGGGCGGGCAGGTCGGCACCAGGGTGAAGCCGATCAGTCCGATGAACGTGGACGTCATCAGCCAGGCGCGGGCCCGCCGGTAGTACTCCGCGCGGTTGCGGAACAGCCAGATCAGGATCGCGGGCGTGACCAGGTAGTGCAGCGAGGCGTACCAGAAGTCCGCGGGTATCCCGAGCCAGGGCTCGCGGGTGAACAGGCGGTTGAGAGGGTGCTCGGCGTTCAGGTGGAGCAGCTTCTCGGCGCGCAGCAGCGCCAGGCCGTGGTCCACGGCGTCGTCGACGTCGCCGCGTACCAGGAGGCGGCCGGCCGAGTAGCAGCCGTAGACCAGCAGGAGCAGCGGCAGCTCGGTCCACCAGCGCAACCGGGTGCGGGGCGCCACCTCGGTGCCCGGTGTCTCGGTCTGCGCCATCCGATCGCCCTCCCCCTTCTGCGGTACGGCCGCCCCGGCGGGCGACCGTGCCACTTTACGGTGTCCTTCTCGTGCCCACGCAGGTGCTCCGGAGTCCTCCGGTGCGGACGGCCCCGGCCCACAAAGACGCCGGGACCGGGCGCGGGGTTGCCCCTGAGGGGGTGAGCGATGATGGAGGGGCCGACTCCTGTTGTTCCTGTGACGTCCTTCGGGCGTCCCTCTCCCGGAAAGGTCCCCCATGGCACCGCGCATCCTGCTGGCCCGGCACGGACAGACGGCCTGGTCGCTGTCCGGCAAGCACACCGGCAGGACCGATGTGCCGCTCCTTGAGGAGGGCCGGCACGGCGCGAAGCTGCTCGGCGAACGCCTGCACCGGGCGCCGCTGGACGGGCTGCCCGGCGTGGCGGTCCGCACCAGCCCGCTCGTGCGCGCCGCGGAGACCTGCGCGCTGGCCGGGTTCGGGGAGCGGGCCGAGCCCTGGGACGCGCTGCTGGAGTGGGACTACGGCGCGTACGAGGGCCTGACCCCGGCCGAGATCCAGGCGATCCGCCCCGGCTGGCTGATCTGGCGCGACGGCGTCCCGGAGGGGGAGAGCGTCGCCGAGGTCACCGCCCGCGCGGACGAGGTCGTCACCTGGGCCCGCTCCGCCGACCGCGATGTCCTCCTCTTCGCCCACGGCCACATCCTGCGCTCCCTGGCCGCACGCTGGCTGGGCTTCCCTCTCGACTTCGGGGCCCGCATCCGCCTGAACCCGACGTCCCTGTCGGTCCTGGGCTGGGCATACGGCGAACCGGCACTGGAGAACTGGAACGACGTGGGCCACCTGGCGGGCTGAGCTGGAAGCGCTCCGAAGGGGCGCGGGGCTGTGTTCGATCTGCGGCTCCGCCGCGTGGGCGCGATCAGCCACGACGGCCCGCGGCCCGGCGACGGCGGACATGCCCCGCCCCTGCCGTCAGGCGGCGCCGCGCACGCGCTACGCCCCCGCGATCCTCGGATACGCCTTGTGCCGGTCGAGGAAATCCGAGACCCCCGCCGCCCGCCGGTGCGGCAACAGCACCCGCGCCGTCCCCGCCAGCATCGTCTGGATCCGGGACGACTGCACCTGGTCCAGCAGGGACAGCACCCGCACCCCCGCCTCCGCCGCCTCGTCCGGACGGCCCTCACGCGCCAGGTCGTCCGCGAGTTCCGCCGTATAGAGGGCGATGTTCCGCGTGAAGTGGGGGTCCTGGAGGTCCGCCGCCCGCCGGGCGTGCCGGGACGCCCGCGGCCAGTCGCCCAGCATGGACCAGCACTGCGCCTCCAGCCCCTCCAGCTCGGCCTCGCCGTAGAAGCTCATCCACTCGGGGTCGGCCGAGGAGCGCCCCCGGGCGAACAGGGCCTGCGCCCGGGCGAGCGCCCGCGCGCAGCCGGTGCGGTCGGCCAGCCCCGCCCAGCCCCCCGCCTCGCGCAGTGCGAGCAGGGAGTTCAGCCGGTCGGAACCGAGCGGCCGGGCCGCCCGCTGCGCGGCCTGGGCGGCGCGCACCGCCTCCCGGGGCCGCCCCGCGTCCCGTGCCAGGAACGCGGTGTTGCAGAAGGCGTGCGCCTCCAGCCCCTCGTCCCCGGTCATCCGGGCCGTGGCCAGCGCCTCCGCGTAGTGCGAGCGGGCGTCGTCGAAGCGGCCGGAGTCGTGCGCCAGCCAGCCCACGGAGATGGCGAGTTCACCCGCGCCCGTGTGCAGCCGCTCGACGGTGGTCTGCCGCATCGCGCCGGCGTCCAGCAGCGCGTACGCCGCGCGCAGGGGAGCCGCCGCGCGCCGGTAGAGGCCGTCCGCGCCGTGCCGGTCGTCCAGCAGCCGGATCCGGCGGACCGCGTCCTCCAGGGCCGTCGCCTCGGTGCTCCCGGGCCGGCGCGAGCGGCGGGGCGCGGGTACGGCGTCCGGGGTGAGCCCCAGCGGGCCCAGCGCGGCGGCGGCCACGGTGGCCCCGCCGGTCATGAATGCGCGACGCAGCACGTCGCTCTCCTCGTGGTTCGGATGGTCGTACGGGTACGGCCCCTGGGGGTCGCACACCTCGTGCGGGTCATACGGGTCGTGCGAGTTCAGCTGGTCCTGCGGCTCGGACGGCTCGCCCGGATGCCCGGCGACGGCCTCCCGCGCCCCGCCCGCGGCGAGTGCCCGGGGGGCGGTGCGCGCCGCGCGGCCGCGGACGGACGAGCGGGGCGCGAAGCCGAGGTCGGCGAGCGTACGACCGGGGAACATGTGCAGGAACACCCGCTCGTAGGCGTAGTTCGGGCAGCGGATCTCACCCGCCTCGACCCGCCCGACGTAGCGCGCGTCACAGCTCACCCGCTCACCGATCTCCCGCGCGGCCCGCCGCACCAGCGCCGCGAACTCGGCCGGTGAACGCCGGCCGCGCAGCCGCCGGAAGGCGAGGTTCGGCCGGGGTGGCCGTTCGGGCTGTGACGAGGTCACGGTAGACGACGCCATGGCCGGGTCCTCTCGTGCGAACCGTCGAACCATGCCGGTGCCGGGGCGGGTTCGGGACATGGCGCCCGAATGGTGCCCTGGTTCCGGCGAGCAAGAACGTACCGGCTGTGAGGGTCCCGCCACGCTGAGTTTGGCCACAAAAGCGGATATCTCATCCGCGATCTGCCATGAAGTGCCATCCTTTGCGGCGCACTTGTGCCGTAGCCGTTGACACGGTGACGCGTTGAACATGTTGACCGCGACAGTGCTGTGTGGTGGAGGCGGGCATGCAGACCAGCCAGAGCAATGAACCGTGTACCGCGCCGCTGCCGCCCGCCTCGGGCGACACGGCGTGCGACCTGGTGACCGTACCGGCCCGGCAGGGCCTGGAAGCGGTCGACATCCTGCGGCGCGCCGCCGCCGACGCGGTCGGACCGGTGCTGCACGACGACGACCGCGACACCCTCGGCTTCCTGGTGCCCGCCGGCACCGCGGCCGGCTGGGACGTGCCGGGCAGCACCTGCACGGAGACCGACGGGCGCGGACTGCGCCTCGCCCCGGAGCCGCCGGTCGCGGGTGCCGACTGGCTCCTGCCCCCCGGCGACGACGCCGACCTCGCCACCGACCCGGCCGTCCTGCGGGAGGCCCTCGGTGAGGCGGCGCGCCTGATCGAGGCCGCCGACAAGTGCTGCTGAAACGTTTACCGCGGGGACCTGGGACACGTTCACCGCGGGGGCCTGAGAAAATGGGCGGATGGGCAGGTCCAGGAACCCGCGGCGCGCAGCGGCCGCCACCGCCGCCGTGGAGGAAGCCGTCGACGGCGGTCTCGCACGGCTCGTCCCCGACCCGGACCGCGGCCGGGCCTGGACGCTGCTGATCGACGGGGCGCCCCAGTCGCACGTCGACCTGGACGACCCCGGGTACCTCTCCTTCGAGTACCAGCGCCGCATCGGCCATGTCATCGACCTCGCCGCCCCGCCCGGCAAGCCCGTGCACGCCGTGCACCTGGGCGGCGGCGCCCTCACCCTCGCCCGCTATCTCGCCGCCACCCGGCCCCGGTCCACCCAGCAGGTCGTGGAGCGGGACGCGCGCCTCGTGCAACTGGTGCGGCGGGAGCTGCCGCTGGACCCGAACGCCCGGATCCGGGTGCGGTCGACGGACGCCCGTGCGGGACTCGGCAAGGTGCCCGACGGCTGGGCCGATCTGATCGTCGCCGATGTCTTCAGCGGCGCCCGCACCCCCGCCCACCTCACCTCCACCGAGTTCCTGGACGAGGTGCGCCGCGCCCTGAAACCGTCCGGGATCTATGCCGCCAACCTCGCCGACGGCCCGCCGCTCGCCCATCTGCGCGGCCAGATCGCCACCGCGGCCGCCCGGTTCGCCGAACTCGCGCTGATCGCCGACGCGGCCGTACTGCGCGGCAAACGCTTCGGCAACGCGATCCTCGTCGCCTCCGACCTGCCGCTGCCGCTGCCCGAACTCACCCGGCGCGCCGCCTCCGACCCGCACACCGCCCGCGTCGAACACGGGCGTCAGCTCACCGACTTCACCGGCGGCGCGCTCCCGGTCACGGACGCGGCGGCCGTGGACTCCCCGGCGCCGCCGCCCTCGGTGTTCCGCTGAACGCGGGGGCCCCTGGACTCAAGGTCCGCCGCCCTGCGGCCGTCCGCCTCAGTAGGTGCCGATCTCCACGTGCGGCGGCCCGTCGTGCCAGGCGCAGAACACCGACACCCGGTCCGTGCCCCGGCTGAACTCCACCCGGATCCACGTCCCCGTCCTCCACACCTGCATCGACCAGCCGGCCCCCGGCGTCGCCGAGACGAGCGTGGCATCGGCCGCGCCCAGCTCGAACACCGCGCGGCCGCCGTCGGTGTCGTAGGCCTTGACCGTGCCGGAGGCGGTGGCGGACGGGGTGGGCGCGGGAGCGGTGGAGCGGCGGGCGGTCGCCGTGGGGGAGGGGGACGGCGACGGGGACGCGGAGGGTGAGCGGGACGGCCGGCGGGAGGCCGGCGCGTCCGGGGCCGTGGCCGCAGTCGCCCTCGCCGTCGGGGCGCCCGCTCCCACGACCGGCAGCGCGCGCGGCGGGTCGTACGCCGTCCCCGCCATCACCGTGTGCACGCCCCACCACGACAGCGTGACCGCCGCGCCCGTCGCGAGCAGCCAGGCCAGCACGTGTACGAGTCCTCTGCGCATCGCGTCCATCCTGCCCCACCGGTCCCACCCGGCCGCCACCGGTTGTCCGAGCAGGGGAGTTGTCCACAGCCGGGGAGTTGTCCACAGGCCCGCACCGGGCTCCCGCGCATGGCGTACGGTGCGGCGCATGGCAAGTCTGCTCGTGGTCGAGGACGACCAGTTCGTACGCTCCGCGCTCATCCGGCAGTTGACCGACGCCTCGCACACCGTGCGCTCCGTCGGTACGGCACTGGAGGCGCTGCGCGAGGTCGCCCACCACCGTTTCGACGTGGTCGTCCTGGACCTCGGACTGCCGGACCTGGACGGCTCCGAGGCCCTGAAGATGCTGCGCGGCATCACCGACGTGCCGGTCATCATCGCCACCGCCCGGGACGACGAGGCGGAGATAGTACGGCTGTTGAACGCGGGGGCGGACGACTACCTGACCAAGCCGTTCTCCGTCGGCCACCTCTGCGCCCGGATCTCGGCGGTGCTGCGCCGGGCCCGCGCCACCGGCGGCGAGGTCCCGCCCTCCACCGTGCTGCGCGTCGGCGGCCTGACCGTGGACCCGCTGCGCCGCCAGGCCGCGCTGGACGGCGCCCGGCTCGACCTCACCCGCCGCGAGTTCGACCTGCTCGCCTTCCTCGCCGCCCGCCCCGGCGTCGTCGTCCCCCGCAGAGAACTCCTCGCCGAGGTCTGGCAGCAGTCGTACGGCGACGACCAGACCATCGACGTCCATCTGTCCTGGCTGCGCCGGAAACTGGGGGAGACGGCGGCCCGGCCGCGCTATCTGCACACGCTGCGGGGCGTCGGCGTGAAGCTGGAACCCCCGGCGGACCCGGAGCCGGCGCGATGAGGTGGGCCCTGGTCAAGGTCTGCCTCGCGGTCACCACCATGGTCGTCGTCGCCTTCGCGGTGCCGCTCGGGCTGGTGGTCCGGGAGATGGCCCGCGACCGCGCCTTCGCGGGCGCCGAGCGGGAGGCCGCCGCCGTGGCGCCCGCGCTGTCCATCACCACCGACCGGGACGAACTGGAGCGGGTGGTGGCCGCCGCCGGCGCCGACTCCGGGATGGCCGTCCACCTGCCCGCCGAGGGCGCCCGCGGCGCACTCGACATCGGCGCCTCCCGCGCCACCGGCCACGACATCCAGGCGGTACGACGGCTCGGCCGGGCCTCCACCGCCACCGTCACCGGCGGCTTCGCCCTGCTGCAACCGGTGGCGCTCGGCTCCGGGGCGATCGCGGTGGTCGAGGTGTACGTCCCGGAGGCCGATGTGACCAACGGCGTCGGCACGGCGTGGGCGGTGCTGGCCGGTGTCGGCCTCGCGCTGATCGTCGGCTCGGTCGCCGTCGCCGACCGGCTCGGGGTGCGCATGGTGCGGCCCGCGCGCCGGCTGGTCGAGGGCGCGCGGGAGTTGGGCGAGGGAGAGCTGGGCGCCCGGGTGCCGGAGGAGGGCCCGACCGAACTGCGGCTCGCGGCGGTCGCGTTCAACTCCATGGCCGACCAGGTGGTCCGGCTCCTCGCGGGCGAGCGTGAGCTGGCCGCCGACCTCTCCCACCGGCTGCGCACCCCGCTCACCGTCCTGCGGCTGAACGCGGCCTCGCTGGGCGCCGGACCGGCCGCCGAGCAGACCCGCGCGGCCGTCGCCCAGCTGGAGCGCGAGGTGGACACCATCATCCGCACCGCCCGGGAGGCCAAGCCGCAGACGGCCGCGCCCGGCGTCGGCGCCGGGTGCGACGCGGCCGAAGTGGTGTGCGAGCGCATGGAGTTCTGGTCCGCGCTCGCCGAGGACGAGGGCCGCACCTGGCGGGTGGCCGGGCTGGACCGCCCGGCGTGGATACCCGTGGCCCGCGCCGACCTGGCCGCCGCCCTCGACGCCCTGCTCGGCAATGTCTTCCGGCACACCCCGGAGGGCACCGCCTTCGCGGTGGACGTGCACCAGGGCGACGACGCGGTGATCGTGCTGGTCTCCGACGCGGGCCCCGGCATACCCGATCCCGAGGCGGCACTGGCCCGGGGCCGGGGCTCGGGGGCCGCGGGCTCGACCGGGCTCGGCCTCGACATCGTGCGCCGGCTCGCCGAGTCCACCGGCGGCGACGTCCGGATCGGCGCCTCGGTGCTGGGCGGCAGCGAGATACGCATCCGCTTCCAGCGGGACGCGCGCGGGCCGCGGCGGCGGGGACACCGGGGTGCCGTGCGTCGGCGCGGGGCGCGGCGGCTGGTCCCGATCTTTAACCGGCCCCGATCCCTTCCTTAAGCGAACCCTAAGGACCGCGACGGCCGTCCGCATCAAGCGGTTTGCCCGGTTCCGGCTCGCTAGCGTGCTGCCGCACCACACCCCCCGTGACGAACGAAGGCAGGCATGCCCATGAGCACCCACCGGCGCAGGATCAGTGGCAGGAACAAGGCGATAGGCGGCATCGTCGCCGCGGCCGTGGTCGGCGGCGGCGCGCTCCTGTTCACGGGCACGGCGAACGCGGCGGGGGTGAACGCCGCGTACACCAGGACCAGCGACTGGTCCACCGGCTACACCGGCCAGTACGTCGTCACCAACAACAGCACCCAGCAGGAGAGGACCTGGACCCTGGAGTTCGACCTGCCGGCCGGGGCGAAGCTGTCCTCGCTGTGGAACGGCGAGTCGAGCGTCAGCGGCAGCCATGTCACGGTCCGCCCCGCGAGCTGGGACACCGCGGGGCTCGCCCCCGGCAAGTCGGTGACCGTCGGTTTCGTGGTCGAGGGCGGCGGCGCCCCGACGGGCTGTCGTATCGACAACAGCTCCTGCTCCACCGACGACGGACCGGCGCCCGAGCCGAGCGGACGCCCCACCGGGACCGGGACCCCCACCCCGACCCCCACGCCCACCAGGACGGCCACCCCGCCCCCCACGCCGACCACGAGCACCGGCTCCGGCACCGCCGCGTCCGCCGGGTTCGCGCCCTACGTGGACACCTCCCTCTACCCGGCCTTCGACCTGCTCGGCGCCGCCGACGCCACCGGGGTGAAGAACTACAACCTGGCCTTCATCACCGACGGCGGCGGCTGCACCCCCAAGTGGGGCGGTGTCACCGATGTGACCAGCGACGCCGTGGCCGCGCAGATCGGCGCCCTGCGCGCCAAGGGCGGGGACGTCCGGGTCTCCTTCGGCGGCGCCTCCGGCTCCGAGCTGGCCACCACCTGCTCCTCCGCCGACGCGCTCGCGGCGGCGTACGGCAAGGCGATCGACGCGTTCAAGCTGACCAAGGTCGACTTCGACGTGGAGGGCGGCGCGCTGCCGAACACGGCCGCCAACACCCGCCGCGCCCAGGCCATCGCCAAGCTCCAGGCCCAGCACCCCGGCCTGGACGTCTCCTTCACCCTCCCGGTGATGCCCGAGGGCCTCACCCAGGACGGCGTCGACCTGCTGTCCAACGCCAAGGCCAACGGCGTGAGGACCGGCATGGTCAACATCATGGCGATGGACTACGGCTCCTCGTACAACGGCGACATGGGCGGCTACGCCGAGCAGGCAGCGACCGCCACCCAGGCCCAGGTCAAGAGCGTGCTCGGGCTCTCCGACGCGGCCGCCTGGAAGACCGTCGCCGTCACCCCGATGATCGGGGTCAACGACGTCTCCGCCGAGACCTTCACGGTCTCCGACGCCACCCAGCTGGCGGGCTTCGCCGCGGCCAAGGGCCTGGGCGGCCTGTCCATGTGGTCCGCCGCCCGCGACCAGCAGTGCCCCGGCGGCCCCAAGCCCTCCGCCGACCCGACGTGCAGCTCCGTCGCCCAGGACAAGTGGGCGTTCTCGAAGGCGTTCGCCGCCTTCAAGTGAGGCGCGGACACGGGTGAGGGGCGCGGCGGCAGGATGCCGCGCCCCTCGCGCACGCGCTCAGCTCACGCCGCGTCGACCGGCGGCAGCTCACCCGTCCGCGCCGCCTTGCCGTACCAGTGGGCGCTCGACTTCGGGATGCGCTCCAGGGTCGTGTAGTCGACGTACACCGCGCCGAACCGCTTGCTGTAGCCGTACGCCCACTCGAAGTTGTCCATCAGGGACCACAGGTAGTAGCCGCGCACATCGGCCCCGTCCGCGATGGCGCGCTCGACCTCGGCGAGGTGGGCGCGCAGATAGGCGATGCGCTCGGGGTCGTGCACCCGGCCGTCGGCGTCCGGCTTGTCGTCGTAGGCCGCGCCGTTCTCCGTGATGTACAGACGCAGCCCCGGGGCCTCGCGGGAGTAGCGCATGATCAGCTCGTGCAGGCCGCTCGGGTCGATGGTCCAGCCCATCTCGGTGCGCTCGCCCGGCGTCTGGTGGAACAGCACGTCGTCGGCGCCCGGCCAGGGGGAGTGCTCGCTGGCGCCGTGGCCGTCCGCGCGCGGGCCCGCGACCGAGCCGGGGGCGGCCGAGACCAGCGCCGGGGTGTAGTAGTTCAGGCCCAGCGCGTCCAGCGGGGCCTTGGCCGTGGCCAGGTCGCCGTCCCGCACGAAGGACCAGTCGGTGACCGAGGCGGTGTCCGCCGGCAGGGTGGCGGGGTACGCCCCGTGCAGCATCGGACCGTGGAAGACGCCGTTGGCCAGGTCGTCGATGCGCCGCACCGCCGCGAGGTCGGCGGGGTCCTGCGAGAGCGGCCGTACCACCGAGGAGTTGAGGCTGACCGCGATCTGGTTGCGGGCCGGCATCACCGAGCGCAGCGCCGAGACGGCGAGGCCGTGGCCGAGGTTGAGGTGGTGCGCGGCGCGCAGCGAGGCCGCCGGGTCGGTGCGGCCGGGGGCGTGCACCCCGGAGCCGTAGCCCAGGAAGGCGCTGCACCAGGGCTCGTTGAGGGTGATCCAGTGCTCCACCCGGTCGCCCAGGGCGTCCCCGACGAGCTGGGCGTACTCCGCGAACCGCAGCGCGGTCTCCCGCTCCGGCCAGCCGCCCGCGTCCTCCAGCTCCTGCGGCAGGTCCCAGTGGTAGAGGGTGACGGCGGGCTGGATGCCGTGTTCCAGCAGGTCGTCCACGAGCCGGCGGTAGAAGTCCAGGCCCACCTGGACCGCGGGGCCCCGGCCGGTCGGCTGCACCCGGGACCAGGAGACGGAGAACCGGTAGGCGTTCAGGCCGAGGTCGGCCATGAGCGCGACGTCCTCGCGGTAGCGGTGGTAGTGGTCGACGGCGATGTCACCGTGGTCGCCGCCCGCCGTCCTGCCCGGGGTATGGCTGAACGTGTCCCAGATCGAGGGGGTGCGGCCGCCCTCCCGCACCGCGCCCTCGATCTGGTACGCCGAGGTCGCACAGCCCCAGAGGAAGTCGGTCGGGAAGGTGACGGGGGTGAGGGGTTCAGGCATGGAAGCGCTCCCAGATGAGTTGGAGGGACCGGAGACGGGGTGCGGGCCGTGCGGGGCGGGCCCCGGGGCCGGCGGGGCGGGGCCCGGCGCGGCCCGGCGGCGCGGGCGGACGAGGGGGCCGGGCGGCGACGGCCCGGCCCCGTGCGGGGTGAGCGGCCTGCCGGGGTCAACCCTTGATCGCGCCCTGCATGATGCCGCCCACGATCTGCTTGCCGAACAGCAGGAAGGCGATCAGCAGCGGCAGGGTGCCCAGCAGCGCGCCCGCCATGATCACCGACTGGTCCGGGACATAGCCGGTGCCCAGCGAGTTCAGGGCCACCTGCACGGTCGGGTTCTGCTGGTTCAGGGCGATGATCGGCCACAGGAAGTCGTTCCAGGCGAACACGAAGGTCAGCAGGCCGAGCACCGCCATCGCGGGCCGCGCGGCCGGGAAGACCACGTGCCAGACGACGCGCAGACTGCTCGCCCCGTCCACCCGGGCCGCCTCCACCAGCTCCGAGGGCAGCGCCTGCACCAGGTACTGCCGCATGAAGAAGGTGCCGAAGGCGGTCACCAGGCTCGGCAGGATCACCGTCTGGAGCTGGTTCGACCAGCCGAGGTCCGCCATCCACAGATACAGCGGTACGACGGCCAGCTGCGGCGGGATCATCATGGTGCCGACGGTCAGCAGCAACAGCAGCCCGGAGAAGCGGAACCGGAGCTTGGCGAAGGCGAAGCCCGCGAGCGTCGCGAACAGCACGGTGCTGACCGTGATGGTGCCCGCCACCAGCACCGAGTTGAGCATCGCGGTGCCGAGCCCGGCCTGGTCCCAGGCCGCCTGGAGGTTGCTGAACAGATTGCCGCCGAACCACAGCGGCGGCGGGGTCTGCGCGAGCCGCCGGTCGGTGCGGGAGGCCGCGACCGCCGTCCACACCAGCGGGGCGAGCGAGACGAGCGCGAACACGGTCAGCACGACGTACGTCACCGGGCCCGCGTGCGACTGCTTGCCCGCGCCCATCACCCGGCGCCGGGCGCGCGTGGTCCGCGCCTTCGGCGGCAGCGTCAGTTCACTGGTGGTCATTGGGATTTCCTCAGCCGTCGGGTGAGCAGCAGATTGACCGCGGCGATGATCAGCAGGATCAGGAACATCGACCAGGCGATCGTGGACGCCTTGCCGAGGTTGCCGACGATCCAGCCCTGGTCGTACATGTACAGACCGAGCGTCTGGTACTGGTGCTCGGAGCCGCCCTTGGACCCGCTGACCCCGCCGAACAGCAGCGGCTCACCGAAGAGCTGGGTGGCGCCGATGGTGGAGACCACGACCGTGAACAGGATCGTCGGGCGCAGCTGCGGGACGGTGACATGGCGGAACTGCTGCCAGCGGTTGGCGCCGTCGATGGCCGCCGACTCGTACAGGTCGGCGGGTATGGCCTGCATGGCGGCGAGATAGATCAGCGCGTTGTAACCGGTCCACCGCCAGATGACGATGGACGACACCGCGAACTGCGAACCCCAGTCGGACTCACGCCAGTTGACCGGCCCCGCCCCGGCGAAGTGCAGCAGCCAGTTGACCATGCCGCCGTCCCACGAGTACAGCAGCGTGAACACCAGGGTCGCCGCGGCCACCGAGGTGGCGTACGGGGTCAGCATCACCACGCGCCACACGGTCGAGCCGCGCAGCCGGTAGTTCAGCAGATGGGCGAGCCCGAGCGCGGCCAGCAGCTGCGGCACCGTGGAGATCACCCCGATGGTGAAGGTGTTCTTCAGGGCGTTCCAGAAGAAGTCCGAGGACAACAGGTTCCGGTAGTTGTCGAGGCCGGTCCAGGTCTGGTGGTCCAGCGAGGAAAGCTGCACATTGTGCAGTGAGTACCAGACCGTGTAGAGCAGCGGGACCAGGGTGAAGGCCCCGAACAGGATGAAGAAGGGGGCGACGAACGCGTATGGCGACCCCTTCATGTCCCAGCGGTAGAGCCGGCTGCGCCAGGAGTCGGCCGCCGGCCCGCCCGGGCCGTGAGCGCCCCGGGCCGCGCCCGGCGGGGTGCCGGGCGCGGCCTCGGCGCTCGACGCGGAGTGCGCGAGAGCCTCGTGGGAGCTGGTCACTGGCCGAGCACGTCCTTGATCTCCTTGGACGCGGCGTCCCAGCCCTGAGCCGGCGTCTTGCCCTTCTGCTCGACCTGGAGGATGCCGACGTCCGTGATGGCGGTGGTCATCGGCTGGTCCTTGATGCCGAAGACCTGCGTCGGGATCGTCTTCGCCGAGTCGGAGAAGATCTGGGTGAGCGGCGCGTTGGAGAAGTAGGCGGTGGTGTCCGCGGCCGGCTTCAGGTTCGGGTAGGCCGACGGCGTCGACGGGAAGCTCGCCTGCTTGGAGAACACCTTCTCCTGCTGGGCGGGCTCGGTCAGCCACTTGGCCAGCGCGATGGCCTCCTTCTGGTGCTTGCCCGCGTTCGGCACACCGATCCAGGAGCCGCCCCAGTTGGACGCGGTGGGCGCCGCCGCCACGTCCCAGTTGCCCTTGCCGGAGTCACCGGACTTCTGCTCGATGTAGCCGATCATCCAGGCCGGGCAGGCGACGGTGGCGAAGGAGGCGTTGGCGTAGCCCTGGTCCCAGGTCGGGTCGAACTGCTTGAGCTTCGCCGACATGTTGCTGGTGGCGACGGTCATCGCCACGTCCCAGGACTTCTTCACGCCCTCCGACCTGTCCCAGATGACGTTGCCGTCCTTGTCGTAGTAGCGGTCCGTGCCGCCACCGAGGGCCGCGTTGTACACGGAGGCCGCCGAGTCCACGAACTTGGTGCCCTCGGGCGCCTTCTTCATGTACTGCTTGCCGACGTCGACGTACTTGGCCCAGTCGCCCTTCCACATCTGGGCGAGCTTGTCCCGGTCGGTGGGCAGGCCCGCCTTCTGGAACAGGTCCTTGCGGTAGCAGATCGCCATCGGGCCGATGTCGGTGCCGAGCCCGATCAGCTTGCCGTCCTTGGTCGTGGCCTGGGCGTTCTTCCAGTCCAGCCACTGGGACTTGTCGACGTACTTGCTCATGTCGACGAACTTGTCGGCCTGGGTCTGCACGGCCTCGGTGATGTTGCCGATCTCGATGGCCTGAATGTCATCGGTGCCGGAGCCGGCCTGGAGGCGGGTGAGCACCTTCGGCCAGTAGACGTCGGTGCGGGTGGTGACGTTCTCCTTGATGTTGATGTCCGGGTGCAGCTTCATGTACTCGTCGTAGAGGCCGGCCTGCTTGTAGCCGAAGACGCCGTAGGTCCCGACGGTCAGCGTGATCTTGCCGTTGCCGTTGCCGCCGCCCGCGTCGTCCGAGGAGCCGTCCTTGGCGTCCTTGGCGCAGCCGGCCAGCAAACTCGTGGTCAGCGCGGCGACGGCCGCCAGGGCCATCATCCGCCTGGACCGGCGGAAGTTCGTGCGCATTGCGTCCTCCTGTTGCCTGACGTGCCGACCCCCCGGCCGACTGCATGGAATCGGGCCCGTTCGTCACGCGCTGCGGCTCGGGCGGGGAACGTGCGGGTTGTGTAGGTGTCAGGTACTGTGGGAGCGCTCCCACAAGTGATGGCTTGAAGGGTCGTCGGTTCGGAGCAGGGTGTCAAGGGAGCTGACACGGGGGTCGAGTTCAGTTATCGGAGCGTTAACCGGCCCGGACGGGTGGGGCGTTCGGGACGCCGGGGGCATACGGGGCCGGGATGGTCCCGGCCGGGACTGTTAGATTCCAGCCAACCGGAGGAGCGAGGGAGGCGGAGCGCATGGCGAGCCATGGAGTGCGGGGCCGGAGCGGGGGCCGGCCCACGCTGGAGGAGGTCGCCGCGCGCGCGGGGGTCGGCCGGGGCACGGTCTCGCGCGTGATCAACGGCTCGCCCCGGGTCAGCGACGCGACCCGCGCCGCGGTGGAGGCGGCCGTCGCCGAGCTGGGCTACGTCCCCAATACGGCGGCCCGCGCACTGGCCGCCAACCGCACCGACGCCATCGCGCTGGTCGTCCCCGAGCCGGAGACCCGGTTCTTCGCGGAGCCGTACTTCTCCGACATGCTGCGCGGGGTCGGCGCCGAACTCGCCGACACCGAGTGGCAGTTGCTGCTGATCTTCGCGGGCAACGACCGGGAGCGGCGGCGCCTCGCCGAGTACCTGGCCGCCCACCGCGTCGACGGCGTCCTCCTGGTCTCGGTCCACGCCGACGACCCGCTGCCCGAACTGCTGTCCCAGCTCCAGATCCCGGCCGTGGTCAGCGGCCCGCGCTCGGCCGCGGAGACGCTCACCTCGGTCGACTCGGACAACTACGGCGGCGCCCGCGCGGCCGTGGAGCACCTCCTGGCCCGCGGCCGCACCCGCGTCGCCCACATCACCGGCCGCCTGGACGTCTACGGCGCCCGCCGCCGCGTCGACGGCTACCGCGACGCGCTGCGCGCCGCGGGCCACGAGGTGGACGAACTCCTCATCGAATCCGGCGACTTCACCGAGGAGGGCGGCCGCAAGGCGATGTCCGCCCTGCTGTCCCGCCGCCCCGGCCTGGACGCCGTCTTCGCCGGCTCCGACGTCACGGCCGCCGGCGCCCGCCAGGTCCTGCGCGAGTCCGGGCTGCGCATACCCGACGACGTCGCCCTCGTCGGCTACGACGACTCCGCCATCGCCCGCCACATGGACCCGCCCCTGACCAGCGTCCGCCAGCCCATCGACAACATGGGCCGCGCCATGATCGACCTCCTGCTGACCGAGATATCCGACAAACGCCCCCCGGGTCTACGCCGTGGGGAACGGCGGCATGCGGTGCTGCCGACGGAGCTGGTGATACGGGCGTCCTCATAGACACCGTAGGAAAACGGCTCGGGCGGGACCCCTTCGCCGCGACCGGGCGACATGCTCATGGCGGTCCTGCGGGCGCAGTCCGGTCGGTCTGGAGCGGTGGGGCCGTTCAGGGGATGACGATCACCGGCCGCCGTGCCCGGCGGGCGAGGCGGCCCGCGACGGAGCCGAAGATGCGGCCCACGATGCCGTGCGTGGAGCCGACGACGATCGCGTCCGCCTCGTACTCCCGCCCCACCTCCTCCAGTTCGTGGCAGATGTCGCCGCCACGCTCGACGAGGATCCAGGGCACCTCGGACAGGTAGTCCGCACAGGCGAGTTCGAGGCCGAGCACCTCCGTACGGTGATCCGGCACGTCCACGAAGACCGGTGGCTCGCAGCCCGCCCACACCGTGGTGGGCAACCGGTTGGCCACATGCACGATGATCAGCCCGGAGTGGGAGCGGTGCGCCATGCCGATCGCGTACGCGAGGGCGCGCTCACTGGAGGTGGAGCCGTCGAAGCCGACGACGACTCCGTGCCGGAAGGCGGGGTCGCAGGAATGACGTGACTCTTCGGCCGCCTGGGGATCGGCCGCCGTAGGATCGGCGACCGGTCGCTTGCGGTCCGCGGGTTCGAAGAATTCGTGACCGGCCATGGCTGTCTCGGCGTTGTGATCCTTTATGGGATGAGATGACAGTGTGCGACGGAGCTGTGTCCGGGAAACATCTTCCCCACCCCATACCCCCAAGGGTACGGCGGCACGCCTCCCGAGCCCAGATCCCTTGCACGCTCCGTAAGCGGCACCCCGACATCCGTAGGGGTTCACCGGAGCATGCACGAGCCGCGCCCGTTACGCAATGCTCAATGCCCCGTACAGGCGCTTTGCACGGCATTCGCGGACGCACGCCCGGTGACCGACCGCTCGGCCGGGCGTTGAAGGGGGTGAGCCACCGCCACGGGGAGCCACCAGGCGCCACCGGACGCCGCCCGGCCGCCCCGGCCCGCCACAGGGAGTACGAGATGTCCGGACCCCGGTCCCGCCACGAGGAGCCCGGCGCGCAGGACAGCACGGGCGAGCTGATCCGCTGGGCCGCCTTCACCTGCGTCCTCGTCCCGGTGGTCCTGCTCTGGTACGGCACCTCGCTCGCCGGCGCCACGGGCACCGCGCTGGGCCTGGCCGCCGTCACGAGCGCGTGCCGGCTCCTGCTGCGGCGTTCGGAGCGCACGGCACGGCGCGGCGCACGCCGGGGTGCGGGCGGGCGCCGGGGGCGCGGATCACGGCGCGCGGGGTCGCGGGGGACCGGGCGGGACGGCGGCCGGGGCGAGGGCCGCAACGGCGCCCGGGGCGGCGGGCGTTGCGGCGTGCAAAGAGGTGGACGTCACACCCGGGAGCGGACACCGGTCGACTGACCGGTTTCCGTGCTTCCAAGCGCTTCTTTTCAGCCAACTTCTTGATATCGCCCAAGGGGGGTCCCCACCACCCCCCAACCCCCGTTCCACCTGCACGGAAAGGGTCTACGGGGCGCTGCGCACCCTACGCGGTTTGGCCACTGCCCGGAGGCGCACTTCCCTGCACGGCCCACGAGTGCAACGCTTCGTGATCGAATGCTTCACGCCAAGTTGTCATGTCGACAATGTGCCGCATTTGGAACTGGTCACCGTGCGTCCGCGGGAGCCAGTAGATTTCGATCTTGACTGTCTTTACGGCGGGGGACTCGTGCAGGACCAAGGGGAAACGTGCAGGAGCGACACAACCGAGGAGCCGCGACCACCGAGGGGGGCTTAGCAGTATGAGCCACGACTCCACTGCCGCGCCGGAAGCCGCTGTCCGGAAACTGTCCGGGCGTCGCCGCAAGGAGATCGTCGCGGTGCTGCTGTTCAGCGGCGGCCCCATCTTCGAGAGTTCCATACCGCTGTCGGTGTTCGGCATCGACCGCCAGGACGCCGGGGTGCCACGCTACCGACTGCTGGTGTGCGGCGGCGAGGAAGGCCCGCTGCGGACCACCGGCGGACTCGAACTCACCGCACCGCATGGGCTGGAGGCGATCGCCCGCGCCGGAACGGTCGTCGTACCGGCCTGGCGCTCGATCACCGCGCCACCGCCGGAGGAGGCGCTCGACGCACTGCGCCGAGCGCACGAAGAGGGCGCCCGCATCGTAGGACTGTGCACCGGCGCGTTCGTGCTCGCGGCCGCCGGACTGCTCGACGGCCGCCCGGCGACCACCCACTGGATGTACGCGCCGACGCTGGCCAAGCGCTATCCGTCGGTGCACGTCGATCCGCGGGAGCTGTTCGTCGACGACGGCGACGTGCTCACCTCCGCGGGTACGGCGGCCGGAATCGATCTCTGTCTGCACATCGTGCGGACGGACCACGGCAACGAGGCGGCCGGCGCGCTGGCCCGCCGGCTGGTGGTCCCGCCGCGCCGCTCGGGCGGTCAGGAGCGCTACCTCGACAGGTCTTTACCCGAGGAGATCGGTGCCGACCCGCTCGCCGAGGTCGTCGCCTGGGCGCTGGAGCACCTCCACGAGCAGTTCGACGTGGAGACGCTGGCGGCACGCGCGTACATGAGCCGTCGTACGTTCGACCGCAGGTTCCGTTCGCTCACCGGGAGCGCGCCGCTGCAGTGGCTGATCACCCAGCGGGTGCTCCAGGCGCAGCGGCTGCTGGAGACGTCGGACTACTCGGTGGACGAGGTGGCCGGCCGGTGCGGGTTCCGCTCGCCGGTCGCGCTGCGCGGGCACTTCCGCCGCCAGCTTGGCTCCTCGCCCGCCGCGTACCGGGCCGCGTACCGGGCCCGCCGGCCCGGCACCGACAGGCCGGGTGAGGCGGAGGCCGCGCTGCAGGCGTCGGCCGGGCAGCCGTTGCCGCCCGCGGGGCTGCCGGGTCCGGGGCCGCTGGGCGCCATGCCCTCGCTGCTGCACGCCGAGCGGGACAACGGGGTGCCGATGCAGAGCAGGCGCACGGCTGCCGCCGGGGCCATGACACTGCTGCCGGGGCCGCGCTCCGGTAGCTGAGGAAGTCCGGCAAAAGGCCGGGGAGGGGGTGCGGAGTCCAGGCTCCGCACCCCCTCTCTTCGTCCGCGGGGCATCCAAAGGGCGAGGTCCGCCTTAGGGTGGTCGCATGAACGATCGCATGGTGTGGATCGACTGCGAGATGACCGGCCTCTCGCTGTCCGACGACGCTCTCATCGAGGTGGCCGCCCTCGTCACCGACTCCGAGCTGAACGTACTCGGCGAGGGGGTGGACATCGTCATCCGCCCGCCGGAGCGGGCGCTGGAGACGATGCCGGAGGTGGTGCGTCAGATGCACACCGCGTCCGGGCTGCTCGCCGAGCTCCCGAACGGCACGACCCTCGAGGACGCCGAGGAGCAGGTCCTGGCGTACATCAAGGAGCATGTGAAGGAGCCCGGCAAGGCCCCGCTGTGCGGCAACTCGGTCGGCACCGACCGCGGCTTCCTGCTGCGGGACATGCCGACGCTGGAGAGCTGGCTGCACTACCGGATCGTGGACGTCTCCTCGGTCAAGGAGCTGGCCCGCCGCTGGTACCCGAGGGCGTACTTCAACAGCCCGGAGAAGAACGGCAACCACCGGGCGCTCGCCGACATCCGCGAGTCCATCGCCGAGCTGCGCTACTACCGCGAGGCCGTTTTCGTCCCGCAGCCGGGACCGGACTCGGAGACGGCGCGGACCATCGCGGCGAAGCACGTGCTGCCGGCGGCGAAGTAGCCGGCGGGGCGGGGCCGTCCCGGGTCCGACCGGGGGCCCGCCCGGGGCCGTTCGGGGTCCGCTGGGGGTCCGCGCGAAAACGTGTGCGCGAGCACCCCCTCGGACCCTGTAGACTTCTTCTCGGCCGGTCGGGGAAACGACAAGTTTCCAAGCGCCGGTCATGGTGGGTGTAGCTCAGCTGGTAGAGCACCTGGTTGTGGTCCAGGATGCCGCGGGTTCGAGTCCCGTCACTCACCCTCATCGGAAGAGGCCGGTGACCGCAGAAATGCGGTCACCGGCCTCTTCGCGTATGCGCGACCGCCTCTTCGCGTATGCGCGAGCGGGTCGACCGACGAACGGCGCCCCTGTCCCCCGGGGATCACCGGGGGACAGGGGCGCCTTCACCACGACTCCCGCTCGACTACTCGACCGTCACCGACTTCGCCAGGTTCCTCGGCTTGTCGATGTCGCGGCCCAGGGCCTTCGCCGTGTGGTACGCGAGGAGCTGCAGGGGGATGCCCATCAGGATCGGGTCCAGCTCGTCCTCGTTCTTCGGGACGACGATCGTCTGGTCGGCCTTCTCCTGGTGCTGGTGGGCCACGGCGAGGATCTTGCCCTCGCGCGCCTTGATCTCCTCCAGCGCGGCGCGGTTCTTCTCCAGCAGGTCGTCGTCCGGGACGATCGCGACCGTCGGCAGCGCGGGCTCGATCAGGGCCAGCGGGCCGTGCTTCAGCTCGGAGGCGGGGTAGGCCTCGGCGTGGATGTACGAGACCTCCTTGAGCTTGAGGGAGGCCTCGCGGGCGACCGGGTAGCCGCGGACCCGGCCGACGAAGAGCATCGAGCGGGCGTCGGCGTACAGCTCGGCCAGCTCCTTGATCTGCTCCTCCTGCTTGAGGATCTCGGTGATCTGGTCGGGCAGCTTGCGCAGGCCCTCGATGATCCGCTTGCCGTCGCGCACCGAGAGGTCGCGGGTGCGGCCCAGGTGCAGCGCGAGCAGCGCGAAGGCGACCGTGGTGTTGGTGAAGCACTTGGTGGAGACGACGCAGACCTCGGGACCCGCGTGGACGTAGATCCCGGCGTCCGCCTCCCGGGCGATCGCGGAACCCACCACGTTGACGACACCGAAGACCCGCGCGCCCTTGCGCTTGAGCTCCTGCACGGCGGCGAGCACGTCGTACGTCTCACCGGACTGGGAGACCGCGACGTACAGCGTGTCGGGGTCCACGACCGCGTTGCGGTAGCGGAACTCGGAGGCCGGCTCGGCGTCCGCGGGGATGCGGGCCAGCTCCTCGATCATCTGGGCGCCGATCATGCCCGCGTGGTACGAGGTGCCGCAGCCGAGGATCTTCACCCGGCGGATCTGCCGGGCCTCGCGGGCGTCCAGGTTGAGGCCGCCGAGGTGCACGGTGGAGAAGCGGTCGTCGATCCGGCCGCGCAGCACGCGGTCGACCGCGTCGGCCTGCTCGAAGATCTCCTTGTGCATGTAGGTGTCGTGGCCGCCCATGTCGTACGACTCGGCCTCCCACTCCACCGTGGTGGGCTCGGCGGTGGTGCGCGTGCCCTCGGTGGTGTAGGTGCGGAAGTCGTCGGCCTTGAGGGTGGCCATCTCGCCGTCGTCCAGCGTCACTATCTGACGGGTGTGCATGACCAGCGCGGCGATGTCCGAGGCGACGAACATCTCCTTCTCGCCGATGCCGAGCACGACCGGGGAGCCGTTGCGGGCCACCACGATCCGGTCCGGGAAGTCGGCGTGCAGCACGGCGATGCCGTACGTGCCCTCGATCAGCCGGACGGCCTGGCGGACCTTGTCCTCCAGCTTGTCGGCGGTGGCGCGGGCGATGAGGTGGGTGAGGACCTCGGTGTCGGTCTCCGAGAGGAACTCGACGCCGTCCGCCTCCAGCTTGCGGCGCAGGTCGGCGGCGTTGTCGATGATGCCGTTGTGGACGACCGCGACCTTGTTGTCGGCCGACATGTGCGGGTGGGCGTTCACGTCGGAGGGGGCGCCATGGGTGGCCCAGCGGGTGTGGGCGATGCCGGTGGTGCCCTTGAAGCGCGCCGGGACCTTGGCCTCCAGGTCGCGCACCCGGCCCTTGGCCTTGACCATCTTCAGGCCGGGCGCCTTCGGGGAGGTGACCACGATGCCCGCGGAGTCGTACCCGCGGTACTCCAGCCGCTGGAGGCCCTCCAGGAGGAGGGGGGCGACGTCACGCTTCCCGATGTAACCGACAATTCCGCACATATGCAGGTATTCCTAGCCGTAGACCATGCGGCGCAGCTGCCTGAGCGTCAGCTCGGGCGGTGCCACCGCTCGATATCTGAGATCCGCCCCGATCCGTTCGAAGATCTCCGCGTTCACCAGACCCCGGGTCTGGAGCTCGCGGTGGCGGCGACGGACGAAGTCCTCCGTCGACTCGTCGAAATAGGCGAGCACGTCCTGGATCACCCGCAGCGCCTCGCCCCTGCCGAGGGGCGTGGACCGCGTCAGATGATCTACGAGTTCGTCGTGCACCCGTAGATCCTCGGGTACCGGCGCGGGTTACGCAAGAATCCTGCCCGATATCGGGCACCGGGGTGGCGGGCGAGGGGCTGAACTCCTGTGCGCCCCCTGTGCTCTACGTCACTCCGGTCCCCTTGGCGCCCCCGGTGGGAGAGTGGTCCCGACCAGATTCGAAGGGAGCGCATGTGACACGGAACGACCGTACGACTCCCCGAACCGCCCGCGTCCTCGGTTCGCTGCTGCTCGTCCTGGCGGCCGGCGTCTTCACCCTCGGCGCCGCGCCCGCCCCGCCCGAGGCCCCGGTCACCCCCCTGGACCAGGTGGTCCCCGCCCCCGCCTCCGTCACCCCCGGCGGAGCGCCGTACCGCATCACCCGTGCCACCGCCGTCCGCGTGGACGGCTCGGCCGGGGTCCGCCGCGTCGGCGCCTATCTCGCCGGCGTCCTGCGGCCCTCCACCGGCTATCCGCTGCCGCTCACCGAGCACGGCGGCGGGGGCATCCGGCTGCACCTGGAGAAGGGCGGCTACGGCGCCGAGGGCTACCGGCTGCGCAGCGGCCCCTTTGGTGTCACGCTCACCGCGAGCGCCCCGGCCGGCCTCTTCCACGGCGTGCAGACGCTGCGCCAACTGCTCCCCGCCGCCGTCGAGAAGAGGACGGTCCAGCGCCAGGACTGGCGGATCGCCGGCGGCACCGTCGAGGACCGCCCGCGCTACGCCTACCGGGGCGCCATGCTGGACGTCGCCCGGCACTTCTTCACCGTCGCCCAGGTGGAGCGGTACATCGACGAACTCGCGCTGTACAAGGTCAATGAGCTGCATCTGCACCTCAGCGACGACCAGGGCTGGCGCATCGCCGTCAACTCCTGGCCCCGGCTCGCGCGATACGGCGGCGCGAGCGAGGTCGGCGGCGGCAAGGGCGGCTTCTACACCCGGGCCGAGTACCGACACCTCGTCTCCTACGCGGCCTCCCGCTATGTGGAGGTCGTGCCCGAGATCGACCTGCCCGGCCACACCAACGCGGCCCTCGCCTCCTACGCGAAGCTCAACTGCGACGGCGTGGCACCCCCGCGCTACACCGGCACGGAGGTCGGCTTCAGCTCGCTGTGCGTGTCCAAGGACGTCACGTACACCTTCGTGAACGACGTCATCAAGGAGCTGGCCGCGCTCACCCCGGGCCGCTATCTGCACATCGGCGGCGACGAGGCGCACTCCACCAGCCACGCCGACTATGTGACCTTCATGGACCGCGTCCAGCCGATCGTCGCCAAGTACGGCAAGAAGATCATCGGCTGGCACCAGCTGACCGGCGCCCACCCCGCGCAGGGCGCGCTCGCCCAGTACTGGGGGCTGGACAGCACCAGCGCGGCCGAGAAGGAGCAGGTCGCCCAGGCCGCCCGCAACGGCACGGGGCTGATCCTGTCCCCGGCCGACCGGGTCTACCTCGACATGAAGTACACGAAGGACACCAAGCTCGGGCTCAGCTGGGCCGGGCTGGTCGAGGTCCAGCGGTCGTACGACTGGGACCCGGGCGCCTATCTCGCGGGCGTGCCCGCCGCCGCGGTGAAGGGGGTGGAGGCGCCCTTGTGGTCGGAGACGCTGACGACGTCGGCCGACATCGACTACATGGCGTTCCCGAGGCTGCCGGGCGCGGCCGAACTGGGCTGGTCGCCCGCCGCCACCCACGACTGGGACACCTACAAGGTACGGCTGGCCGCCCAGGGCCCGCGCTGGGACGCCCTCGGCATCGGGTACTACCGGTCGCCGCAGGTGCCCTGGCCGAGCGGCTGAGCACGAGGTGAACGGGCGCCCCGGAGGACCGTACTCCGGGGCGCCCGTCCGTCGGTGTCCGGCGTCAGCGGCCGGCCAGCGGGTTGCGCAGCGTGCCCACCAGCTGGAGCGCCGCGGAGGGATCCGCGAGGTCCACCATCTGCCGGTTGTCGCGCAGCTGGAGCCGGTTGAGGCAGGACAGCGCGAACTCGGGTGCGAAGAGGTCGTACTGCCGGAACCGGTCGGCGAGTTGCGGGTTCGCCTCCTGGTACTCGCGGGAGACCTCCGCGACCGTCCGCCAGAACTCGTCCTCGGTGAGGACGCCGTCGGCGGCGAGGTTCGCGGCGAGGAAGCGGAAGAAGCAGTCGAAGACATCGGTGAAGATCGACAGCAGCTTCTGGTCCTCCGGGATGTCGGCCCGGATCCGGGCGACCTCCGGCGGCAGCACGGCGTCCGGGTCCATCACCACGATCTCCTCGGCGATGTCCTTGTAGACGGCCCGTCGCACGACCCCGTCCCGCAGCACCAGGATGGTGTTCTCGCCGTGCGGCATGAACGCCAGGTCGTAGGCGTAGAGGCTGTGCAGCAGCGGGGTGTAGTACGCCCGCAGGTACCGGCGCAGCCACTCGGCGGGGGCGAGCCCCGACCGCTCGACGAGGGCGCCCGCGAAGGACGCGCCCTCGTGGTCGACGTGCAGCAGGGAGGCCATGGTGGCGAGCGTCTCGCCGTCCTCCAGCGAGGGCACCGGGCTCTCCCGCCACAGCGCGGCCAGCATCTTGCGGTAGGGGGAGTAGCGGTCGGTGGCCTGCTCGTACTCCAGGTGCCGGTAGCCGACGGCGGCCCGCTCGCGGATGATCGTCAGACCGCTGCCCTTGAGCACCGGGTCGCTCTCGATCAGCTGGGCGAGCCAGTCGTTGATGGCGGGGGTGGCCTCCATGTAGGCGGCCGAGAGGCCGCGCATGAAGCCCATGTTGAGCACGGACAGGGCCGTCTTCACATAGTGCTTGTGCGGGGCGCTGGTGTTGAAGAAGGTCCGGATGGACTGCTGGGCGAGGTACTCGTCGTCGCCCTCGCCGAGCGGCACGAGGTGCCGGCGGGCCACCTCCGCCGCGAAGGTGACGGACAGCTTGTTCCACCACTGCCAGGGGTGGACGGGGATGAGGAGGTAGTCGGCCGGGTCGAGGCCCTGCGCGGCGAGCGTCCGCCCGAACCGCTCGACGGTCTCCTCGCCCAGCTCGGCCCGGATGAAGCCCTCGTACTCGATGCCGGTACCCGCGGTGAACGCGGCGCGGGAGCGGTGCGCGGCCAGCCACACCAGCCGGACGGGGTGGGCGGTCTCCGGGGCGTACGACAGGTACTCGTGGACCCCGAAGCCGAGCCGCCCGTTGTTCGCGACGAAGCAGGGGTGGCCCTCGGTCATCCCGGTCTCGATCGCCTGGAAGCCGCTCGTCACCAGCTCGGCCGAGGTGACCTGGTGCTTGGCGAGCTTGTAGCAGGTGCCGGAGAGGGTGGAGGAGATCTCCTCCAGGTACACGGGCAGGATGGCGTCGCTCAGGCCCAGGGAGTCCTTCAGCTCGATGAAGAAATCCAGTGCGGCGAGCGGGAGTTCGGCGCCGTCCCGGTGCCGGGTGATCGAGCCGGCGTCGACCTCCCAGTGGTCCAGGGCCCGGCGCACGGCGGTGAACCGGTAGGCGGTGAGCTTGTCGTCGCTGCGGACGACGTAGCCCTCGCCGTCCTCCTCGGGGGTGATCAGGCGCTCGTGCGCGAACTCGGCGAGCGCCTTGCGGATCAGCAGCCGGTTGGCCTGCGCCCAGCGCTCGGGGGAGAGGTGGGCCACGGACTCGGCGGGGGTCATGCGGACACCGCCTTCGTGAACTGCTCGCGGGTGCAGAAGCTCAGCAGGGCCTCTTTCTCCGGCTTCTGTATCTCGCGCTCGGCCACGAACCCGACGGCCGCGTTCAGCGCGTGCACCGCCTTGTTGCGCACGTCCGGTTCCACGACGACGCGCTCCACGGCCGGGTCCTCGAAGAGGTGGGCCATGACGGCGGTGATGACGGCTTTGGTGAACCCGTGCTCGGGGGTGTCGGTCGCGGGGGTCAGGAAGTGCATCCCGACATCGCCCGGCCGCGGCTCGTAGAGGCCGACCAGTTCCCGGTGGGCGGGGTCGTACCTCTCCAGGAGGAAGGCGGGGACGCCGTCCCGGAGCCCGAGCAGCGCGTGCTGGTGCTCGTCGGCGGCTATCTCCATGTACGCCCGCTCGATGTCCTCCAGTCTGGCGTCCTGCATCATCCAGAAGGCGGCCTTCGGGTGGGTGATCCAGGAGTGCAGCAGCTCGGCGTCCTTGAGCGGGTCGACGGGCCGGAAGGTGAAGGTCAGGTCGGTCATACGGCGAACTCCTGGAAGGCGATGGACTTCTCGACCGGGTAGTACTCGCTGCCGAGCACCTCGCGGATGATGCTCGCGTTGCGGTAGGGGCCCATGCCCAGGTCGGGGCTGGTGATGCTGTGCGTGTGGACGCCGGCGTTCTGGAGGAAGACACCGCGCCCGGTGACGTCGATGGCGTAGTTGCGGGCGACGTCGAAGCGGCCCTGGCCGTCGAAGCGCAGCCGCTCGCGCAGCGGGGCGAGGAAGGCCGGGGGCGCGTAGTGGTAGCCGGTGGCCAGCACCAGGCCCTCGGTGCGGATCTCGTAGTCCTTGCCCTGCTCGTCCTGGCGGAAGCCGAGCGTGTACGCCCCGTCCTCGTGACGGGCGCTGTTCAGCGAGGAGTTGGTGAGCAGCCGGGTGGGCACCGGCCGGCCCGCGCTGGTCACGTTCTTCTGGTACAGCAGGTCGAAGATCGCGTCGATGAGCTCCGAGTTGATGCCCTTGAACAGCCCCTTCTGCTGCTTCTCCAGCCGGTAGCGGGTCTCCTCGGGCAGCGCGCGGAAGTAGTCGATGTAGTCCGGGGAGGTCATCTCCAGGGTCAGCTTGGTGTACTCCAGCGGGAAGAACCTCGGGGAGCGGGTGACCCAGTTGAGCTGGTAGCCGTGGACGTCGATCTCGGACAGCAGCTCGTAGTAGATCTCGGCCGCGCTCTGCCCGCTGCCGACGACCGTGATGGACTTCTTCTGCTGCAGCTCCGCCTTGCGGTGCATGTACTCGGAGGTGTGCAGGAGGTCACCGCCCAGGTCCCGGCAGGACTCGGGGAGGTAGGGCACCGTGCCCGTGCCGAGCACGAGGTGCCGGGCGCGCAGGGTGTCACCGGCGGCGGTCCGCACGACGTAGAGGTCGTCCTCGTACGACACCTCGGTGACCGTCGTGCCGAAGCGGACGCAGCTCAGCTTGCCGGCGGCCCAGCGGCAGTAGTCGTCGTACTCCACCCGCAGCGGATAGAAGTTCTCGCGGATGTAGAAGGAGTACAGCCGGCCCTTCTCCTTCAGGTAGTTGAGGAAGGAGTACGGCGAGGTCGGGTCGGCGAGGGTGACCAGGTCCGACATGAACGGGGTCTGGAGGTGGGCGCCGTCCAGGAACATCCCGGCGTGCCACTCGAAGTCGGGCTTCGACTCCAGGAAGACGGCGTCCAGTTCGGCGATCGGCTCGGTCAGGCAGGCGAGGCCGAGGTTGAAGGGGCCGAGCCCGATCCCCACGAGGTCGTGGATGCGGCTGGATTCAGGAAGCGCGGTCAAGGGACTCTCCCAGGTACTGCTCGGCGTGGCCGGCGATGAGATCGAGGACGGCGGCGATGTCGGACGGCGTCGTCTCGGGGTTGAGCAGGGTGAACTTCAGGTAGTGGCGGCCGTCCACCTTGGTGCCCGCGACCACGGCGTCGCCGGAGGCGAACAGGGCCTTGCGGGCGTGCAGATTGGCGCGGTCGATCTCGGCCGGGTCGGTGACGGCGGCCGGTATGTAGCGGAAGACCAGGGTGGACAGGGACGGCTCGACCACGACGTCGTAGCGCGGGTCGGCGGCGAGCAGGTGCCAGCCCTGGACGGCCAGGTCGCAGACCTCGTCGAAGAGTTCGCCGATGCCGTCGGCGCCCATGACGCGCAGCGTCAGCCACAGCTTGAGGGCGTCGAAGCGGCGGGTGGTCTGGAGGGACTTGTCGACCTGGTTGGGGATGCGCTCGCGCACCGCCCGGCGCGGGTTGAGGTACTCCGCGTGGTAGGTGGCGTGCCGCAGCGTTGCCGTGTCGCGCACCAGCAGGGCGGACGAACTCACCGGCTGGAAGAAGGACTTGTGGTAGTCGACGGTGACCGAGTCGGCGCGCTCGATGCCGTCGATGCGGTGCCGGTACTTGCGCGAAGTGAGCAGTCCGCAGCCGTAGGCCGCGTCCACGTGCATCCAGGCGCCGTGGCGGTCGCAGAGTTCGGCGATCTCGGGCAGCGGGTCGATGGAGCCGAAGTCGGTGGTGCCGGCGGTGGCGACGACGGCCATGGGCACCAGGCCCTCGGCGCGGCAGCGCTCCAGCTCACGGGCGAGCGCGACGGTCTGCATGCGCTTGTCGCGGTCGACGGGGACGGTGACGACCGCGTCGGGGCCGAGCCCGAGCAGTTTCGCCGACTTCTGCACGCTGAAGTGGCCGGCCGCGGAGGCGAAGATCCGCAGTTTCGCGAGGTCGTCGCTCTTGGCCTCCTCGCGGGCCAGCAGCAGCGCCTGGAGGTTGGACTGGCTGCCGCCGGAGGTGAACACGCCGTCGGCGGCGGGGCCGAGGCCGATCCGCGCGGTCGTCCAGTCGATCAGCTTGCGCTCGATGAGCGTGCCGCCGGCCGACTGGTCCCAGGTGTCCAGGGAGGAGTTGACCGCGGTGAGCACGGCCTCGCCGAGCAGGGCCGGGATGACGACCGGGCAGTTGAGGTGGGCGAGGTAGCGCGGGTGGTGGAAGTAGACCGCGTCCTTCAGGTACACGTCCTCCAGCTCGTCGAGGACGGCGGCGGTGTCGCCGAGCGGGCGGTCGAGGTCGATGGCGTCGACGCGGGGGGACAGTTCGTCCACGGCGACGCCGGTGAACGGGCGCTCGGTGGCGGCGAGTTTCGCCGCCACCCGCTCGACTCCTTCGGTCACGGAACGGCGGTAGTGCTCCGCGGTGAGGCCATTGAGCAGGTGGGAGCGCATGGGGGGTCCTCCGGGGGGAAGTCCGTGGGGATGGAACTTAGGTTAGCCTAACCTAAGTTCTTTGGGTCGAGGCACACGTGTGCCGAAGGGCTGGGGGGAAGGGCGAAGAGGGGGAAGCGGCGACGGGGGAGGGTGACTACTCGCCGGTCGCCCGGAGCTGTTCCTCGGTCAGACCGCGCCGCCAGTACCCGACGAAGGTCACCCGGCGCCGGTCGACCCCGCGGTCCCCGACGAAGTGCCGCCGCAACGCCTTCACCTGGCCGGACTCGCCGGCGATCCAGACGTACGGGTGCGCCGTGTCGGGGAGTCGGGCACTCTGGACGGCGGCGAGCGGCTCGGGGGCGCCCTCGCCGCGCACCAGCCAGGTGATCTCCGCGTCGGCGTCCGTGCGCACGTCCTGGATGTCACCGGCGTGCGGCACCTGGAGCCAGGCGCGCACGCGGGTGCCCGCCGGGAGGGATTCGAGGATCGCGGTCGCGGCGGGTACGGCGGTCTCGTCGCCCCACATCACCACGAGGTCGGTGTCCTCGGGCGGCCGGAACCGGATGGCCCGGTTGTCGGCGAGCACGGGCCCGAGGACCAGCACCCGGTCGCCGGGGACGGCCCGCGCGGCCCACTGGGCGGCGGGCCCCGCGGGGGCGGCGGCGCCGGGGTCGACCCCGTGCAGGGCGAAGTCGATGTCGATCTCGTCCGGCTCGCGCCGCAGCTCCCGCAGGGTGTACGAGCGCATCACGGCCCGTACGTCCTCCGGCAGTTCGCGGTACTCCTGCCACCACGCCTCTCCCAGGTCGCGCGGCACGACGGGCTCCTTCTGCCCGGGGTGCGGCAGGAACAGGGAGAGGGACTGATCGCGTCCGTCGGAGTGGAAGCCCTTCAGATCGGCTCCGTCGAAGGTGACCCGCACCAGGGAGGGCCCGAGCCTTCTGGTGCGTGCGACCCGGAGGGAGAACAGGGTGAAGGGTTCGACGGCGGCCGTGGTCATGGGGGCTCCTGTCGGAATGGGGGCGGGGGCTGCTGCTAGCTGACCTTCTTCGCCTTCTCCAGGGCCTCGGCGAGGCTCGTCAGCAGCGGTACGCACTTGTCGTAGGACAGGATCGGCTCGGGGGAGCGGGCGATGACCTGTCCCGCCTTGACGGCCGGCAGCTTCTTCCAGGTCGGCTTGGTGATGTCCGCGGGCTGGATCGCCGACGAGCGGTCGTCCATCATGATGACGTCGGCCTGGTACTTGTCGACGTTCTCCCAGCTCAGCGACTCGTACCAGCCGCCGCCCTGCTTCTTGGCGCTCTCCGGCGGCTCCACGAAGTTCACGCCGAGGGCCTTGAAGTACTCCAGGTCGATGGACAGATGCGTCCCCGAGACGTAGAAGAGCTGGTCGCTCGCGCTGCCGGCCATCACCTTGATGTGCGGCTTGGCCTTGGCGGCGGCCCGCAGCCGGGCGGCGGCCGCCTCGAACCGCTTCTTCGCGTCGGTGACCTTGGCGGCCTTCATGTCGGCGCCGAGCGACTCGGCGAGGTCCCACATCCGCTGCAGCGGCTGGGTGATCTGGCGGTCGTACACGGAGATGCCGACGCTGGGGGCGAGTTCGGCTATCTGCTTGACGGACTGCTCGGGGACGTACCAGAGGGTGCCGGCGTCGTCGAACATCGTGGTGATCAGCACGTCGGGGGAGAGGGCGGCGTACTTCTCGACGTTGAACTGGCCCCAGGCGTTGCCGAGGACGGTCAGCTTGCTGACGTCCATGTCGCCGGCCTGGACGTCGGGCTTGCCGCCCGTGGTCGTGGTGGGGCCGAAGACGCCCTTGACCTGGACGCCGTAGTCGTAGAGCGCGGCGCCGACGCCGGTGAAGGCGACGATGTTCGCGGGGACCTTGTCGAGCTTCACGGTCTTGCCGCGGTCGTCCTTGAACGTCCAGGGACCCGACTTCGCCGCGGTCGACCCGCTGCCGGAGTCCTTCGCTTTGCCCTTGTCGTCCCCACAGGCCGCGAGCGCGACGCCGAGCCCTACGGCGCCGCCCGCGGCGAGCAGGCCGCGGCGAGAGAGGTGGATGGCACGGGCATGGGACATGGGGAGGACCGCTTTCGAACGGGGCGCAGCGCCCGCCGGACAAGTGCGAGGCTTAGGTTAGCCTAACCTTCTTGTCTGTCCAGGGGTGGTGCGGGTCCCCGGCGGCCGGGGCTCCCGGCAGGGGACGCGCCCCGGCGGACGCGCCCCCTCGGCCGGTGTCCCGGCAGGCTCAGCCCGCCAGCCCCAACTCCCGTGCGATCAGCATCCGCTGGACCTCGCTCGTGCCCTCGCCGATCTCCAGGATCTTGGAGTCGCGCCACATGCGGGCCACCGGGTACTCGTTCATGAAGCCGTAGCCGCCGTGGACCTGGGTGGCCTCGCGGGCGTTGTCGACCGCGATCGTGGAGGAGTACAGCTTGGCCATCGCCGCCTCCTTCTTGAAGGGTTCGCCGGCGACCAGCCGGTAGGCGGCGTCGCGCCAGGCGAGGCGGGCGGTGTACGCCTTCATCTCCATGTCGGCGATCTTGAACTGGATCGCCTGGTTGGCGCCGATCGGGCGGCCGAAGGCGTGCCGCTCCTTGGCGTACCTCACCGACTCGTCCACACAGCCCTGCGCCAGGCCCGTCGCGAGGGCGGCGATGGCGATGCGGCCCTCGTCCAGGATGCGCAGGAACTGGGCGTACCCGCGGCCCTCTTGGCCGACCAGGTTGGCGGCGGGCACCCGCACGTCCACGAAGGAGAGTTCACGGGTGTCCGAGGCGTTCCAGCCGACCTTGGAGTACGGCGCCGCGACCGTGAAGCCCGGGGTGCCGGACGGCACGATGATCGAGGAGATCAGCGGTTTGCCGTCGGGCTTGCGGCCGGTGACCGCGGTGACCGTGACCAGCCCGGTGATGTCCGTGCCCGAGTTGGTGATGAAGCACTTGGTGCCGTTGATCACCCATTCGTCGGTGTCGGGGTCGAGACGGGCCGTCGTCCGCGTGCCGCCCGCGTCCGAGCCGCAGTCCGGCTCGGTCAGGCCGAAGGCGCCGAGGATCTCGCCCGCGCAGAGGCGGGGCAGCCACTCGCGCTTCTGCTCCTCGGTGCCGAAGAGATGGATGGGCATCGCGCCCAGCGAGACACCGGCCTCCAGGGTGATCGCCACCGAGGAGTCCACCCGGGCCAGCTCCTCCAGGGCGATGCCGAGCGCCAGGTAGTCGCCGCCCATGCCGCCGTACTCCTCCGGGAACGGCAGCCCGAACAGACCCATCCGGCCCATCTCGCGGACGATCTCGTAGGGGAACTCGTGCCGCTCGTAGAAGTCGCCGATCTTCGGCGCCACGACATCGTGCGCGAACTCCTCCACCGTACGGCGGAGTTCCTCCAGCTCGGGGCTGAGGCGGTGGTCCATGCTGATCACTGGTCCTTGTGGGAGAGGGCGCGGACGGTACGGGAGGGGCTCGGCCGGTCCAGATGGGCGGCCATCCACACGCTCGTGGCGGTGAGGCGGCCGAGGTCGACGCCGGTCTCGATGCCGAGTCCGTGCAGCATCCAGACCAGGTCCTCGGTGGCGAGGTTGCCGGTGGCGGACTTGGCGTACGGGCAGCCGCCGAGCCCGCCGGCGGAGGCGTCGACCGTCGTCACACCGTGCTCCAGGGCCGCGTAGGTGTTCGCGAGCGCCTGGCCGTAGGTGTCGTGGAAGTGCACGCCGATCTCGTCGGTCGGCACGCCCTCCTCGTTGAGCAGGTTCAGGAGTTCCTGGACATGTCCGGGGGTGGCCACGCCGATGGTGTCGCCGAGGCTCAGCTCGTCGCAGCCCATGTTCCGCAGGGCGGTGCAGACGCGGGCCACCTGGTGCAGCGGGACGGCGCCCTCCCACGGGTCGCCGAAGCACATGGAGACATAGCCGCGCACCCGGGCGCCCGCGTCCTTGGCCTGGCGCACCACCGGCTCGAACACCGCGAGGGACTCGTCCACCGTGCGGTTGAGGTTGGCCTCGGCGAAGGACTCGGTGGCGCTGGCGAACACCGCGATCCGGTCCGCGCCGAGGGCCAGCGCCCGGTCCAGGCCGCGCCGGTTGGGCACCAGGACGGGCAGCTCGATGCCGGGCAGGTCGCGCACCCGCGGGAACAGCTCCTCCGCGTCGGCGAGTTGGGGCACCCACTTGGGGTGCACGAAGCTCGTCGCCTCGATCGTCGTCAGGCCCGCCTCGGCCAGGCGGCGGATGAAGTCCGCCTTCACCTCGGTCGGTACGGCACCCTTCTCGTTCTGCAGCCCGTCGCGCGCGCCGACCTCGTGGATCCGCACCCGGGCGGGCAGGCCCGAGGCCGGTACGACCATGGGCAGGGGCCCGGCGTTCACTCCGTCTCCTCCTTCGGCGCGATGACGGCCAGCACCTGGTCCATGGCGACCGTGCTGCCCGGCGTGACGTCCAGCTCGGCGACCGTGCCCGCGTGCGGGGCGGAGACGACGTGCTCCATCTTCATCGCCTCCACCACCAGCAGGCTCTGCCCGGCCGTCACCTCGTCCCCGACGGCGACCTTGACGACGGTCACCGTGCCGGGCATCGGCGCGGTCAGCGAGTCGGCGCCCGCGTGCGCCGCCCGGTTCAGCGAGTCGGCCACCGGGTCGTGGTCGCGCACCTGCCAGGCGTCGCCGTCCCGGCCGATCCAGTCACCGGCGCGCCGGAAGGTGTGCCGCAGCCCGTCGAGGGTGACGGCGACCGTGGTGCCGGAGACGGTGGCGGTGCCGCGCGGGGTGTACGTCACCGGGTCCGGGGCCCGCAGGTGGAAGGCGGGCGGCTTCGGGGTGCCGCCGAGCCGCCAGCCGTTCGGCACCGAGAACGGGTCGGTCCAGCCCTCGCCGGCGGGCTTCAGCGCCTCCAGCCGTACGGCCGCCGCCGCCTCGTACACCTCCTCCGGTACGTCCGTGCCGACCAGGTCGTCCACGACCCGCTCCACCAGGCCGGTGTCCAGCTCGCCCGCCACCACGTCCGGGTGGCCGAGGAGCCGGCGCAGGAAGCCCGCGTTCGTCTGCACGCCCAGCGTGACCGTCCCGGCGAGCGCCGCCCGGAGCTTGCGCAGCGCGGTCGCGCGGTCGGGGCCGTACGCGATCACCTTGGAGAGCATCGGGTCGTACAGGCTGCCGACCTCGGTGCCCTCGCTGAGCCCGGAGTCGGTGCGCACGCCGTCGCCCCCGGGCTCGTCCAGCAGCAGGACCGTGCCGCCGGAGGGGAGGAAGCCGCGCGCGGGGTCCTCGGCGCAGACGCGGGCCTCGACGGCGTGCCCGGTCAGCGTCACGTCGTCCTGGGTGAAGCCCAGCGGCTCGCCGGCGGCCACCCGCAGCTGCCACTCCACCAGGTCCAGGCCGGTCACCAGCTCCGTGACGGGGTGTTCGACCTGGAGCCGGGTGTTCATCTCCATGAAGTAGTACTGGGAGGGGTCGCTGCCCGGCACGATGAACTCCACTGTGCCCGCGCCCCGGTAGCCGCAGGAGCGGGCCGCCTGCACGGCCGCCTCGCCCATCGCCGCGCGCGTGGCCTCGTCCAGCAGGACGCTCGGCGCCTCCTCGATGATCTTCTGGTGGCGGCGCTGGAGCGAGCACTCGCGCTCGCCGAGGTGCACCACATGGCCGTGGCCGTCGGCCAGCACCTGGATCTCGATGTGCCGGGGGCGGTCGATCCACCGCTCCACCAGCAGGGTGTCGTCGCCGAAGGAGGCGCGGGCCTCGCGGCGGGCGGCGGCGATCTCCTCGTCCAGGACGGCGAGGTCCCGCACCAGGCGCATGCCCTTGCCGCCACCGCCGGCCGACGGCTTCAGCAGCACCGGCGGGCCCAATGTGCGGGCGGCGTCGGCGAGTTCGGGGTCGCGGCCGCCGGGGACCACCGGCACGCCGGCGGCCGCCACGGTCTCCTTGGCGCGGATCTTGTCGCCCATCAGCGCGATGGCGTCGGCCGAGGGGCCGATGAAGACCAGGCCCGCCTCCTCGCAGGCGCGCGCGAAGGCGGCGTTCTCGGCGAGGAAGCCGTAGCCCGGGTGGACGGCCTGCGCGCCGGTGCGGGCCGCGGCCGCCAGCAGCCGCTCCGCCGACAGATAGCTCTCGGCCGCGGGCGCCGGGCCGATCCGTACCGCCGTGTCGGCCTCCCGGACGTGCCGCGCTCCCGCGTCGGCGTCGGAGAAGACCGCCACCGAGCGCACGCCCAGCTCGCGGAGCGTACGGATGACCCGTACCGCGATCTCGCCCCGGTTGGCGACCAGCACTGTGTCGAACACGATTCCCCTCCTCACATCCGGAAGACGCCGAACTGGGGCTCTCCCAGTGGCGCGTTGGCGCAGGCCGTCAGGGCGAGTCCGAGCACCTGACGGGTGTCCATCGGGTCGATCACGCCGTCGTCCCACAGCCGGGCCGTCGCGTAGTAGGCGTTGCCCTGGGTCTCGTACTGCGCGCGGATCGGCGCCTTGAACGTCTCCTCGTCCTCGGCGGACCAGGTCTCGCCGCGGCCCTCCAGCTGGTCGCGCTTGACCGTGGCGAGGACGCTGGCGGCCTGCTCGCCGCCCATGACGGAGATCTTGGCGTTGGGCCACATCCACAGGAAGCGGGGGGAGTAGGCCCGGCCGCACATCGAGTAGTTGCCCGCGCCGTACGAACCGCCGACCACGACCGTCAGCTTGGGCACCCGGGTGCAGGCCACCGCGGTCACCATCTTGGCGCCGTGCTTGGCGATGCCGCCCGCCTCGTAGTCCTTGCCGACCATGAAGCCGGAGATGTTCTGGAGGAACACCAGCGGGATGCCGCGCTGGTCGCACAGCTCGATGAAGTGCGCGCCCTTCTGCGCGGACTCGGCGAACAGGATGCCGTTGTTGGCGACGATCCCGACCGGGTGGCCGTGGACGCGCGCGAAACCGGTGATCAGCGTCTGGCCGTACTCGCTCTTGAACTCGGCGAACCGGGAGCCGTCGACCACGCGGGCGATGACCTCGCGCACGTCGTACGGCGTGCGGGAGTCCACCGGCACCGCGCCGTACAGCCCGGCCGGGTCGATCTTCGGCTCGACGGCCGCGGTGACCTCCCAGGGCAGCGGCTGCCGGGCCGGGAGGGTGGCGACGATGTTCCGCACGATGCGCAGGGCGTGCGCGTCGTCCTCCGCGAGGTGGTCGGTGACGCCGGAGATCCGGGAGTGGACCTCGCCGCCGCCCAGCTCCTCCGCCGTGACCACCTCGCCGGTGGCCGCCTTCACCAGCGGGGGGCCGCCCAGGAAGATGGTGCCCTGGTTGCGGACGATGACCGCCTCGTCGCTCATCGCCGGGACGTACGCGCCGCCCGCCGTGCAGGAGCCGAGGACGGCCGCGATCTGCGGGATGCCCGCGCCGGACATCCGGGCCTGGTTGTAGAAGATCCGGCCGAAGTGCTCGCGGTCCGGGAAGACCTCGTCCTGCATCGGCAGGAAGGCGCCCCCGGAGTCGACCAGGTAGACGCAGGGCAGCCGGTTGTCGAGGGCCACCTCCTGGGCGCGCAGGTGCTTCTTCACCGTCATCGGGTAGTAGGTGCCGCCCTTGACGGTCGCGTCGTTGGCGACGATCACGCACTCGCGCCCGCTGACCCGGCCGATCCCGGCGATCACGCCGGCGGCCGGCGCCTGCCCGTCGTACAGCCCGTCGGCCGCGAGCGGGGCCAGCTCCAGGAACGGTGAGCCCGGATCGAGGAGTGTGTCGACCCTGTCCCTCGGCAGCAGCTTGCCGCGCGCGGTGTGCCGGGCCCGCGCCCGCTCCCCGCCGCCGAGCGCCGCCGCGGCGAGCTTGCCGCGCAGCTCCTCGACGAGCGCGAGATGGGCCTGTTCATTGGCCCGCCAGGCCTCCGACGCGGGCTCTGCCGCGCTCCGGAGCTCCGGTGCCTCCTGCATCCTGCGGTCCCCTCACCCGGCGCTCGAACCGGTTAATGAGCGTTAACCATTTCCTTCAGGTTAACGACCGCTAACCTCGCTGTCTAGAATTGTCCTCATGGCCAGAACCGACGCCCCCACCCGCCGCGAGCAGATCCTCAAGGAGGCCGCCCGCCTCTTCGCCGAGCGCGGCTTCCATGGCGTCGGCGTGGACGAGATAGGGGCGGCCGTCGGCATCAGCGGCCCCGGCCTCTACCGGCACTTCCCGGGCAAGGACGCGATGCTCGCCGAGCTGCTGGTGGGCATCAGCGGCCAGCTGCTCACCGGCGCCAGGCGGCGGCTCGCGGAGGCCGACGGGGACGCCCGCGCCACCGCGGTCCTGGACTCCCTGATCGAGGGCCACATCGACTTCGCCCTGGACGACCGGCCGCTGATCACCCTGCACGACCGCGAGCTGGACCGGCTGCGCGACAGCGACCGCAAGCTGGTGCGCCAGCTCCAGCGGCAGTACGTCGAGCTCTGGGTGGGCGTGGTCCGCGAGGTCTACCCGGCACTGACCGAACCCACCGCCCGCTCCGCCGTCCACTCCGTCTTCGGCCTCCTCAACTCCACCCCCCACCTGGGCCGCGCGGGCACCCTCCCCGGCCGGGGCGCGACATCGGAGCTGCTGCACCGGATGGCGAGGGGGGCGTTCGCGGCGGCGGGGGAGTGACGTGGGCCACTAGGATCGGGTCATGGAGTACGCGAAGATGCGCGCGATCGCCGAGGAGCTGGGTGCCTACGCGGAGCAGCTCGAAGGGGCCTGGAGCGTCGAGATCGGACCGTCGGGCCCGATACTGGCCATGATGTGCCCGTCGAAGCGGCACGAGGGCACGGTCCACCGCATCCGCGAACAGCTCAACCAGCAAGTTCCCGTCACTCATCCGGGTTGCGTCTGCGCAACGGGCCCTGAGATCGAACACCCGGCGCTCGGCCGTATGCGCTTTCCTGACGCAGTGGTCATGCCCTTTGGCCTCCTCGACGAGGAGGGGGTGGCCGTCGACGCGACCCAGGTCCTCGCCGTGGTGGAGATCGTCTCCCCCTCCAACCCCACCGACGACTACATCGAGCCCACCAACGACTACATCGAGAAGCTGGCCGACTACCCCGCCATGGGTATCGCGCACTACCTGATCGTGGACCCCCGCACCGGCACCATCGAGGTCCACTCCGACCCGTGCAAGGGCCGCTACATGCGCAAGGACTCGTACATCTACGGCGACTCCGTGCCCTTCGGGTCCTGGACGGTCGAGACGTCCGCCTTCCGGCGCTACGGCAAAGCGGGCAACTGACCGAGCGTCGCCTGCCTCGTGGCGCAACTCACCCTGGACGCCCCCCGTACCCGCCGGTATCTTCGAATCTGAGCAAGCGCTTAGACATGCCCCCTTTCCGGCATGCCCGAGGTACGTGGAGGTGGACGGCGTGCGCCGTACGGTGTTCAACGAGGATCACGAGGCGTTCCGGGAGACCCTGCGCGCCTTCATCGAGGCCGAGGTCGTACCGGTGTACGACGAGTGGTTCGCGGCGGGCCAGGCGCCCCGCGACTTCTACTACAAGCTCGGTGAGCTGGGCATCTTCGGCATCAACGTCCCCGAGGAGTTCGGCGGCGCGGGCCTGGACAGCCACAAGTTCGAGGCCGTCCTCTACGAGGAGACCGCCCGCGCGGGCGTCCAGTTCGGCGGCTCCGGCGTGCACGTGCTGCTCGCCCTGCCGTACATCAAGATGCTGGCCACGGACGAGCAGAAGAAGCGCTACCTGCCGAAGTTCGTCTCCGGCGAGGAGATGTGGGCCATCGCGATGACGGAGCCGGGCACCGGTTCCGACCTCGCGGGCATGAAGTCCACCGCCAAGCTCAGCGAGGACGGCACCCACTACGTCCTCAACGGCGCCAAGACCTTCATCACCGGCGGTGTGCACGCCGACCGCGTGATCGTGTGCGCCCGCACCGCCGCGCCCACCGCCGAGGACCGCCGCCACGGCATCTCCCTGTTCGCGGTGGACACCAGGTCCGAGGGCTACTCCGTCGGCCGCAAGCTGGACAAGCTCGGCCTGAAGACCTCCGACACCGCCGAGCTGGCCTTCGTGGACGTCAAGGTCCCCGTCGAGGACCTGCTGGGCGAGGAGAACAAGGGCTTCTCCTACCTCGGCCACAACCTGGCCTCCGAGCGCTGGGGCATCGCCTTCGGCGCCTACGCGCAGGCCAAGGCTGCCGTCCGGTTCGCCAAGCAGTACGTGCAGGAGCGCACCGTCTTCGGCAAGCCGGTCGCCCACTTCCAGAACACCAAGTTCGAGCTGGCCGCCTGCCAGGCCGAGGTGGACGCCGCCGAGGCCGTCGCCGACCGCGCGACCGAGGCCCTGGACGCCGGCGAGCTGACCCCCGCCGAGGCCGCCTCCGCCAAGCTGTTCTGCACCGAGGTCGCGCACCGCGTCATCGACCGCTGCCTCCAGCTGCACGGCGGCTACGGGTACATGAACGAGTACCCGATCGCCCGCCTGTACGCGGACAACCGGGTCAACCGCATCTACGGCGGCACCAGCGAGATCATGAAGACGATCATCGCCAAGGACATGGGCCTGTAAGGCCTCCGCCATCACTGGCCGGTACACCTACTCGTCATGAGCCAGGCACTCCAGGACCTCCTCGATCTGCTCGACCTCGAACAGATCGAGGAGGACATCTTCCGCGGCCGGTCCCGCTCCGCCGTCGTCCCCCGCGTCTTCGGCGGGCAGGTCGCGGCGCAGGCACTGGTCGCCGCCGGGCGCACGGTCCCCGCGGACCGTCCCGCCCACTCCCTGCACGCGTACTTCCTGCGCCCCGGCGACCCCGGCGCGCCCATCGTCTACACCGTCGACCGCATCCGCGACGGCCGGTCCTTCACCACCCGCCGCGTGGTCGCCGTCCAGCACGGCAAGCCGATCTTCCATCTCTCGGCGTCCTTCCAGACGTACGAGGAGGGTCTCGAACACCAGGTGCCGATGCCGGCGGCGCCCGACCCGGCGACCCTGCCGACCTCCCACGAGCGGCTGCGCGGCTACGGCCATCTCGCGCCCGACGTGGTGCAACGCTTCCTGGAGGCGCGCGAGGCGGTCGACCTCAGATACGTGGACGAGCCGCCGTACGGCCGCTACGGCGAGCCGCGCGAGCCGCACAGCCGGGTGTGGTTCCGCACCAACGGCAAGCTGGACGACAACCCTGCCCCGGACTCCGTCTGGGGTGACCCCCAGCTGCACGTCGTCCTTGCCACCTACGTCTCCGACATGACCCTGCTCGACTCCGTGCTGCTCGCGCACGGCCGCGGCGGCTGGGCGGTCGGCGACGTGGTGGGCGCGTCCCTGGACCACGCGATGTGGTTCCACCGCCCCTTCCGCGCCGACGAATGGCTGCTGTACGACCAGGAGTCGCCGTCCGCGCACGGCGGTCGCGGCCTCGGCCAGGCCCGCATATACACCCAGGACGGACGGCTGGCCGTCACCGTCATCCAGGAGGGCGTCGTCCGGGTGCCGCGCCAGCCGGACGACGAACTGGTTTCCTGAGGTGCCAAGTGACGGGTGGGGTACTAGGCTCAATGAGTGAAAGCCGCGAATGCACGGTATGAGCGGCCGGCGAGGTTGCGGGACACCTCTGACCTCAGCCGCGGCACCTGACGGCGCGCCAGCGTCCGGGTGGGCCGCAGGTGTCGACCGTAAAGACCTGCCGTGCCCGTACATGATCTCGCGGTGACATCCGAAGACCGCGCCGCGCGTCACATCCCGTGCGGCGGCGGCCATCCACCTCGCCTGGTCCCCGCTCGGGGGCCGCGAGAGACGATGGAAGGTTATTCCCATGCGAGCAACACGCACGCGGCGTCTCGTCGCGATGTCCGCCACCGGTCTGCTGCTGGCAGGCGGAGCCGCGATCGGCGCGGCGGGCACTGCCTCGGCCACCCCGTCCCACGTTCACAGCTCCTACAGCAGTGACTGGGGCGGCGGCCACGGCGGCCACGGAGACCACGGTCGAGGAGGACACGGCGGCTGGTGGGGCGACGACGATGACGACTGGGGCTACGGCGGCTACGGCGGCTACGGCCACGGAGACCACGGTGGCTATGGCGGCCACGGTGGCTACGGTGGCCATGGCGGCTACGGCGGTCATGGCGGCGGCCACGGTGGCGGCCATGGTGGCGGAGGCCACGGTGGTGGCGGCCACGGCGGCGGAGGTCACGGTCGCTGAGCCGGGTCCCGACCCGATGTGACACGATGTGCGGCCCCGCGCGCGGGGCCGCACATCCTTTGTTCCCACGCCGGTCGGCGTTCCCGGTCGACCGGGTCGCCCGGCCCTATCCCTCCAGGCCGGTCAGACCCGCCGCGGCCAGCAGATACGCGGTCATCGGGTCGTAGTGGCGCGGGCTGACCACATGGTCGTCCAGCGGCACGGCGACCTGGAGGGTGCCCTCCGCCTCCGCGAGGAACAGCGCGGGGTCGTTGCAGTCCGCGTACCCCACCGAGTCCAGGCCGTGCTGCGCGGCGTACCCCGCCCAGCCGTGGTCGGCGACCACCAGGTCGGGCAGCGGCCGTCCGGCCCGCTCAAGTCCGGTGAGAATGGCCCGCATCGGCGCGCCGGAGTGCGTGTGCCACAGCGTCGCCCCGTGCTCCAGGACGGCCACGTCCGCGAACTGCACGACGTACCCCTCGTCCGTCTGGAGCCCGTCCGGGATGACGACGATCTCGCAGCCGGCGGTGCGCAGCGCGGCGGCCGTGGCCCGGTGCACATCCAGCAGTCCGCCCGGGTGACCGGTCGCGAACAGCACCCGCTGGCGCCCCTCGGCCGCCTTGCGCAGCCGTGCCGCGAGCCGGTCCAGGCCGTCCACGGTCAGCTCCGGGTCGATGGTGTCCTGGCCGAACCGGTACTCCGGGTCGTCGTTGACCCCCACCCGCTCGGCCATCACCGCGAGCACGTCCTGCTCGTCCGCCCAGCGGTCGCCCAGCTCCAGACCGAGCCAGAAGTTGCGGTCGCCGTTGGCCAGCAGCCGGTAGTGGGAGAGGTTGTTCTCGCGGGGTGTGGCGACGTCCCCCGCGATACGGGTCCTCACCAGGTGGTCGACGAGTTGGGCGCGGCTGGGTGTCCCGGATATCGGCATGGGATCCATTGTGGGGCAGCCCGGCGCGGGCGTCCCAGGGGTTCCGCCCGCTGGGACGGGCGTCACGCCGGATCCCGTGGCCGGGCGGCCTCACAGGTGGCGCAGCGCGAACCACAACTCCATGCGTACGTCCGGGTCGTCCAGGTCGGCGCCGAGCAGCAGGGCGCCGCGGGCGATCCGCTGGCGCACGGTGTTGCGGTGCACCCCCAGGGCGACCGCCGTGCGGTCCCAACTGCCGTGCAGGGAGAGCCAGGTGCGCAGGGTGTCCACGAGCGCGGGCCGCGCGGCGAGCGGCGCGAGCAGGGCCCGGGCCCTGGCCCCCGCCTCCGCCTCGGGCACCAGTTCGGACAGGCCGGGGCGGGCGCCGTGCCGGACCAGCGGGACGCGGGTGGCGCGGGCGCGGGCCAGGGCGCGGGCCGCCTGGGCGTCGGCGGCCGGCCACCCGCCGGGTCCCGCGGGCGCGCTGACCCCGAGGGTCCAGCCGGGCACCGGGGCGGGCTCCGGGCCGGCGGGCACCAGCACCCGTACGACCTCCCCGTCGAGGTCGACCAGGGGGGAGCCCAGGGCGGTGCCGAGGGCGGCGGCGGCCACGGCGTCCGGCGCCTGCCGCTCGGGACGTGCGTGGACGACGATCCGCTCGCCGCCGCTTGTGCCGTCGCCCGTGTCGAGCAGTGGCGCGACCTCCTGCGGCGCGGCCCCGAGCAGCAGCCGTACCAGCGCGGAGGAGCGGGCGGCACCGGCCCCGCTGTGGTGCTCCCCGGTCAGCAGCGACAGCAGCACCGCGCCCACGGAGGCGATGGTGTGGTCCCCGCCCTCGCGCCGCCCGGCGGCGACCCCGAGCACGAAGCCCTCGCCGGAGCCGAGGGCGTAGGCGGACAGCTGGACGCCGTCGGCGGTGTCGGTGGCGGAGGCGGGTCGGGCGGGGGCGGTGGGTGCTTGTCCGGTCGGGCCGGTGGGCGCGGGCCCGGTCGGAGCGGTGGGCGTGGGGCCGGTCGGGCCGGTGGGCGCGAGCCCGGTCGGCGCGGCGGGCGCGGGTCTCGTCGGGGCGGCCGGGCGGACCACCGCGGCCAGGTTCCGCAGGGCCTCGGTGACGGCGGGCGCGGGATCCCGGCCGGCCGTCGCGATCCCGGTGCCGTCGGGGCCGTAGAGCACCGCGTGCCCGCCGAGCCGCTGGGCGAGCCGGCGCAGCACGGACGGCACCGGGTCGGGGCGGGCCGCCGCGGCGGCGAGGCTCTGCTGGGCCTCGGTGACCCGGCGCAGCTCGGCGAGGCGGGCCTGCGCCATCAGCTGCCACACCGCGCGGGCCACGCCCGAGAAGGTGGTCCCCGGCGGGACCTCCAGCAGCGGCAGCCCATGGCTCTCGCAGGCGGTGACCAGGGCGTCCGGCACCGTGTCGTGCACCGGGGCGAGCCCGAACCCGAGGGCGGCACCGCCCGCCGCGACGACCCGGGCCACATAGGAGTCGAAGAAGCTGTCCGGCGACGGCGCGCCGGGGAACTGCACCCCGGCCGTGAGGAGCAGCTCGCCGCCGAGGAGGTAGGGGAAGGGGTCGGCCATCTCGGAGGTGTGCGCCCAGTGGACGACGACGTCCGGGCCGGTCGGACCGGCGAGCCGGCGCAGGCCGAGATCCTCGCGGGCGAGAAGGGCGGAGAGGGGGACCGGCGGGGTCGGCGGGACGGCGGCGGCCGGGACGGCCGGGGCCGTGGGACTCGTATCGGCCCTGGTGTCGGCCCTGCTGTCGGCCATGGTGTGCACTTCTTCCACTCCAGGTCCCCTGTGTGGATAAAACGTACACTTCGTCGTGGCTGCCCGGCCACCTAGTGTCGATCCCAGGCAGTCAGGAAGCAGGAAAGAAGGAACACGCCATGAGCAGCAACGAGACGCCCCGCGGCCCCGTCGACTCCTCCCGCGTCCCCCGGTACGCCGGCCCCGCGACCTTCGCCCGGCTGCCCCGCCTGGACGAGGTCGGCACCGCCGACGTCGCCGTGGTGGGCGTGCCCTTCGACTCCGGCGTCTCCTACCGGCCCGGCGCCCGCTTCGGCGGCAACGCGATCCGCGAGGCGTCCCGGCTGCTGCGCCCCTACAACCCCGCGCAGGACGCGTCCCCCTTCGCGCTCGCGCAGGTCGCGGACGGCGGCGACATCGCGGTGAACCCGTTCAACATCAACGAGGCCGTCGACACGATCGAGGCCGCGGCGGACGACCTGCTGGGCACCGGCGCCCGCCTGATGACCCTGGGCGGTGACCACACCATCGCGCTGCCGCTGCTGCGCTCGGTGGCGAAGAAGCACGGCCCGGTCGCGCTGCTGCACTTCGACGCCCACCTGGACACCTGGGACACCTACTTCGGCGCCGAGTACACGCACGGCACGCCGTTCCGCCGCGCGGTGGAGGAGGGCATCCTCGACACCTCCGCCCTCTCGCACGTGGGCACGCGCGGCCCGCTGTACGGCAAGCAGGACCTCACCGACGACGAGAAGATGGGCTTCGGCATCGTCACCTCGGCGGACGTCTACCGCCGGGGCGCCGACGAGGTGGCCGACCAGCTCCGCCAGCGCATCGGCGACCGCCCGCTGTACATCTCCATCGACATCGACTGCCTCGACCCGGCGCACGCCCCCGGCACGGGCACGCCGGAGGCGGGCGGCATGACCTCGCGCGAGCTGCTGGAGATCCTGCGCGGACTGGCGTCCTGCAACCTGGTCTCGGCGGACGTGGTCGAGGTCGCCCCGGCCTACGACCACGCCGAGATCACGTCCGTGGCCGCCTCCCACACGGCGTACGAGCTGACCACCATCATGTCCCGCCAGATCGCGGCGGCCCGGAAGGACGCGTAACCGACGTGACGCACGACCACGACCTGGTACTCCGCCCGACCGCCGCCCAGCGGGAGGCCGCGCTGAACCCTCCCCCCGGCCGCAACGGCGGAGACCTGGTCGTGGAGACCCTGGCCGGGCTGGGCGCGACGACCGTCTTCGGCCTGCCCGGGCAGCACGCGCTCGGCGTGTTCGACGCCCTGCGCAGGTCCTCCCTGCGCTATGTGGGCCTGCGGGTGGAGAACAACGCGGGCTTCGCGGCGGACGCCTACGGCCGGATCACCGGCGAGGCCGCCCCGCTGCTGCTGTCGACCGGTCCCGGCGCGCTGACCTCCCTGGCCGCGCTCCAGGAGGCGGCCTCCGCCAGCGCCCCCGTCCTCGCGATCAGCAGCCAGGTCCCGACGGCGGGTCTGGGCGGCGGGCGCCACGGGTATCTGCATGAACTCCCCGACCAGGCCGCGTCGTTCAGGGGCGTGGTGAAGTCGGTGCACACGGCCCGCACCCAGTCCCAGATCCCCTCGGCGATCGCTCAGGCGTGGAAGTCGGCGCTGACGGCCCCGCACGGGCCGGTGTGGGTGGAGATCCCGCAGGACGTGCTGCTGGCCCCGGCGTCGCTGCCGGTGGTGACGGCGATGGACGCGACCCCGGACGACCTGGTGCCCCGCCCCGAACTGACCGCGCTCGCGGCGGAGTTGTTGTCCCATGCCGCCCGCCCGGCGATCATCGCGGGCGGCGGCGTCGTACGCTCGGACGCCTCGGGCAAGCTGCGCCGGCTGGCGGAACTCCTGGACGCCCCGGTGGTGACGACGTACGGCGGCAAGGGCGCGTTCCCCTGGGAGCACCCGCTGTCCCTCCAGTCCTGGCTGGAGGACCGGCACACCACGGACTTCCTGGAGGACGCCGACGTCCTGCTGGTGGTGGGCTCGGGCCTCGGCGAACTCTCCTCGAACTACCACACGTTCAGGCCGCGCGGCCGGGTCGTCCAGATCGAGGCGGACCTCGGGAAGCTGGAGTCGAACCATCCCGCGCTGGGCATCCACGCGGACGCCCGCCTGGCGCTCCAGGCGCTGCTGGAAACGGCGACGGAACGCCATGACCCGCAGGCCCCGGAGCGCGTCCGCGCCCTCCTCTCGCGCGTCTCGGACCGCATCGCCTCCCAGGAACTCACCCTGGAACAGTCGCTGTTGACCGCCGTCCGCCGCGCGCTGCCCGCGCGCTCCCCGTCCTTCTGGGACATGACGATCCTGTCCTACTGGGCCTGGTGCGGCTTCGACCCCCGGGGCACGAACCTGATGCACTCCTCCCAGGGCTCGGGCGGCCTCGGCTACGCCTTCCCGGCGGCCCTGGGCGCGGCGGTCGCCGACCCGGCCCACCCGGTCCTCGCGGTCTCCGGCGACGGCGGCGCCCTCTACTCCATCGCCGAACTGGCCACGGCCCGCCAGCACGACCTCCCCGTCACCTGGCTGATCGTCGACGACGGCGGCTACGGCATCCTGCGCGCATACATGACGGACGCCTTCGGCGAGCCGGCGCCGACGGCGACGGAACTGACCCGCCCGGACTACGTGGCCCTGTCGGAATCCTTCGGCGTCCCGGCGGTACGGACGACCCCGGAATCCCTGGAATCCGACCTGACCCGGGCCCTGTCGACTCCGGGCCCTTCGGTGGTCGTACTGCCCGCGATGCTGCGGATGTTCGCGCCGACGCACCTGGGACAGGGCGCGTAGCGAGCCCCGGTCACCCGGCGTAGACGCGGGCGGGGTCGAGGAGGAGTTCATTGGGCCCCATGCAATCGGCGGCCCAGGTGGCGAGCCGCGAGCCACAGGCACAGGCCAGATTGGGGCCGTTCGCACCCGAGGGTCCGCAACACCCCGCCCAGTTGTCCCCGCACGTGAAGGGGGTGAGCCGGGGCAGCGCGTCCTCCGGGTGCACGACGACACTGTCCCGCCGCCCGGCGGAGACGGTCTGCCAGTCGTGGGGCCGTATCAACTCCCGCCCTGAGCTGTGGGCTTCCGGCCGGGGCTCCTCGACGGGAACGAAGGGCGCGCCCCACGGATCCGGGTCGATGGCATGGCACCCACGAGGAACCGTGGACCGAGCCCGTCCGCTCTCCTTGTCCCGCCCGGCGTCCGGGTCCCCGACATCCGGGACGGCGGGCAGAGCCACCAGATCCCCGGTGAGCTCGGCCCCGCACTTGGAGCGGTAGAAAACGGTCACACAACATTGTCTACAGCTTGGGCCTTGTCCACGGCCCGCGCCGTATCGTCGTGTGGTCAGCACCGGTCATGGGCACATGCGGGGTGAGTCGTGTGAACGGTCAGGGCGGGCAACGGACCTCGCCGACCAGTGACTTCCGGCCGATCCGGCGACGCGGTATCGAGCGGCTCGCGCGGGCGGGGTGGGGTGAGGGTCGGTCCGTCTGGGCGGCGGATGCGGAGGGGCGGGAACTCACCGTCGACTCCGTCGAGGTGACGCACGAGCCCGCGCCGGATGCCGTCGCCGGGGTCATGGGCCTGGACGAGGCCACGGACCTCTGCGTCCGCCGCCGTCGCTTCGTGCTCGACGGCAAACCGGTCCTGCTGTCCACGTCCTACCTGCCGGCCGACCTCGTCGCGAACTCCCCGATCACCCAGCCGGACACGGGCCCCGGCGGCGTCTACGCCCGCCTCGCCGACCTCGGCCACGCCCCCGCCCGCTTCCGCGAGGAACTCCGTTCCCGGATGCCGAGCCAGGGCGAGAGCGACAGGCTCTCCCTGCCGCCCGGCGTCCCCGTGATCCAGCTCGCCCGCACGGCCTTCGACGCGGAGGGCCGGGTGGTCGAGGTGAACGAGATGGTCCTCGACTCCGCCGCGTACGTCCTGGAGTACGACTTCGAGGCGTGAGCCGCCGAGCCGGTAGCACCGGGGGCCCCGGCCCGCTCCGGACACCCGCCCTGGGAACATGTGTACAACTTCCGACCACCCCTGCGAGTCAAAGGGTCGTACGCGCCCAGCAGGGGTGCGTCCACACGTCGTTCCCAGGGGGACCCTCGATGATCCATCGCCTCAGCCGGCGCGCCCAGGCGTCGGCCGCGGTGCTCGGTGCCGCGCTGCTCATACCCACCCTCGCGGCCGCCACCCCGGCCGCCGCGACGACGCCCGCCGTGAGCTGCACGTCGGGCAAGGCCGGTCTCGCCGCCGAGCTGACCAAGGACATCACCGCGGCGCTCGCCAACCGCAAGAGCACCGTCGCCATCGGCCTGTACGACCGCAGCACCAAGACCACCTGCACCCTGCGCGGCACCACCGCGTACGACTCGGCCAGCACCGTCAAGGTCACCGTGCTCGCCACCCTGCTGTGGGACGCCAAGAAGCACAACCGGTACCTGACGAGCACCGAGGACGCGCTCGCCACCGCGATGATCACCGAGTCGGACAACGACGCCACCAGCACGCTGTGGAAGCAGCTGGGCCTGACGAAGATCAAGGGCTTCCTGGCCGCCGCCAAGATGACCAGGACCGTGCCGGGCTCGGGCGGTTACTGGGGCCTGACCCAGGAGAACGTCGCCGACGAGCAGAAGCTGCTCCAGCTGATCACCGCCAAGAACAGCGTGCTCAGCGACAACTCACGCGCCTACATCCAGCAGTTGATGGGAAGCGTCGAGGACGACCAGCGGTGGGGAACGCCCGCTGGCGCCCCGTCCACCGTCTCCGTGCACGTCAAGAACGGCTGGCTCCAGCGCTCCACGCACGGCTGGCGCGTACACAGCCTCGGCACCTTCGACGGCGCCGGCCACGACTACATGATGTCCGTGCTGACCCAGGACGACAGCACCATGGACTACGGCGTCACCACCATCCAGAACGTCGCCGAGGCCATCCACAAGGACCTCGTGCCGGCCACCGCCAGGACGGCGCGCTACGTCCCCACCGGCAGGCCGAACGAGGCGTTCGTCGCCACGCCCACACCGTAGCCACAACCTTTCAGCACGAAGTCAACACAAAGTCTCCCGCGCGTAGTTGAGTCGCCGCTACGGTGATCGACCATGCGCCTGAGACATGTCATAGCCACCGTCACCGCCGGCCTGGCGGCCGCCACCACGCTGACCGCCGCCGGGCCCGCCGTGGCCCAGCCCGCCACCCTCGGCTCCAACTCGCGGGCGGGTCAAGCCTGTTCGTCCACCGTCTCGATCGACCGCTTCTCCGACGCGCTCGACAAGACGACGTACAACGGCACCTTCGTCGGCAACTTCTCCGCCCTCGCCGTGGACCGCGACGGCTCGCTCGCCGCCCTGGAGGACCGCTCCCAGCTGTTCGACCTGGACGCCCGGACGCTCCAGCCGACGTCCGCCGTCCACCTCGCGGACGAGAACGGCGCCGACCTCGACTCCGAGGGCCTCGCCATCGACCGCGACGGCACCCGCCTCGTCACCTCCGAGGTCGAGCCCTCCATCCGGCGCTACTCCCCGGACGGCAGGATCCTCGACCGGCTCCCCGTACCGCCCTCCCTCCTCGTCGCCCCCGCGGGCCGCGCCACCTTCAACCAGACCTTCGAGGGTCTGACCCTGCTGCCCGGCGGCCACACCCTCCTCGCGTCCATGGAGGACCCGATCGCGGGCGACAGCGCCGACCTCGTCCGCTTCCAGACCTGGACCCGGACCAGGGGCGACCACTTCCGGCCGGCCGCGCAGTACGGGTACCGCATCGACGCCGGGCTCGGCGTCCCCGAGGTGCAGGCCACGCCCGACGGCCGGCTCCTCGTCCTGGAGCGCGGCTTCACCGCCGGTGTCGGCAACACCGTCCGCCTCTACCTGGCCGACCCGCGCCACGCCACGGACACCAGCGGCATCGAGAACCTCACCGGCCACAGCGGCGTCCGGCTGATCAAGAAGACGCTGCTCGCCGACATCGCCGCCTGCCCCTCCCTCGGCGCCACCGCCAGGCAGCCGCAGCCCAACCCCCTCCTCGACAACATCGAGGGCATGGTGATCACGGGCCGCGACCACACCGGCCGCCTGAAGGTCCTCCTGGTCAGCGACGACAACCAGAACCCGGCCCAGGTCACCCGCTTCTACTACCTGCGGGTACGCGCCTGACGGCCGATTGTTGCAGCGGGATGAAATCACCCCGCTCCCGCGTTGGTGCCTTCCGGAAAAGTACGACGATCGGGAGGCACCGCGTGGAACCACATCGGGCATGGGCACGGCGACTCGCGGGCTACGCCTGGCGCTACCCCAAGGACGTCCTCCTCGCCCTCGGCTCCTCGCTCGCCGGTATGGCCGTCACCGCCGTCGTCCCCCTGATCACCAAGGTGATCATCGACGATGTGATCGGCGCCCACACCCGCTCCATGGCCCCCTGGGCCGGCGCCCTCGCCGTCGCCGCGGTGCTGGTCTACGCCGCCACCTACGTCCGCCGCTTCTACGGCGGCCGGCTCGCCCTCGACGTCCAGCACGACCTGCGGACGGAGATGTACGACACGATCACCCGCCTCGACGGCCGCCGCCAGGACGAGCTGTCGACCGGGCAGGTCGTGGGCCGCGCCACCAGCGACCTCCAGCTGATCCAGGGCCTGCTCTTCATGCTCCCGATGACCATCGGGAACGTGCTGCTCTTCCTGGTCTCCCTGGTGATCATGGCGTGGCTGTCGCTGCCGCTGACCCTCGTCGCCCTCGCCGTCGCCCCCGCCCTCGGCTGGATCGCCCGGCGCAGCCGCAGCAAGCTGCACCCCGCCACCTGGTACGCCCAGGCCCAGGCCGCCGCCGTCGCCGGTGTGGTCGACGGCGCGGTGAGCGGCGTACGCGTGGTCAAGGGCTTCGGGCAGGAGGCGCAGGAGACCGGCAAGCTGCGCGAGGTCGGCCGCAAGCTGTTCGCGGGCCGGCTGCGCACCATCCGCCTGAACAGCAGGTACACCCCCGCCCTCCAGGCCGTACCGGCGCTCGGCCAGGTCGCCATGCTCGCCCTCGGCGGCTGGCTCGCGGTGCGCGGGCACATCACGCTGGGCACCTTCGTCGCGTTCTCCACCTACCTCGCCCAGCTGGTCGGCCCGGTCCGCATGCTCGCGATGGTCCTCACCGTCGGCCAGCAGGCCCGCGCCGGCACCGAGCGCGTCCTGGAGCTGATCGACACCGAGCCGACCATGAAGGACGGCACCCGGGAGCTGCCCGCCGACGCGCCCGCGACCGTCGAGTTCGACGACGTGTCGTTCGGGTACGCCGACGACACCAAGGTCCTGGACGGGCTCAGCTTCGAGATACGCCAGGGTGAGACGCTGGCCGTGGTCGGCTCCTCCGGCTCCGGCAAGTCCACCCTCTCCCTGCTCCTGCCGCGCTTCTACGACGTCACCCACGGCGCCGTCCTGATCGGCGGCCACGACGTCCGCGAGCTGACCCTCTCCTCGCTGCGCGCCGCGATCGGACTGGTCCCGGAGGACTCGTTCCTCTTCTCCGACACGGTCCGTTCCAACATCGCGTACGGCCGTCCCGACGCCACCCAGGACGAGATCGAGGCCGCCGCCCGCGCCGCCCAGGCCGACCGCTTCATCCGGGAGCTGCCCGAGGGCTACGACACCAAGGTCGGCGAGCACGGCCTCACCCTCTCCGGCGGCCAGCGCCAGCGCGTCGCCCTCGCCCGCGCCCTGCTCACCGACCCCCGCCTGCTGGTCCTGGACGACGCCACCTCCGCCGTGGACGCCCGCGTCGAACACGAGATCCACGAGGCGCTGAGGGAAGTCACGCGGGGCCGTACGGCCAGCCCCTCGCCCGACCACCACCCCTCGACGAGCGCCGGCGCGCGCACCACCTTGTTGATCGCCCACCGCCGCTCCACCCTGAACCTCGCCGACCGCATCGCCGTCCTCGACCGCGGCCGGCTCGCCGACCTCGGCACCCACGAGGAGCTCCAGCGGCGCTCCGCCCTCTACCGCAGGCTGCTGACCGACCCGGACGAGCTGGGCGGCGTCTCGCCCGGCCACACACCGCCGAACGGCGAGCCGGCCGAGGACGACACCCTGCGCGCCGAACTGGACGCCGAGTACGACGCCGAGCGCGGCGTCACCCCCCGCCTGTGGAGCGGCGACCGCGCGCCGAAGGACATGGCGCTGGCCGGCACCCCCGCCACCCCCGCGCTCCTCGCCCAGGTGGACGCCCTGCCCCCGGCCACCGACACCCCCGGCGTCGACGAGGACAAGGCGGTGCGGCCCGAGGACTCCTACGGCCTGCGCCGCCTGCTGCACGGCTTCGGGCTGCCCCTGCTGATCAGCCTGGCGCTGGTCGCCGTCGACGCGGGCGCGAGCCTGGTGCTGCCGGTGCTGATCCGGCACGGCATCGACGCGGGCGTCAGCAAGCTGGCCATCGGCGCCGTCTGGTCGGCCTCGCTGCTCGCCCTGCTGGTGGTGGCGGTGCAGTGGGCCGCGCAGATCGGCGAGACCCGGATGACCGGCCGTACCGGCGAACGCGTCCTCTACACGCTCCGGCTCAAGATCTTCGCGCACCTCCAGCGGCTCGGCCTCGACTACTACGAGCGCGAGCTGACCGGCCGGGTGATGACCCGCATGACCACCGACGTCGACGCGCTGAGCACGTTTCTGCAGACCGGCCTGGTCACCGCGTTCGTCTCGGTCGTCACCTTCTTCGGCATCATGGGCGTCCTGCTGGTGATCGACGTACAGCTCGCCCTGGTCGTCTTCACCACGCTGCCCCCGCTGATCATCGCCACCTTCTTCTTCCGCCGGGCCAGCGTGAAGGCGTACGAACTGGCCCGTGAGCGCGTCTCGTCGGTCAACGCCGACCTCCAGGAGTCGGTGTCCGGGCTGCGGATCGTGCAGGCGTTTCGCCGCGAGCAGGACGGCGGGCGGCGGTTCGCCGGGCGCAGCGACGGCTACCGCGCCGCCCGGCTGCGCGGCCAGTGGCTGATATCGATCTACTTCCCGTTCGTACAGCTGCTGTCCTCCCTCGCCGCGGCCGCCGTGCTGATCGCGGGCGCGGGCCGGGTAGAGGCCGCCACCCTCACCACCGGCGCCCTGGTCGCCTACCTCCTCTACATCGATCTCTTCTTCGCCCCCGTGCAGCAGCTGTCCCAGGTCTTCGACGGCTACCAGCAGGCCACCGTCTCCCTCGGCCGCATCCAGGAACTGCTGCGCGAGCCCACGTCCACGAAGGAGGCGGAGCAGCCGCTCGGCGTCACCGCGCTGCGCGGCGACATCGCCTTCGAGGGCGTGCGCTTCGCGTACGGCGACGACGAGGCCGCCCTCGCCGACGTCGAGCTGACGATCCCCGCCGGCCAGACGGTCGCCTTCGTCGGCGAGACCGGCGCCGGAAAGTCCACGCTGGTCAAGCTGGTGGCCCGGTTCTACGACCCGACGGCCGGGCGGGTCACCGTCGACGGCACCGATCTGCGCGACCTGGACCTGACCGCCTACCGGCACCGGCTCGGCGTCGTGCCGCAGGAGGCGTACCTGTTCCCGGGCACCGTCCGGGACGCCATCGCCTACGGCCGCCCCGACGCCACCGACGCCGAGGTGGAGGCGGCCGCGCGGGCGGTCGGCGCGCACGAGATGATCGCCACTCTCGACGGCGGCTATCTGCACGAGGTCGCCGAGCGCGGCCGCAACCTCTCGGCCGGCCAGCGCCAGCTGATCGCCCTCGCCCGCGCCGAACTGGTCGACCCGGACATCCTGCTCCTGGACGAGGCCACGGCCGCCCTCGACCTGGCCACGGAGGCCCAGGTCAACCTGGCGACCGACCGGCTGGCGGGCCGTCGTACCACGCTGGTGGTCGCCCACCGGCTGACCACCGCCGCCCGCGCCGACCGGGTGGTGGTCATGGACCACGGCCGGGTCGCCGAGGACGGCACCCACGAGGAACTGCTCGCCCTCGGCGGCCGGTACGCCGAGCTGTGGCGGACCTTCGCCGGGCGCTCCGAGCCGGAGGAGCCGGTGGGCGCGGTCCGCTGATCCGCGCGGATGACGATCGTGCAACCATCCGGCATACCCCCTGCGTCGTACATGCGTACGGCCGCCGGGGGACGGCCTGGACGCGCTTCGGGGAGGACGAACACGTGGAAAAGGGTGCGATACGCCGGCGTCTCACGCTCGGCCCGGCCCTGCTGGCCGCGGCCGGACTGCTGGCCTTCGCGGCCTCGGGCACCGCGCAGGCCGCGCCCGGCGGCTGCGCGGGGGAGCAGGTCAGAACCCTCTCCTTCGCCTCCGGCGTCACCCGCGTCTACCGGCAGGGCGACTACGTCTGCGCCATGACCCTCGCCCGCAGCCCCGGCGTCGTCCGCGCGATGTCGGTCAGCGTCCAGGCCCGCGGCAGCCGCCCGGCCAAGGACACCGGCCGCTTTCTGCACCACGCCGGGCCGGTGACCGTGCACGCCGGGCACCGCTGCGTCTGGATCCGCGGCACGGTCGGCCAGAACGGCATCAGCTCGGGCTGGATCCTCTGCTGAACCGCCGCCCGCGCCGACACGCTGGCCGCTGTGCGTTCCCTTGACGGAAAGAAACTTCCCGGATATTGGTGACTCCTTGGAAGTTTCCTTCAGCAGTTCTCCTCTGGGAAGGAGCGCACGTGCCCGACACCAGCACGGGAAGCGACACCAGCAAGAGAGGCACAGGAAACACCGGGGGCGGGGGCGGCCGGGCCCGGCTGTCCCGGCGTACCGTCCTCGCCGCGGGGGCCGGGATCACCGCCGCGCTGACCGTGCCCGCCACCGCCCGCGCCGCCACCCCCGACGAGCGCCGCCTCAAGGCCCTGATCTCCAGGATGTCGCTTCAGGAGAAGGTCGGCCAGCTCTTCGTGATGCGGGTCTACGGCGCCTCCGCCACCTCCCCCGACCAGGCCGACATCGACGCCAACCTCGATGAGCTGGGCGTGCGCACCGCGGCCGAGCTGATCCAGAAGTACCGGGTCGGCGGGATCATCTACTTCACCTGGGCCCACAACACCCAGGACCCGCACCAGATCGCGGACCTGTCCAACGGCATCCAGAAGGCCTCCCTGGACCAGCCGCGCGGCCTGCCGATGCTGATCGCCACCGACCAGGAGCACGGCGCGGTGTGCCGGGTGGGCGAGCCCGCCGCGCTCCTTCCCGGCGCCATGGCTGTCGGGGCGGGCGGGTCCGTGGCCGACGCGCGCACCCTCGGCCGGATCTCCGGCACCGAACTGCGCGCCCTCGGCATCAACCAGGACTACTCGCCCGACGCCGATGTGAACGTCAACCCGGCCAACCCGGTGATCGGGGTGCGCTCCTTCGGCGCCGACCCGGCGGCGGTCGCGGAGCTGGTCGCGGCCGAGGCGGAGGGCTACCGGTCCGCCCGGGTCGCCGCCACCGCCAAGCACTTCCCGGGGCACGGGGACACCGCCGTCGACAGCCACTACGGCTTCCCGGTGATCACGCACAGCCGGGAGCTGTGGGAGAAGCTGGACGCGGTGCCGTTCCGGTCGGCGATCGCGGCGGGCATCGACTCGATCATGACCGCGCACATCCAGTTCCCGGCCCTGGACGAGTCCGGCGACCCGGCCACCCTCTCCGAGCCCATCCTCACCGGCATCCTGCGCGGTGAACTCGGCTACGACGGCGTGGTGATCACCGACTCCCTCGGCATGGAGGGCGTGCGCACCAAGTACGGCGACGACCGGGTGCCGGTGCTCGCGCTGAAGGCCGGCGTGGACCAGCTGCTCAACCCGCCGTCCATCGACACGGCCTGGAACGCGGTCCTGAAGGCCGTCCAGGACGGCGAGCTGACCGAGGCCCGCCTCGACGAATCGATCCTGCGCATCATGCGGATGAAGTCCCGGCTGGGCCTGTTCGGCAGGGCCTTCGTGGACCGCAGGGGCGTGGACCGCCTGGTCGGCGCCAAGTCCCATCTGGCCGCGGCCGACCGGATCGCCGAGCGCACGACGACGCTGCTGGTCAACGAGGGCGCGATCCTGCCCCTCGACCGGCACCGGCAGCCCCGCCTCCTGGTGGTCGGCGCCGACCCGGACTCCCCGTCCGGTACGACGGGCCCGCCGACGGGCGTCCTGGCCGCCGCCCTCACGGAGGCGGGCTTCACCGCCACCGCGCTGCCGACCGGTACGGACCCCTCCGCGGCGGCCATCGACAAGGCGGTGGCCGCCGCCCGGGACGCGGACGCGGTGGTGGTCGCCACCTACAACGTGAGCGCGGACAGCTCCCAACGCACCCTCGTGGAACGCCTGTCGGCGACCGGCAAGCCGGTGGTGGCGCTCGCCGTGCGCAATCCGTACGACGTCGCCCAACTCCCGTCGGTGCGGGCCTTCCTGGCGTCGTACTGCTGGACCGACGTCGAACTCCGGGCCGCCGCACGGGTGATCGCGGGCCACGTCAAGCCGCGCGGCAAGCTCCCGGTGCCGGTGCAGCGGGCCGACGACCCGACGAAGATCCTGTACCCGATCGGCCACGGTCTGACGTACTAGCGCGGTCTGACGTATGAGCGCGGTCTGACGCATGAGGGCGGCCTGACGCATGAGGGCGGCCTGACGCATGAGGGCGGGCAGAGGGCCGCCGGGTCACGCCGCCTCGCCGAGCAGGCGTACGAGGTGATCGCGGCCCGCGGCGAGCAGGCCGGGCAGCGGGGCGGCCTGCTCGTACCACCGCTTCTCGTACTCCCAGCACAGCCAGCCGTCCCAGCCGCCCCGGCTGAGCACCTCCACGCACTCGGTGAGCGGCAGCACGCCCGCGCCGAGCGGCAGCGGGGTGGTGTCCTCGGCCGAGGCGATGTCCTTGACCTGCACATATCCCAGCTGCGGGGCGAGCGCCGCATACGTCTGCGCGGGCTGCTCGCCGCCCAGCCAGGTGTGCATCACATCCCACAGCGCGCCCACCTGCCGATGCCCCACCGGGCCCAGCACCCGGATGGCGTCGGCGCCGGTGCGGTGCGAGTCATGGGTCTCCAGCAGGATCCGCACCCCGAGCGCGGACGCGTCCTCGGCGGCGGTCCCGAGCCGCCGGGCGGCGATCGCGTCGGCCTCCTCACCGCCCCCCTCCCCGCCGGGGAAGACGCGGACGAAGGGCGCGCCGAGATCATGGGCGAGCCGGAGCAGCTCCCGCAGCTCGCCGAGCACGGCCGCGTCGTCACCGGGCGCGGCGATCCGCGCGTACCCGGCTACGCACAGCGGTTCGATGCCCGCACTCCTGAACTGGGCGGCGGTATCCGCGCGTTCGGCGGGGGAGAGGCCGGGGCGGACCGGTTCCTCGGGGTGGGCGCGCAGTTCGACTCCGTGGTAGCCGTGCTCGGCCGCGAGCGCCAGGACGTCCGGGACGGGCAGGCCGGGGACACCGAGAGTGGAGAACGCCAGCTTCATGGCCCGGGACCTTACTCGATACGGCAGGTACCGCCTCGTCTCGGCATAGGCCGCAATGTCATGACTTCCTTAAAGGGACCCCAGGTGTTGGCCGCGTTTTCACCACCGAGCTCTGCCGCGCCGATCGGCATGGGTAGAGAGTGTCTGCTGGTCTGGTCCACGAGAACCCTCAAGAAGGGCAATTCATGGCAGAGTTGACGCGACGCAGACTCCTGGGTTCGGCTGCCGGCGCGGTGGGCGGCGCGGCCGCCCTCTCCCTCCTCCCGCCGAGCGTACAGAAGGCGGTGGCCGCCGAACCGCCCCGGCACGGCTCCCTGCGCGACATCGAGCACGTCGTCCTGCTGATGCAGGAGAACCGGTCCTTCGACCACTACTTCGGCACGCTCTCCGGTGTACGCGGCTTCGCCGACCCGCGCGCGCGGCGGCTCGACACCGGGCGCAGCGTCTTCTACCAGCCGGACGCCGAGAACCCGAAGGGCTACCTGCTGCCCTTCCACCTCGACACCCACAAGTCCAGCGCCCAGGCCATCCCGTCCACCAGCCATGCCTGGTCCGTGCAGCACCAGGCGTGGAACGGCGGCAAGATGGACCAGTGGCTGCCCGCCCACCGCAAGGCCGACGGTGTCAACGGCCCCTATGTCATGGGGTACTACACGCGCGAGGACATCCCGTTCCAGTTCGCGCTCGCGGAGACCTTCACCGTCTGCGACAACTACTTCTGCTCGGTCCTCGGCCCCACCTGGCCCAACCGCCTGATGTGGATGACGGGTTCGATCGACCCGGGCGGCACCCAGGGCGGCCCGATCATCAGCAACACGGCCCCGACGCCGTACCGCTGGACGACGTACGCCGAGCGGCTCCAGGCGGCCGGGGTCAGCTGGAAGGTCTACCAGCAGGACGACGACTACGGCTGCAACCTGCTGGAGCAGTTCGCCACGTTCAAGAACGCCCAGCCCGGCTCCGACCTCTATGAGCGCGGGGTACGGCCGCAGCCCGAGGGCACCTTCGAGGACGACGCCCGCAACGACCGGCTGCCGGCAGTGAGCTGGATCATGCCGACCAGCTACCAGTCGGAGCACCCGGACTATCTGCCCGCCGCCGGCGCGGACTTCGTGGCGTCGAAGATCGAGGCCATCGCCGCCAACCCGAAGGTGTGGCGCAAGACGGCCTTCATCCTCAACTACGACGAGAACGACGGCCTGTTCGACCACGTCGTCCCGCCCACCCCGCCCGCCGGGACCGAGGACGAGTTCATCGGCGGCCTCCCGATCGGCGGCGGCTTCCGGGTCCCCGCCATCATCATCTCCCCCTGGACCGTGGGCGGCTGGGTCGCCACCGAGGCGTTCGACCACACCTCGGCCCTCCAGTTCCTGGAGAGCTTCACCGGGGTCGAGGAGCCGAACGTGAGCGACTGGCGGCGCGCCACCTTCGGCGACCTCACCAGCGCCTTCCGCTTCTCCCGGAGCGCCACGCGCGCGCCCCGGCTGCCCGACGACACGGCGGAGCAGCTGGAGAAGGCGAAGGAGGAGGTGGCGACGCTGCCCGCGCCGCGACTGCCCGCCGGTGACCAGACGTTCCCGCACCAGGAGCGAGGACACCGGCCGCAGGTGTGAGAGCGGGGACGGCCCGGGGCGGCGGCACTCGTTCCACCGCCCCGGCCCGTCCCGTCTCGCTTCTTGCGGTCGGTGAGGAGCCGTGGCTCGTCACCGCCCCGGCCCGTCCCGTTCCGCCTCCCGCGGTCGGCGAGGGGGTGCGGCCCGCGGGGCGTCCCGGAACACCCGGCACCGCCACGCGCCTCCGGCGCCCGGGCCGCCGTTCCGCCCCGTCGGCGGCCCTCCTCGGACGCGCAGCGCCCCCCTAGTCCCGTGCCTCTCAGCTCCGCGTCTCTCGGCCCCGCGCGTCTCTCGGCCCCCTCAGTTCCGCGCGTGCTTCTTGTCTTTACGCCCCCCAGTCCCGCGCGCCCCTCGGCTCCGTGCCCCCTAGTCCCGCGTTCCTCGGCTCCGCGTGCCTCTCGGCCCCCGCCCCCTCAGTTCCCCGCGCCCCCTGGTCCCGCGCGCCTCCCAGTCCCGCGCCCCTCGGCCCTGCGCGCCCCTCGGCCCCCGCCCCCTCGGCCCCGCCCCCCTCAGCCCCGCGCCACCCCCGTCGACCCCCTGACCACCAGTTCCCCCCGTACCTCGCCGATTCCCCCGGCCGGTGTCTCCTCGCGGCCCATGGCGATGCGTCCGGCCCGGGCGCCGGCCTCGGTCAGGGGGAGGCGGACCGTCGTCAGGCCGGGGACGATGTCCACGGCCACCGGGAGGTCGTCGAAGCCGGTGACGGACACGTCCTCGGGAACGCGCAGGCCGGCGTCCCGAAGGGCGGCGCACGCCCCGGCCGCGACGGAGTCGTTCGCGGTGACCAGGGCCGTCAACGACGCGTCCCGGTGCAGGAGTTCACGTGCGCCTTCGTACCCGGAGCGCCGGTCGAACCGGCCGTGGACGGTCCACCGAGGGTCCTCCTCGATGCCCGCCGAGGCCAGCGCGGCGCGATGCCCCTCCAGGCGGTGCCGGGTCGTCGACCGCTCCTCGGGCCCGGCGATGCACCCGAGCCGCCGATGCCCGAGCCCCACCAGATGCTCCGTCAGCGCCCGCGCCCCGCCGAGGTTGTCGAAGGTGAGCGCGACCGACCGGGCGTCCGGCACCGGAGGCCGGCCGCACAGCACCACCCGCGTGCCGCCCTCCCCGAGCTTGCGCAGCTTCGCCGCGACCGCCGCCGCGTGCGGCGCGTCCACCACCGCGCCGCCGGTGAGCACGACCGCCGCCGCCCGCTGCCGTTGCAGCAGCGTCAGGTACTTCAGCTCCTGCTCCGGCGAGCCGCCCGTGTTGCAGACCACCGCGAGCCGCTCACCGCCCGCCCGCCCCCCGGTGCCCCCGATCTCCGCCTGGATCGCGCTCGCCATGATCCCGAAGAAGGGGTCGGCGATGTCGTTGACGAGGATGCCGACCAGGTCGGACGTGGCGGCGGCCAGCGCGCTCGCGGGCCCGTTGAGGACGTAGTCCAGCTCGTCCACCGCCCGCAGCACCCGCTCACGGGTCGGCGCCGCCACCGGGTAGTTGCCGTTCAGCACCCGCGACACCGTCGCGGGGGAGACCTGGGCGCGCGCGGCCACGTCCGCCAGGGTCACGGTCATCTCGTCGTCCTCCGGTCGCGCGGCTGGTCGTCTCGTCAGGGCAGGTAGACGGCCTGAACAGCGCTTCGGTTCCCGCGTCCCGCCGGGCCGCCTCCCGGTCGGACGGGGCCCGGGACCCGGACAGGTCTTGTGCCGACCGCCGTCCTGAGGCTAGCTTCCTCCCCTGTAGAAAGCGCTTGCTATGACGATTGTCGCAGTGCCCACACGGCGCGCGGCGCCACGGAAGAGGACCCGCAGAGGGCCCGCGGAGGGGACCGACGTGACACGGAAGAGGACGGCGCGCATCGCCATGAACGGCGTGACCGGGCGCATGGGCCACCGCCAGCACCTGCTGCGCTCGATCCTCGCCCTGCGCGAGCAGGGCGGCCTCGGCCTCGGCGACGGCACCGTGCTGTGGCCGGAGCCGATCCTGCTCGGCCGCCGCGAGCACGCGCTCAGGGAGATCGCCGAACGGCACGGCCTGGAGCACGTCTCCACCGATCTCGACGCCGTGCTCGCCGACCCGTCCGTCGACATCTACTTCGACGCGCAGGTCACCGCCGCCCGTGAGGGGGCGATCAGGAGGGCGATCGCCGCGGGCAAGCACATCTACACCGAGAAGCCCACCGCCACCGGCCTCGACGGCGCCCTCGAACTCGCCCGCCTGGCACGGGAGAAGGGCGTCCGGCACGGCGTCGTCCAGGACAAGCTGTTCCTGCCGGGCCTGCTGAAGCTGAAGCGGCTCGTCGACGGCGGCTTCTTCGGCCGGATCCTGTCCGTGCGCGGCGAGTTCGGCTACTGGGTCTTCGAGGGCGACCGGCAGGACGCCCAGCGCCCCTCCTGGAACTACCGCGCCGAGGACGGCGGCGGCATCGTCGTCGACATGTTCCCGCACTGGGAGTACGTGCTGCACGAACTGTTCGGCCGCGTCACCTCCGTCCAGGCCCTGACCGCCACCCACATCCCGAGGCGCTGGGACGAGCGCGGCGAGCCGTACGACGCGACGGCCGACGACGCCGCGTACGGCCTCTTCGAGCTGGCCGGCGGCGCGATCGCGCAGATCAACTCCTCCTGGGCGGTGCGCGTCAACCGCGACGAACTGGTCGAGTTCCAGGTCGACGGCACCGAGGGCTCGGCGGTGGCGGGCCTGCGCGACTGCCGGGTCCAGCACCGCGCTACGACCCCCAAGCCGGTCTGGAACCCGGACCTCCCCGCCACCGAGAAGTTCCGCGAGCAGTGGCAGGAGGTCCCGGACAACGGGGAGTTCGACAACGGCTTCAAGGCGCAGTGGGAGCTGTTCCTGCGGCATGTGTACGCCGACGCGCCGTACCGCTGGGACCTGCTGGCCGGGGCCCGGGGCGTCCAGCTCGCCGAGCTGGGGCTGAGGTCGGCGGCGGAGGGCCGCCGCGTCGCGGTACCGGAGATCACGCTGTGACCATCCGGCTCCCCTCTCCTGACGGCGCCTCGCGGACGTACGAGCCGCGCCCCGAGCCCTTCCGGCCCACCTCCGGTACGGCCTTCACCTCCCGTACGGTCTTCTCCGCGGCCCATGTCGTCGCCGACCCGTACGCGGACGTCTCGCCCGACTCGCCCGCCGCCGTCGACTGGGACGCGACCCTCGCCTTCCGCCGCCATCTGTGGGCGCACGGCCTCGGGGTCGCCGAGGCGATGGACACCGCGCAGCGCGGGATGGGCCTGGACTGGGCGGGGGCCGCCGAGCTGATCCGGCGCAGCGCGGCCGAGGCGCGCGCGGTCGGCGGGCGCATCGCCTGCGGGGTCGGCACCGACCAGATCACCGGCGGCACCCTCGGCGACATCCGCGCCGCGTACGAGGAACAGCTCGCCGTGGTCGAGGGGTCGGGCGCCCAGCCGATCCTGATGGCCTCGCGCGCCCTGGCCGCGACGGCCACCGGGCCCGAGGACTACCAGGAGATCTACGGCCACCTGCTCCGCCAGTCCGCCGGACCGGTCGTCCTGCACTGGCTCGGCCCGATGTTCGACCCGGCGCTCGACGGCTACTGGGGTTCGGCCGACCTGGACGCCGCCACCGAGGTGTTCCTCGACGTGATCGCCGCCCACCCGGACAAGGTCGACGGCATCAAGGTCTCCCTCCTGGACGCGCGCCGGGAGGTCGAGCTGCGCCGCCGGCTGCCGCGCGGGGTGCGCTGCTACACCGGCGACGACTTCCACTACCCCGAGCTGATCGCGGGCGACGAGCGGGGCTTCAGCCATGCCCTGCTCGGCGTCTTCGACCCGCTCGCAGCGCCGGCGGCCCAGGCGGTACGGCACCTCGACACCGGGGACGTGTCCGGCTTCCGCGAACTCCTCGCCCCCACAGTGGAGTTGGCCCGCCACCTGTTCCAGCCCCCCACCCGCTTCTACAAGACCGGTGTCGTCCTCCTCGCCTGGCTGGCCGGCCACCAGACGCACTTCACGATGGTGGGCGGCCTCCAGTCGGCCCGCTCGCTCCCGCACCTGGCCCGCGCCTACGAACTCGCCGACGGACTCGGCCTGTTCCCGGATCCCGGCCTCGCCGAGGACCGCATGAAGACCCTCCTCTCCCTGTACGGAGTCCAGCAGTGACCGGTGGCGTTCTCGACCGCTTCTCCGTCAACCAGATGACGGTGAAACAGCTGTCTCTGCCCGAACTGGTCGCCGCCTGCGCGGAGTTCGGCATCGGCAAGGTGGGCCTGTGGCGCGAGCCGGTCCAGGCGTACGGCGTCCCGGAGGCGGCCGCGCTGGTCCGGTCGGCGGGGCTGGAGGTGACCACGCTGTGCCGGGGCGGGTTCCTCACCGCCGCCGACCCCGGGGAGCGGGCCGCCGCCCTGGCCGACAACCGGCGCGCCGTGGACGAGGCGGCGGCGCTCGGCACCGACACGCTGGTCCTGGTCTCCGGCGGCCTCCCGGCGGGCGGCAAGGACCTGGGCGCGGCCCGCGAACGCGTCGCCGACGCCCTCACCGAACTGGCCCCCTACGCAGGATCCCGGGGCGTGCGCCTCGCCATCGAGCCCCTGCACCCGATGTTCGCCGCCGACCGCTGCGTAGTGTCGACCCTGACCCAGGCCCTGGACCTCGCCGAACGCTTCCCCGCGCACCAGGTCGGGGTGGCCGTGGACACGTACCACGTCTGGTGGGACGACCAGGCTCCGGCGCAGATCGCTCGCGCGGGCGCGGGGGATCGTATCCACATCTTCCAGCTCGCCGACTGGACGACACCGTTGCCCGCGGGCGTCCTCGACGGCCGGGGTCAGATCGGGGACGGCGCGATCGACATGCGGGAGTGGCGGGGCCGTGTGGAGGCGGCGGGCTACACCGGTCCGATCGAAGTCGAGCTGTTCAACGAGGAGTTGTGGGCGCGGGACGGCCGGGAGGTGCTGCGGGAGACAGTGGCGCGCTTCCTGGAACACGCCGTCTGAGGGGACGTGGCTCGGACACGCCGTAAACCATTGGTCGATCGTGCCGTCCCGGAGAGAGGCTGTCCCTCATGACGACAACTTTGATCACCGGGGCCAACAAGGGCCTCGGTCATGAGACCGCCCGCCGGCTGATCGCCGCGGGTCACACCGTCTACGTGGGCGCGCGTGACATCGAGCGGGGCAGGGCGGCCGCGGCCGGGCTCGGCGCCCGGTTCGTGCAGCTCGATGTCACCGACGACGCGTCGGTCGCCGCGGCGGCGGCCACCATCGAGGCCGAGGGCGGCCTGGACGTCCTGGTCAACAACGCCGGGATCGAGGTGCGGTCACCGGAGGGCGAGATCATCGGCGCGGCGGACCTGACCGCCGACGTGATGCGGGAGGTGTTCGAGACCAACGTCTTCGGCGTGGTCCGGGTGACCCACGCGTTCCTGCCGCTGCTGGAGCGCTCCGCCGCCCCGGTCGTGGTCAACGTCAGCAGCAGCCTGGCCTCGCTGGCCCAGGCCGGAAAGGGCTACCCGGGGGCCGCCTACCCGGCCTCCAAGACCACGGTCAACATGCTCACCGTGCAGTTCGCCAAGGCGTTCCCGCGGATGCGGATCAACTCCGTGGAGCCCGGCTACACCGCGACGGACCTGAACCAGCACGCGGGCATGCAGACCGTCGAGCAGGGCGCCGAGATCATCGTCCGGATGGCCCAGGTGGGCCCGGACGGCCCGACCGGCGGCTACTTCGACGCGTCGGGTCCTTTGTCCTGGTAGCCCCACCGTGCCGGGCGGACCACCCGATCCGCCCGGCACGTGCGCTCAGCCCTTGACGGCCCCGACGAACGCCGCCCAGCTGCCCACGGAGAAGACCAGCGCCGGGCCACTGCTGTTCTTGCTGTCGCGGACGGGGACGGTGAGGTGACCGGAGGCGATCTCCACGCACTCGTCCTGGTTGCCGCTGCTGTAGCTGGACTTGAACCACCCGGTGAGGGTGGACGCGTCGGAGATGTCAGCCATCGAGGTTTCCGTTCTTGAGCGCGCCGACGAAGGATGTCCAGCCGTTCACGGAGAAGAGCACGGCCGGGCCGGAGCGGTCCTTGCTGTCGCGGACGGGGACGGTGGGGTGGCCGGAGGCGATCTCCACACAGTTGTCGTTGGTACCGCCGCTGTAGCTGGACTTGAACCACCCGGTGAGGGTGGAGGCGTCGGAGACGGTGTGTTCATTGCTCAGCATGTGCGTGTTCCTCCGCTGCCGCTCTGACGAGGGCAAGTGATTCCTGTTGCGACAACGCGTCGCTCAGAGCCAGAGCGTAGGCGGTCTGACATGCCTTCACTAGCGATGGATCATCCATCAAGTTGCCGGTGCTGAAGCCTTCGACATAGGCCACCGGGGCGGAGTCCTCGAAGCTCATGAGCGTGAGGTCGCCTTGCAAGAGGGCGTGGGCTCCGCCCCGGTGCGGAAGTACATGGAGCCGTAACCGTCCCGCCTCGGCCATGCCGGCGATCTTGTGCAGCTGTCCGGCCATGGCCTCGGGGCCGCCGATGCGGTGCCGCAGAGCCGACTCGTCGAGCAGTGTCCAGACCACCGGCTGGCGAGGGCCCTCGAACATGCGGCGGCGCTTTGTTCGGTTGACGAGGAAGTCTTCTAGATCCTCGGTCCTGTAGTTGGCCCAATAGGCTCGGTACAGCGCGCTTGCGTATTCCTCGGTCTGGAGAACACCGGGAATCAGAGTGAGCCCGAACTGCTGGATCAGCGTCGCCTCTTGCTCAAGCTCGGCCGCGACCGCGAAGTAGTCGTTGTATTTCGACTCCAGGTCCTCCAGCCACCGCTCGAAGAACCCGTCCGTCCCGAGCGCCTGGTCGATCCGCCGTGCGTCGTCCGGCTTGGGCAGCCGCCTGCCCGACTCGTAGTGACTGATCAATGTGGGCGAGCACACGATGAGTTCGCTCAGCTGATCCTGGGTGCGTCCGGCCGCGATTCGCCGCAGCCTCAGCTCCTCCCCGTATTTCTCGCGTGGTGTCCTTGGCCTGCGGGCAACGTCCATCCGGCCAACTCCTCTGCTGACGTGGGCTGTGTCAACCCCCCACCTCTAGAAAGCCTAGCCATCGCCGCGCCACGCTGTGACCGGTTCGCCACACACCGCAGTCACCGCACACGAATGGAGATCTAGGTATGAACGAACGCCTGCTTCCCTGGACCGGCTCCGAGGACAAGCCCTGCTACCTCATCGGGGACGGCGACGGGTATGTCTCCCGGGTCGCCGACCAGGTCGAGGGCGTACAGCTCGGCATGGCGGGCAGCCTGCTGGACCACACCGCCGAACTCCTCTCGGGCGAGGGGCTGACCAAGGAGGAACTGCACTACCTGGTCCGGCGCCTGATCGAGTCCCTGCGGGAGATCAAGCGCATCGCGGAGAGCAGGGGCGCGCGGCTGGCCGGGGCGACGGCCGAGCGGCCGATCGTGGAGACTTGAGCGGATGATCACGGGGTCGCCCCGCCGCCGAACGACCGCGGTCGAGCCGCCGTGGCCCGCCGTCGCCACCGTGACCCGGGGGCCCGCCGCAGGCCCCCGGCGGGCTCGGCCCGGACCCGTGCCCTAGAAGAACACCCCGCACCGCAGCAGCACGTTGGCGTACGGGCTCGCCTCACCGGTGCGCACGATCAGCCGCGCCGAAGCCGAGAGCCTCTTGAGCCGCTCGTGCGGGACGAAGGCCAGATTGGCGAACTGCCGCTCCACCAGGTCGAGATGGTCGCCGCGCAGCTCCTCCGCCACCGTGGCCCCCTCCAGCACCAGTTCGTCCACCAGACCGGCGAAGACCTCCGCGAAGGACGGCACCCCGGCCCGGAAGGCCAGGTCCACCACGCGCGGGCCACTGGGGATCGGCATACCCGCGTCGCAGACCAGCACCTCGTCCCCGTGCCCCAACTCGGCCAGTGCGCCCGCCAGATGGCGGTTCAGGATGCCCGACTTCTTCACAGCTGCTCGACCTCCCCGGCCGTCGGGTACGACTCCTGCGCCCCCGCCTTCGTCACGGCCGCCGCGCCGACCCGGGCCGCGTAGCCCGCCGCCTCCGCCAGGCTCGCGCCCGCGCCCAGCCTCCAGGCGAGGGCGGCCGTGAAGGCGTCGCCCGCGCCCGTGGTGTCCACCGCGTCGACCTTCACCGACGCCACCCGGGCCGCGCCCGAGCCGTCGTACACCAGCGCGCCCTCGGCGCCGAGCGTGACCACGACCGAGCGCGGGCCCAGCGCCAGCAGCCCGCGCGCCCAGTCCTCCGGGTCCGCCCCGGCGTCCTCGCCCAGGATCACCCGCGCCTCGTGCTCGTTGACGATCAGCGGGTCACAGGCCGCCAGCACCTCGGCGGGCAGCGGGCGCGGCGGGGAGGGGTTGAGCACGAAACGGGTGCCGGACGGCAGGTTCCGTACGACCTCCGCCACCGTCTCCAGCGGGATCTCCAGCTGGGCCGAGACCACGCGCGCCGCCCCGAGCAGCGCGGCGGACTCCCGAACGTCCGCCGGGGTGAGACGGGCGTTGGCGCCGGGCGACACCACGATGCTGTTGTCCCCGGACGGGTCGACGGTGATCAGCGCGACCCCGGTCGGCGCCCCGCCTTCGAGCACGCCCGACGGGTCGACCCCGGCCGAGCGCAGGGAGTCGAGCAGCAGCCGGCCGTGGCCGTCCTCGCCGACCCGCGCCAGCAGGGCCGTACGGGCGCCCAGCCGGGCCGCGGCGACCGCCTGGTTGGCGCCCTTGCCGCCCGGATGCGTGGACAGATCCCCGCCGAGCACCGTCTCACCGGCGGCCGGCCGCCGCTCGACCCCGATCACCAGGTCGGCGTTGGCCGAACCCACGACCAACAGGTCGTAGTCGTACATCAGTTGACTCCCATGAACCCTTTGAATCCGATGCGTCCGAGAACCCGGGGAACGAGCCGGGGCGGACGGCCGCCCCCATGGTGACCCATGGTGCACGCCCGCCCGCCCGAGTCTTCCCCGGCCGCTTCGTCAGCCGCTGAAACCGGCCACGTTGTCCTTCGTGACCACCTTCACCGGCACCTTCACCGTCTGCTCCACCTTCTTGCCCCGGGACGCCTTGAGCGCGTTGTCCACGGCGATCCGGCCGAGCTGGGTCGGCTGCTGCGCGACGGAGGCGTACAGCGTGCCCGCCTTGACCGCGTTCAGGCCGTCCGGGGTGCCGTCGAAGCCGACCACCGGTACCGACGTACCGGCCTTGGAACCCAGCGCCTTGATCGCGCCGAGGGCCATCTCGTCGTTGGCGGCGATGACGCCCTGCACGTCCGGGTGGGCCTGGAGCAGGTTCGACATCACGTCGAGGCCCTTGGTGCGGTCGAAGTCGGCGGGCTGCTGGGCGACCACCTTGATGCCCGGGTACGCCTTCAGTCCGTCGGCGAAGCCCTGCGCACGCTCACGCGCCGCCGAGGTGCCCGCCTGACCCTGGAGGATCACGATCCTGCCCTTGCCGCCCAGCTTCTCGGCGATCGTCTTGGCCGCCTGCTCGCCGCCGGCGATGTTGTCCGAGGCCACCAGGGCGTCCACAGTGGCCTTGTTGACCCCGCGGTCGACCGCGATCACCGGGATCTTCGCCTTGTCGGCGGCCTTGACCGAGTTGCTCGCCGCGTCCGAGTCCACGGGGTTGACGATGATCGCGTCAAGGCTCGAACTGGTGAAGTTCTGGAGCTGGTTGGCCTGCTGGGAGGCGTCGTTCTGCGCGTCGGTGACCGTCAGGTCCACGCCCAGCTTCTTCGCCTCGGCCTGCGCGCCGGAGCGGACGCCCACGAAGAACGGGTTGTTGAGGGTCGACAGCGACAGCCCCACCTTCGGGTTCGCCGAGGCCGAGGAGCCGTTGTGCAGGAAGGAGGTCGCGCCGACCACCGCCACCGTCACCACGGCCGCGAGCCCGTACGTCGCCGCCTGCTTGCCCTTGTTGCCGCCGCCACCGCTGGTCACCGGGGTGGCGCCCGCCTTGCGGCGCACCGTGTCGAGCAGCACCGCCAGCGCGATGACGACACCGATCACGACCTGCTGCCAGAACGCGGAGACGTTCAGCAGGTTCAGGCCGTTGCGCAGCACCGCGAGGATCAGCGCGCCGACCAGGGTGCCGGACGCCTTGCCGGTGCCGCCCGCGAGCGAGGCACCGCCGATGACGACCGCCGCGATCGCGTCCAGCTCGTAGCCGTCGGCGGCCTGCGGCTGCGCGGAGGACAGCCGGGAGGCCAGCACGATGCCCGCCACCGCCGCGAACACACCGGACAGGGCGTAGATCGCCAGCTTCTGCTTCTTGACCCGCAGGCCCGACAGGCGCGCGGCCTCCTCGTTGCCGCCGATCGCGTACATGGAACGGCCGATGTAGGTGCGGCCGAGCACGAACGCGGCGAGCAGCCCCATCACGATCATGACCAGGACCGGCACCGGCAGCCAGTCGCCGAGCGTGTCACCGAGGTGCGAGACCGAGTCCGGGAACGGGATCGGCACACCACCGGAGATCACCAGCGACAGACCGCGCCCCACCGACAGCATCGCGAGCGTCGCGATGAACGGCGGCAGCTTGCCGTAGGCGATGAGGAAACCGTTCACCAGACCGGCCGCGACACCCGTGGCGACCGCGAGCACGACGGCCAGCGCGACCGGCACCCCGTGCTGGGTGGCGCTCCACGCCAGCACCGTCGCCGACAGCGCGGCCACCGAGCCGACCGACAGGTCGATGCCCGCCGCCACGATCACGAAGGTGACACCGAAGGCCAGGATCGCCGTGACGGCCGCCTGGACACCGATGTTGAGCAGGTTGTCCGTCGTCAGGAAGTCACCGGACAGCGCCGACAGGGCGATGACCAGGACGATCAGCGCGGTCAGCGCGCCGTTGTCGAGCAGCAGCCGGCGCAGGCCGCCCGGGGCGCCACTCGCTCCCGTCGTGCTCTTGAGCGTGTCAGTGGCCACGGGTGGCCTCCTTCGCGGAATCGGTGTTCTGGTGCGTGGGGGTGGATACGGCGAGCGCCATCACGGCGTCCTGGGTGGCCTCGTCGGCCGAGAGTTCACCGGCGATGCGGCCCTGGGCCATCACCAGCACCCGGTCGCTCATGCCGAGCACCTCGGGCAGATCGCTGGAGATCATCAGTACGGCGGCACCGGCGGCCGTCAGCTCGTTGATCAGCTGGTAGATCTCGACCTTGGCGCCGACGTCGATGCCGCGCGTCGGCTCGTCGAGGATCAGCACCTTGGTGTCGGCCAGCAGCCACTTGCCGATGACGACCTTCTGCTGGTTGCCGCCGGACAGCGTGCGCACATGCTGGCCGAGCCCGGCCATCCGCACGCCCAGCTGACCGGCGATCCGCTCGGCCGCCACGTGCTGCGCCTTGCGGTCGACCAGCCCGGCGCGGGTCGCGGCCCGCATGGTCACCAGGCCCAGGTTCTCCTCGACCGAGGCGTCCAGCACCAGGCCCTGCCCCTTGCGGTCCTCGGGCACGAGCCCGATCCCGGCCGCCATCGCGGCGTTCACGTCAAAGCGCCGCAGCGCGGTGCCGCCGACCTTCACGGCCCCGTCGTCGTACGGGTCCGCGCCGAACACGGCCCGGACGACCTCGGTCCGCCCGGCGCCCACCAGCCCGGCGATGCCGACGACCTCACCGGCGTGCACCTCGAAGCTCACATCGTGGAAGACGCCGTCGCGGGTCAGCCCCTCGACACTGAGCAACGCGGCGCCCCTGTCGGGGCGTTGGCGCGGGTACTGCTGCTCGATCGAGCGCCCGACCATGAGCCGTACCAGCTCGTCCTCGGGGGTGGCGGCGGGCACCTGGCCCACGCTCCTGCCGTCCCGGATGACGGTGACGCGGTCGCCCAGGGCGGCGATCTCGTCGAGGTGGTGCGTGATGAACACGATCCCCACGCCGTCCGCCCGCAGCTGCCGCACGATGGCGAAGAGCTTGTCGACCTCCTCCGAGGTCAGCACGGCGGTCGGCTCGTCCATGATGAGCACGCGCGCGTCCAGGCTCAGCGCCTTGGCGATCTCCACCATCTGGAGCCGGGCGATGCCCAGTTCACGCACCCGGGCCCGGGGCGAGACCCGTACGCCGACCCGCTCCAGCAGCTTCGCGGCCTCGGCCTCCATCCGCTTGCGGTCGATCATCCCGAGGCGGCGCGGCTGCCGGCCGAGGAAGATGTTCTCGGCGACGGTCAGGTCCGGAACGAGGTTGAACTCCTGGTAGATGGTGGCGATCCCGAGCCGCTCGGAGTCCTGCGCACCATGGATGCGGGTCTCCTGACCGCCGACGAGGATCCGCCCGGCGTCGGGCGTATAGGCACCGGAGAGCATCTTGATGAGCGTGCTCTTGCCGGCGCCGTTCTCACCGAGCAGCACATGCACCTCGCCCCGGCGCAGGTCGAAGTCGACACCGTCGAGCGCGACCACGCCGGGAAAGGTCTTGCGTATGCCCTCGATGCGCAGCAACTCGTCCGGGTCGCTCACGTCGTGCTCCTTTGCACTGGGGGGAGGGGCGGGGTGGGGATGATGCGGGCCTTGTCCGGTGTCTCACCGCAGGAGCGGCGCACGACCAGCCGGGCGGCGAGGGTGACGGACGCGGCGGGCCGCCCCTCGATCCGGTCGACCAGGGCGCGTACGGCGGCCCGGCCCAGCTCGCCGGTGGGCTGGGCGATCGCGGTGACCGGGGGATCGGTGTGCACGAACCACGGGATGTCGTCGAACGCGGCGAGCGCGATGTCGTCCGGCACCCGCAGCCCGCGCGCCCGGACGGCGTCCAGGGCGCCGAGCGCCATCAGGTTGTCCGCCGCGAAGACGGCGTCCGGCGGCTCGGGGAGATCGAGGAACCCCTCGGTGACCCGGCGCCCGCTGGCGGCCTGGAAGTCGCCCTGGCCGATGTGGACGTCGGGCAGGGGGAGCCCGTAGGCGGCCAGCGCGGCGCGGAACGCCTCGACGCGCTCGCTGCCGGTGGTGGTCGCCGCGGGCCCCGCGATGATCGCGACCCGCCGGTGCCCGAGGGCGTACAGGTGCGCGACGAGGTCCTGTACGGCGGCCCGTCCGTCGGCGCGTACGACGGGGACGTCGACGCCGGGGATCCAGCGGTCCACGAACACCATGGGGGTACCGGTGCGGACGGCGTCCAGCATCAGCGGGGAGCCGCCGTCGGTGGGGGAGACGAGGAGCCCGTCGATCCGCCGGTCCAGCAGGTTCCGTACGTGGTGGTCCTGGAGGTCGGGCCGCTCGTCGGCGTTCCCGATGATGACGCTGTACCCGAGCGACCGGGCCTCCTCCTCCACGGAGCGGGCCAGCTCGGTGAAGTAGGGGTTCAGCACGTCGCTGATGACGAGGCCGAGGGTGTGGGTCTGATCGGTGCGCAGCGAACGCGCCACGGCGTTCGGGCGGTACCCGAGCGACTCGACGGCGGCCAGCACCCGGGCCCGGGCATCCGCGCTGACGGACGGATGCGCGTTCAGCACCCGCGAAACCGTCGCGACGGACACGCCCGCCGCGGCGGCGACGTCCTTGATGCTCGCCACCTCCGGCCCACCTCCTTGTGAACTCGTGACGCTTGGAATCGATTACATCGAGACGAGAAACGATTGGAATCGATTACATGAGGGGTGGCAAGGGGGTGGAGGGTGGCCGAAACGGAATCGTGACCTGGCGGGAAAGTGCGGCCATCGGCCTTCGGGTCAGGGCAGGAGGAGGACCTTGCCCCGGGCGCGGCGGGCCTCGATGCCGGCGTGGGCGCGGGCGGCTTCCGCCGGCGGGTAGGTGCCGCCGAGCGGGAGGACGAGGCCGCCCGCGGCGGCCGGCGCGACCAGGTCGGGCAGGGACTCCAGGAGCCCGTTCGGCCGGGCCGCCGGTGCTGAAGCGCACGCCGCGCGGCGGACATGTCGGCGATGGTGAGCACCCGCGCGGCGTCCCCGGTGAGCGCGACCGAGTCGGCCAGGACGCCCGCGCCGGAGCGGTCGAGGACCCGGCCCACACCGGCTCCGCCCGGTCCTCCCCGTACGGCACGGCGGTGGCGCCGAGTCCGGTGAGGCCTTCGATGTCGTGCTCCCCGGCGGTGGCGACCACGGTGATGCCCCGGGCAGTCGCGAGCTGGACGGCGAGGATGCCGACGCTGCCGCCCGCGCCCTGGATCAGCAGGGTCTCGCCCGCCCGGGGGTCCAGCCGGTGCAGCGTGCGGTAGGCGGTCTCGCCCAGGGTCACCAGCGCGGCGGCGGTCTCGAAGGAGATCTCCGCCGACTCGGGGACGGGCCGCAGCGGCAGGCCGACCTCGTCCGCCTGCTCGACCCGGACGCGGCGACGACGGCTCGCACGGTCCGCCGCCTGGAACAGACCGGCTTGTTACGGCGCTACCCCTGCGCCGACGACAAACGCGCCTACCTGATCGAGGCCACCACGGCGAGCCATGCGCTGCGCGAGCAGGTCGAATCCCTCTGGCACCAACTGGAGGACGCCACTTCGGGCAACCTCTCCCCAGCCGAACAGGCCGACGTCCTCCACGTCCTGGAGGCCCTGGAATCCCGCCTCACCCGGGCCGCCGCGCGACGGGGAGCCTGAGCCCGAGGACCTCATCCTCGGGCGCCGCTTCACTCGTCGGTGAACAACTCGTCGGCGTCCGCCGCGCGTACGGCCCGCTCGGCCCATGCCTCCAGCTGGCCGAGGTCGGTGCAGTTTTCGATGCGTGCGCGGACGGTGGTGGAGACGGGTACGTGGCGCCATTCGAGGAGGCGAAGAAGCATCGCCCGGCTGGTTTCGATGCGCCCCTCCTCGCGCCCCTCCTCGCGTCCCTCCTCGCGCCCCTCCTCACGCACCTGTTCAGCCAGCGGATGACGCCAGAAGTACTGGACGGTCTTCATCAAGTCCCTCCAAATCTGCTTCGCTTGGGAGTCGGTCAAGCAGGAGTCGACAAACTGCGCGTAGACCGACGCGGTATCCGGATCGACGGTCTTCAGAATGGCTGCCAGGGATTCCAGTATGGCCGGAGCCTGGGGTCCGCGTCCGTGTGTCATCGCCGAGAACACCGAGAGGGACGGGTCCTGCTCGCCCCAGTGCTCGTCGGTGATCACCGGCACGTTGTCCGGCCCCAGCACCAGCGGACGCACCGTCATCGAGTGCCAGCCCCGGAAGCCGAACCGGATCGGCCGCGAGGCCCACTTGGCGGTCGTACTGCTCTGCGTGACCACGATCAGCACCGGTTCGCAGCGGTATTTCTCGTACAGGTAGGCGAGGTAGTAGGGCCAACTGCCCCGTTTCCGGTCGTCCACTTTCCCCTGCGACTCCACCACCAGCAGATACGTGCCCTCGTCCGTCTCCGCCCGCATCAGCGTGTCCACTCGCCGCTCGACCGGTTCGATCTCGGTGAGGTCCACGTTCATGGCCACGATCTCCCGCGGCTCGGGAAACGGCACGTGCAGCACCCGCTGCAACGCCTTCGTCAACACCGCGGGATCCTTCTGAAAGATCCGGTGCAGCGCCTCGTGCGACGAGCCGACCATCGACACTCCCTCCTGTCGTACGACGTGACCAACGAGCCGGACCGCAAGAGGTTGCATATGCCTGAGGAATATGACTCCCGACCGCCCCCGCCACCCCTGTCACACCCCGCCGCTACCGTCGTCCCATGGCGCAAGACGCGGGGACGCACACCGGTGAGCGGCGGACGGCTGTGCTCGAAGGGGTGCTGGAGAGGATCACGTACGCCAATGAGGAGAACGGGTACACCGTTGCCCGGGTGGACACCGGGAGGGGCGGCGGGGAACTGCTCACCGTCGTCGGGGCGCTGCTCGGGGCGCAGGTCGGGGAGTCCCTGCGGATGGAGGGGCGGTGGGGAAGTCATCCCCAGCACGGGCGGCAGTTCCAGGTCGAGAACTACAGCACCGTGCTCCCGGCGACCGTCCAGGGCATGCGGCGCTACCTCGGTTCCGGGCTCGTCAAAGGGATCGGGCCGGTCTTCGCCGACCGGATCACCCGGCACTTCGGCGTCGACACCCTCCGCGTCATCGAGGAGGAGCCCGAGCGGCTGATCGAGGTGCCGGGGCTCGGGCCCAAGCGGACCAAGAAGATCGCCGCGGCCTGGGAGGAGCAGAAGGCGATCAAGGAGGTCATGCTCTTCCTCCAGACCGTCGAGGTGTCCACCTCCATCGCCGTGCGGATCTACAAGAAGTACGGGGACCAGTCGATCGAGGTCGTCAGGAAGAACCCGTACCGGCTCGCCGCCGACGTCTGGGGCATCGGGTTTCTCACCGCCGACAAGATCGCCCGGTCCGTCGGCATCCCCCACGACAGCCCCGAACGCGTCAAGGCCGGCCTCCAGTACGCCCTCTCCCAGTCCGCCGACCAGGGCAACTGCTATCTGCCCGAGGAACGCCTCATCGCCGACGCCGTCAAACTCCTCCAGGTCGACACCGGCCTCGTCATCGAGTGCCTCGGGGAACTGTCCCAGGAGGGCGAGGAGGGCGAAGAGCCGGGCGTCGTACGGGAGAAGGTGCCCGGGCCCGACGGAGGCGAGCCCGTCACCGCCGTCTACCTCGTCCCCTTCCACCGCGCCGAGATCTCCCTCTCCGCCCAGCTCCTGCGCCTGCTGCGCACCGACGAGGACCGGATGCCCGGCTTCCAGGACGTCGACTGGGCCAAGGCCCTCGGCTGGCTCCACCGGCGCACCGGCACCGACCTCGCCCCCGAGCAGGAGGCCGCCGTCCGGCTCGCGCTCACACGGAAGGTCGCCGTGCTCACCGGCGGCCCCGGCTGCGGCAAGTCCTTCACCGTCCGCTCCGTCGTGGAGCTGGCCCGCGCCCGCCGCGCCAAGGTGGTGCTCGCCGCCCCGACCGGCCGCGCCGCCAAACGGCTGGCCGAGCTGACCGGGGCCGACGCCTCCACCGTGCACCGGCTGCTGGAGCTGAAGCCCGGGGGAGACGCGGCGTACGACCGGGAACGGCCCCTCGACGCCGACCTGGTCGTCGTGGACGAGGCGTCCATGCTGGACCTCCTCCTCGCCAACAAGCTGGTGAAGGCCGTACCGCCCGGAGCGCATCTGCTCTTCGTCGGGGACGTCGACCAGCTGCCCAGCGTCGGCGCCGGCGAGGTCCTGCGCGACCTCCTCGCGCCCGGCAGCCCCGTCCCCGCCGTCCGCCTCACCCGCGTCTTCCGGCAGGCCCAGCAGTCCGGCGTCGTCACCAACGCGCACCGGATCAACGCCGGTCAGCACCCCCTCACCGACGGCCTCAAGGACTTCTTCCTCTTCGTGGAGGACGACACGGAGGAGACCGGCCGGCTCACCGTGGACGTCGCGGCGCGGCGCGTCCCCGCCCGGTTCGGGCTCGACCCGCGGCGCGACGTCCAGGTGCTCGCGCCCATGCACCGGGGCCCGGCCGGCGCCGGGGTGCTCAACGGACTGCTCCAGCAGGCCATCACCCCCGCCCGCCCCGACGTGCCGGAGAAGCGGTTCGGCGGCCGGGTCTTCCGGGTCGGCGACAAGGTGACCCAGATTCGCAACAATTACGAGAAGGGGAAGAACGGGGTCTTCAACGGCACCGTGGGCGTCGTCACCGCCCTCGATCCCGTCGACCAGCGACTCACGGTGCTGACGGACGAGGACGAGGAGGTTCCGTATGAATACGACGAACTGGACGAACTCGCACACGCGTACGCGGTGACCATCCACCGTTCACAGGGAAGTGAATATCCCGCCGTGGTGATTCCCGTCACCACGGGAGCATGGATGATGCTGCAGCGGAACCTGCTCTACACGGCCGTGACGCGGGCCAAGAAGCTGGTCGTCCTGGTCGGTTCGCGCCGGGCGATCGGCCAGGCCGTGCGCACGGTGTCCGCCGGACGGCGGTGTACGGCCCTCGACTTCAGGCTCGCCGGGAAAAATGATCGATCAAATGAGTCGTGAAGGTCACAGAGCACTTCCAGATGCCCCGCCGAGGGGGCAGGATGAGCAGGTTGGCGGCACTGAGTGCCGTCAATAGGCCCAATGGTCGACCCCGAGTGCACTCTCCTGAGCCAAATGGGGGATGGTAGAGACAGTCAGGGCACCTCGAAGATGAGGCACTACGTCGGTGAGGGAAGACGTGAGCGACAACTCTGTAGTACTGCGGTACGGCGACGGCGAGTACACCTACCCGGTGGTCGACAGCACCGTCGGCGACAAGGGCTTCGACATCGGGAAGCTGCGCGCCCAGACCGGGCTGGTGACCCTCGACAGCGGGTACGGCAACACCGCCGCCTATAAATCCGCGGTCACCTACCTCGACGGCGAGGCGGGCATCCTCCGCTACCGCGGCTACCCCATCGAGCAGCTGGCCGAGCGCTCCACCTTCCTGGAGGTGGCCTACCTGCTGATCAACGGTGAGCTGCCCACCGTCGACGAGCTGACGACGTTCAAGGGCGAGATCACGCGGCACACGCTGCTGCACGAGGACGTCAAGAACTTCTACAAGGGCTTCCCGCGCGACGCCCACCCGATGGCCATGCTGTCCTCGGTCGTCTCGGCGCTGTCCACCTTCTACCAGGACAGCCACAACCCGTTCGACGAGAAGCAGCGCAACCTCTCCACGATCCGGCTGCTCGCCAAGCTTCCGACGATCGCGGCGTACGCGTACAAGAAGTCGATCGGCCACCCGTTCGTCTACCCGCGCAACGACCTCGGCTACGTCGAGAACTTCCTGCGCATGACCTTCTCGGTCCCCGCCGACGAGTACGAGCTGGACCCGGTCGTCGTCTCCGCGCTGGACAAGCTGCTGATCCTGCACGCCGACCACGAGCAGAACTGTTCGACCTCCACGGTCCGCCTCGTCGGCTCCTCGCAGGCCAACATGTTCGCGTCGATCTCGGCCGGCATCAACGCGCTCTGGGGCCCGCTGCACGGCGGCGCCAACCAGTCCGTCCTGGAGATGCTGGAAGGCATCCGCGACTCGGGCTCCGACGTCGACACCTTCATCCGCAAGGTGAAGAACAAGGAGGACGGCGTCCGCCTGATGGGCTTCGGCCACCGGGTCTACAAGAACTTCGACCCGCGCGCCAAGATCATCAAGGCCGCCGCGCACGACGTCCTCTCGGCCCTCGGCAAGTCCGACGAGCTGCTGGACATCGCGCTCAAGCTGGAGGAGCACGCGCTCTCCGACGACTACTTCGTCTCGCGCAGCCTCTACCCGAACGTGGACTTCTACACCGGCCTGATCTACCGGGCCATGGGCTTCCCGGCCGAGATGTTCACCGTGCTGTTCTCCCTCGGCCGCCTCCCGGGCTGGATCGCCCAGTGGACCGAGATGATCAAGGAGCCCGGCTCCCGCATCGGCCGCCCGCGCCAGATCTACACGGGCGTCGTCGAGCGCGACTTCGTGCCGGTCGAGGCCCGCTGAGCCTGACGGCACCGCCTGGGAGACAGGCAAAGAAGAAGGCGCCCTGAGTCGCCGGTCCCCCCACGGGCCGACGACCAGGGCGCCTTCCCATGTCCCGGTGCGGATTCCCCCCACGGGATCCGGGCCGGGCGCTCGGAGAGGACAGCGCCTGAATCGCTGTCTGATTGCGGTCTGCCGGGACAAGCACGCCGGGAGGGCCGCTCAAAGCTTCCCGGTGTACGTGCCCCGGCAACGCATCTCCGGGGACGTCCCCCAAGACATCCCCAGACGTCGGAACAGCGCCCCCCAAGACGCCGATCCGACATCGCCAACTTAGACCTTCGAACCCCTTCGATGGTTACGTTCACATCACTGTGATCTGCGTCTCTTGCATATGTCCCTTTGCTGCGCAAGAGCCCCGATCTGTCGATCGGGGCCTGCGCGTAAGGAAGATGCGCGAGCCTTGTGAAGAGCTTATGTGAGGCTCGCGCCCGTCTCTAGGGGGATTCCGGTTTCGACTTGGAGTGGAATCTCACCGGAACCGGCGCAGCCGCAGGCTGTTGGTCACCACGAAGACCGAGGAGAAGGCCATCGCGGCGCCCGCGATCATGGGGTTCAGCAGCCCGGCGGCGGCCAGCGGCAGCGCCGCCACGTTGTAGCCGAACGCCCAGACGAGGTTGCCCTTGATCGTGGCCAGCGTCCGCCGGGACAGCCGGATCGCGTCGGCGGCCGTCCGCAGATCACCGCGGACCAGCGTCAGATCGCCCGCCTCGATCGCCGCGTCCGTGCCGGTGCCCATCGCGAGGCCCAGATCGGCGGTGGCGAGGGCCGCCGCGTCGTTGACCCCGTCGCCGACCATGGCCACCGCCCGGCCCTCGGCCTGGAGGCGCCGTACGACGTCCACCTTGTCCTCGGGCAGCACCTCGGCGTGCACATGGGCCGCGTCGATGCCGACGGCCCTGGCGACCGACTCGGCGACCGTCCGGTTGTCCCCGGTGAGCAGCACCGGCGTCAGCCCGAGGGCGCGCAGCCCGCGGATCGCCTCGGCGCTGGTGTCCTTGATCGCGTCGGCCACCGCGAGGACCCCGCGGGCCCGGCCGTCCCAGCCCGCCAGGACGGCCGTACGGCCCTCCCGCTCCGCCTCGGCGGCCGCCCGGGCCACGTCCCCGGGAACGTCGTCGTACAGGCGCCCCACGGCCACCTCGCGGCCGTCCACGCGCCCGCGCACGCCCCGCCCGGGGACGTTCTCGAAGTGCTCGACGGACGGGAGCGCCCCGGCGCGTTCCTCGGCGCCGGCCGCGATGGCGCGGGCGACCGGGTGCTCGGAGGCGTGCTCCAGGGCGCCCGCGAGGCGCAGCAGCTCCTTCTCGTCCTCGCCCTCGGCGGCGTACACCGTCTGGAGGGTCATCCGGCCGGTGGTGACGGTGCCGGTCTTGTCCAGGACGACGGTGTCGACGCGCCGGGTGGACTCCAGGACCTCGGGGCCCTTGATCAGGATGCCGAGCTGGGCGCCGCGCCCGGTGCCGACCATCAGCGCGGTCGGCGTGGCGAGGCCCAGCGCGCAGGGGCAGGCGATGATCAGCACGGCGACGGCGGCGGTGAACGCGGCGACCGCGTCCCCGGTGACGCCGAGCCAGGTGCCGAAGGTGGCGAGCGCGATCAGGATGACCACGGGCACGAACACCGCGGAGACCCGGTCGGCGAGCCGCTGCACCTCGGCCTTGCCGTTCTGCGCGTCCTCCACCAGCCGGGCCATCCGCGCCAGCTGGGTGTCGGCGCCGACCCGGGTGGCCTCGACGACGAGCCGGCCGCCCGCGTTGACCGTGGCGCCGGTGACCCGGTCGCCGGGGCCGACGTCCACCGGCACCGACTCGCCGGTCAGCATGGACGCGTCGACCGCGGAGAGGCCCTCGACCACGGTGCCGTCGGTGGCGACCTTCTCGCCGGGCCGTACGACGAACCGGTCGCCGACCGCCAGCGCGGAGACCGGCACCCGCACTTCACGGCCGTCCCGCAACACCGCCACGTCCTTCGCGCCCAGCTCCAGCAGCGCCTTCAGGGCCGCACCGGCGCGCCGCTTGGAGCGGGCCTCCAGATAGCGGCCGAGCAGGATCAGGGCGATGACGCCGGAGGCGACCTCCAGGTAGATGGTGGCGGCGCCGTCCGTGCGGGAGACGGTGAGGCGGAACTCGTCGTGCATGCCGGTCATCCCGGCGCGGCCGAGGAACAGGGCCCACAGCGACCAGCCGAACGCGGCCAGCGTGCCGACCGAGACCAGGGTGTCCATGGTGGCCGCGCCGTGCCGGGCGTTGGTCCAGGCGGCGCGGTGGAAGGGCGCGCCGCCCCAGACGACGACGGGCGCGGCGAGGGTGAGCGAGAGCCACTGCCAGTTGTCGAACTGGAGGGCCGGGACCATCGCGAGCAGTACGACGGGCAGCGCGAGCAGCGCGGAGACGAGCAGCCGGTGGCGCAGCGCGCCGAGTTCGGGGTCCTGCCCGGCGGAATCCGGGGCCGCGGCCTCGGGTTCGGGCCGCGGCGGGGCGGGTTCCTCGGCGGTGTACCCGGTCTTGACGACGGTGGCGATCAGGTCGGCGACCTCGACGCCCGCGCCGTAGCTGACCTTCGCCTTCTCGGTGGCGAAGTTGACGGTGGCGCTGACGCCGTCCATCCGGTTGAGCTTCTTCTCCACGCGCGCCGCGCAGGAGGCGCAGGTCATCCCGCCGATGAGCAGTTCGACCTCGGACGCCGCACCCGAGGGTGCCGTGCCGGGGGATGCCGCGCCGGGGGTTATGGCGGTGTCCGCTTGCTCTGCGATGGTGCTGGTCATGTCCGGACTCCAGACATCGGACCGGACCGCGCGGAGCCAGTATCAGCTGGTCGGCACGGCCGGTCGGGGCTGTGGAAGGGCGGTGCTCAGGCCTTGCCGGCCAGCTCGAAGCCGGCCTCGTCCACGGCGGCGCGGACGGCCTCGTCGTCCAGCGGGGCCGCGGAGACGACGGTCACCTCGCCGCTCGACGCGACGGCCTTCACCGAGGTCACGCCGGGGAGCTGGGAGATCTCGCCGGAGACGGATCCCTCGCAGTGCCCGCAGCTCATGCCGGTCACCCGGTAGACGGTGGTGACGGAGGCCGGGGTGTCGGTCTGGGCGCTCATGTCGTTCTCCTCGTCGTGGCACGTGGGGCCGGTGGTGTTCACCGGTGCTGTTCCCGATGGTTTCCCCACCCTCGCCAGAGTATACCCCTAGGGGGTATTTTTCCAAGGAGGATACGGAGGATTGCGTCGGGCGAGTGACAGCGCCCAGGAGAGTCCGGCCAGTGCGACGAGGGCCGGGCCGAGGGCGGAGACGAGGGTCAGCAGATGCTGCTGGGCGGCGCTCGGCTGCGGCGGGTACCCCGGCGCGAACAGCCCGCTCTCCACGCCCCGTCCGGTGAGCCGTACGACCAGCCAGGGCGCGAGGCCGCGCGCCGTGTCCGCCAGCGTGTGCAGCAGGGCGGCGCCCATCCAGGCGGCGACCACCGGCGGGGCGTACCGGAAGCGGCCGTCGGGGCGGCGCAGCGCCAGCAGCACCCCGCCCGCGACCGCGGTCCAGACGCCCTGTCCGAGGGGCGCGAGCAGCCCGCGCACCAGCTCCGTCTCCAGCTGCCCCCAGGGGTCCGGGGCCCACAGGGCCGCGTCGAGGGCGTGCCCGGTGCTCTCCAGGGCCGCGAAGCCGGCGCCCACGGCAGCGCCCAGCACCAGCCCGGCCCGCATGCCGTGGACGGCGGGCAGCCGGCGCAGCGCGAACACCAGCGCCGCCAGCTTGGCCGCCTCCTCGGCCAGCGCGACGGACAGATACCCGCCCAGGGAGGGGTGCGGCACGGACGAGACCGCGAGGGAGGCGCCGAGCACCCCGAGCGCGCCGCCCGCCAGGAAGCAGCCGAGCACCGCGCTGACGCCGAGGTCGCGGCCGTGTCGTTCGTACGCCCACAGCACGAGGGCCACCGGCGCCAGGAACGCGCCCAGCAGGACCGGCACCACGAGCGCCGCCGTGCTCCGCAGCGCGAGCGCGAGTCCCGCGGCCGGCACCCACACCGCGAGCCCGCCGGTCAGGCAGCGCCGCCACAGGCCCGCGCCGATACGGGGGTACGGGGGCGGGGGCTGCTGCGGATGGGGGATGCGGGCCTTGGGTGTGCCGGGCGGCGGGGGGTGGCTCACGTGGGTCGTCCCGTCGGGCGGGGGCAAGGGCGGGTCAACGGGTGGTGCGCGCAGGAGGCGTGAGGGGTCGTGGGTGATTCCTCCGCACCTTAGGCAGATGTGCCGGTCCGTCGCCGTTCACCTGCGCCGTACGCGTGATGGCCGGAGGGCGGCGGCGCGCGGTGGCGTGACAGGGTGAGCCGCATGAGAGCGGTGGTGTTCGAGGAGTTCGGGAGGCCCGCCGAGGTGCGGGAGGTGCCCGACCCGGCGCCCGCGGAGCACGGGGTCGTGGTGCGGGTCGAGGCGACCGGGCTGTGCCGCAGCGACTGGCACGGCTGGATGGGCCACGACACGGACATCGTGCTGCCGCATGTGCCGGGGCACGAACTGGCCGGTGTTCTCGAGGCGGTGGGCGCCCGGGTGACCGGATGGCGGCCCGGCGACCGGGTCACCGTGCCGTTCGTCTGCGCCTGCGGCACCTGTCCGGCCTGCGCGGCGGGCGATCAGCAGGTGTGCGAGCGGCAGACCCAGCCCGGCTTCAGCCACTGGGGCTCCTTCGCCGAGTACGTCGCCCTCGACCACGCCGACGTCAACCTGGTGGCGATCCCGGACGGCATGGCGCCCGGCACCGCCGCGGGCCTCGGCTGCCGCTTCGCCACCGCCTTCCGCGCCGTGGTGGAGCAGGGGCGGGCCGCGGCCGGCCAGTGGGTCGCGGTGCACGGCTGCGGCGGGGTCGGCCTGTCCGCGGTGATGATCGCGGCGGCGGCCGGGGCGCGGGTGGTCGCCGTCGACATCGCGCCCGGGGCGCTGGAGCTGGCGCGGAGGTTCGGCGCGGCGCACTGCCTGGACGCCGGCACGGTGCCCGACACGGCCGCCGCGGTACGGGAGTTGACCGGCGGCGGCGCCCACCTCTCCCTGGACGCCCTCGGCTCGCCCGCCACCTGCGCCGCCTCCGTCGGCTCCCTGCGCCGCCGCGGCCGGCATGTCCAGGTCGGACTGCTGCCCTCGGCCGACGGCACCACCCCGGTACCGATGGCCCGCGTCATCGCGCGGGAACTGGAACTCCTGGGCAGCCATGGCATGGCCGCCCACGCCTACCCCGGCATGCTGGAACTGGTCCGCTCCGGCGTGCTGCGCCCGGACCTCCTGGTGACCTCCTCGATCCCGCTCGACGCGGCCCCGGCGGCCCTCGCCCGGATGGGCCGGGCGCCGGGGGCCGGGGTGACGGTCATCGAGCCGTGGTCGTAACTCCGTCGTAGGCGGGGGGACTTGCCGCGGCGCCCTCAGTCGGGGCGACGGCCGCGGCTGCTCGGCCGGGAGGCGACCCAGGCGCGGACGGTGTCGGCGTACCAGTAGGGCTTGCCGCCCTCCACATGGTCCGGCGGGGGCAGCAGCCCGTGCTTGCGGTACGACCGCACGGTGTCCGGCTGCACCTTGATGTGCGCCGCGATCTCCTTGTAGGACCAGAGCCGGCGGTCGGTCATGAGCTGCACCTCCCCGCGCGCACCGCGGCGACGGCCGGGGACGGCCGTCGGGGGAACCGGGCGCTGCGCTGGCGATCATCAAGCCTGCGCCCGGACAACGACGCACCGTCACCAACGGTCAGCCCCTGTCGACCGGGTGTGACGCAGCGCCCGCGTATGCGCAACATGTGTGACAGAAGAGGGGTATTTGTGACACAGCTGACGCAAAGTGGGGCGCGGGCGCGCGCATGGCCGGCCCCGGGCCCGGGAACGAGCACGGGGCCTTCATCGTCCGTATGTCCGGACAAAGCATTGACAGTGTTCCGTGGGCAGGACTAGAAAGCCGGGAGAGCCGGGACGAAGGGGAGTCGATGGCGTACGACCTGATCACCATGGGCCGGATCGGGGTGGACCTGTATCCGCTCCAGGCCGGGGTCCCGCTCGCGCAGGTGACGTCCTTCGGCAAGTTCCTCGGCGGCTCGGCGGCCAACGTCGCGGTGGCGGCGGCGCGGATGGGGCGGACCACCGCCGTGATCACCCGTACCGGCGACGACCCCTTCGGCACCTATCTGCACGACGCGCTGCGCGCCCTCGGCGTCGACGACCGCTGGGTCACCTCCGTGCCCGGACTGCCCACGCCGGTCACCTTCTGCGAGATCTTCCCGCCGGACGACTTCCCGCTGTACTTCTACCGGCAGCCCAAGGCCCCCGACCTGGAGATCGAGGAGGGCGAGCTGAACCTCGACGCCATCGCCGCCGCCCGCGTCTTCTGGGTGACCGGCACCGGACTCAGCGAGGAGCCCAGCCGCACGGCCACCCTCGCCGCCGTCGCCCACCGGGACCCGTCCGGCGTCACCGTCTTCGACCTCGACTGGCGGCCGATGTTCTGGCGCGACCCCGAGGCGGCCCGCCCCCACTACGCCGAGGCCCTGCGCCACGCCACCGTCGCCGTCGGCAATCTGGACGAGGTGGAGATCGCCACCGGCACACGCGAACCGCACGCCGCCGCACGGGCGTTGCTGGACGCGGGGGTCCGGCTCGCGGTGGTGAAACAGGGGCCCGAGGGCGTCCTCGCCGCCGACGCGGACGGGGCGGTGGTGGAGGTGTCCCCGCTCCCCGTCACCGTCCTCAACGGCCTCGGCGCCGGGGACGCGTTCGGCGGCTCCCTGTGCCACGGGCTGCTGGCCGGCTGGGACCTGGAGACCACCCTGCGGGGCGCCAACGCGGCCGGCGCCATCGTCGCCTCCCGCCTGGAGTGCTCCTCCGCGATGCCCACCCCCGACGAGGTGTCCGCCGCACTCACCGCCGGAGCCGTGCGGTGAGCGGGGGCGGCGCCCGGGATCAAAGCGGCCCCCCGGCCGGGAGCGGAGGTGCGAACGGGAGCGGGGGCGCGAACGGGACTGATGGCGCGGGCCGTTCGGAGGGCGCGGGCTGTATCGAGGGCGCGGCCCGGGCCGAGGGCCGCGCCGGCCGCGTGGGTCGTGGCGAGGGCGGCCCCGGGGGCGCGGGCCATGGCGGGGGCGCGGCCGGGACCGGGGGCGAGGGCCGTTCGGAGGGCGCGCGCCGGGCCGAGGCCCGTGCCGCTCGGGCGCGCCCGGCCGGAGGCCCGGGTCCGGCCGCTCCCCGGCCCCCCGTCGACATCGCCGCACTGGCGCGCGTCCGTGCCCGGAACCCCGAGGCGATCGCCGAGGCCGCCGCCCGCCGCCGGCGCCGTCCCCTGCTGAACGACACCGGCCGGCTGCTGATCGTCGCCGCCGACCACCCCGCACGCGGCGCCCTCGCCGTCGGCGACCGCGAACTCGCCATGGCCGACCGCGCCGACCTGCTCGGCCGTCTCTGCCTCGCGCTGTCGCGGCCCGGTGTCGACGGCGTCCTCGCCACCGCCGACGTCCTGGACGACCTGCTGCTGCTCGGCGCCCTGGAGGACAAGGTGGTCATGGGCTCGATGAACCGCGGCGGGCTGCGGGGCGCGCGCTTCGAACTCGACGACCGGTTCACCGGGTACCGCCCCGAGGACATCGCCCGCCTCGGCTTCGACGCGGGCAAGCTGCTGCTGCGCCTCGACTACACCGACCCCGGCTCCCTGACCACCCTGGAGTCCGCCGCCCGCGCCGTCGACGCGATGGCCGCCCGCCGGCTCCCGGTCTTCGTGGAGCCCTTCATCAGCCGCCGCACCCCCGGGGGCGTCCTGGTCAACGACCTCTCCGCCGAGGCCGTCACCCGCTCCATCGCCATCGCCTCGGGCCTCGGCGGCAGTTCGGCCTACACCTGGCTGAAGGTGCCGGTGACCGAGGACCCGCGGGACATGGCCCGGGTGATGGCCGCCTCGACCCTCCCCGCCGTACTGCTCGGCGGTGACACAGCCGACCCGTCCGCCGACCGGAACACCGCGCACGAGAAGTGGCGCGGCGCGCTCCACCTGCCCACCGTGCGCGGCCTGGTGGCCGGCCGCGCGCTGCTGTACCCGGCGGACGGTGATGTGGCCGCCGCCGTGGACACCGCCACCGCACTGCTGCGAGAGGCCGCATGACCAGCGACGATCTGTATCTTCCCCGGGGTACCGCGGCGAGCGCCGAGTACGCCCTCGACATCGGGCCCGAGCGCGCCGGATGGACCTACAGCGCCCTGCGGATCGCCGAGTTGTCCCCGGGGGGTAGCCATACGTTCATCACCGGGAACAGTGAGTGGATCGTGCTTCCGCTGGAAGGCGGATGTACCGTTCGAATCGAGGAAAGCGAGTTCCAACTCCTGGGTCGGGACAGCGTGTTCGCGGGGGCCTCGGACTTCGCGTACGCGCCCCGTGACGCCCGGGTCCAGATCGCCTCCGGCGCGGGAGGCCGCTTCGCCCTGGCAGGAGCGAAGTGCGAGCGACGACTCCCCGCCCGCTACGGCCCCGCGCCGGAGGTCCCCGTCGAGCGGCGCGGCAGCGGCACCTGTGCCCGCCAGGTGCGCAACTTCGCCGCCGCCGACGCCTTCGACTGCGACCGGCTGATCGCCGTCGAGGTCCTCACCCCCGGCGGCAACTGGTCCTCGTACCCGCCGCACAAGCACGACGAGCACCGGCCGGGGGAGGAATGCGCGCTGGAGGAGATCTACTACTTCGAGATCGAGGGGCCGGACGGCTTCGGCTACCAGCGGGTGTTCCCCTCGCGCCCCGGCGGCGCCGACGTCCTCGCCGAGGTCCGCTCCGGCGACGCCGTCCTCGTCCCCGACGGCTGGCACGGTCCCTCCATCGCCCAGCCCGGACACGCCATGTACTACCTGAACGTCATGGCCGGGCCCGGCGAGAACAGGGAGTGGCGGATCCGCTTCCACCCCGACCACACCGAGACCACCGGGGGCTACCGATGACGACCCGGCTCACCGTCGCCCAGGCGCTCGTCCGCTTCCTCACCGCCCAGCACACCGAACGCGACGGCGAGCGGCACCGGCTGATCGGCGCCACCTGGGGCATCTTCGGCCACGGGAACGTCGCGGGCATCGGGCAGGCACTGGTCGAGTACGCGGGCGTGATGCCGTACCACCAGGGCCGCAACGAGCAGTCCATGGTGCACGCGGCCGTCGGCTACGCCCGCCAGTGCGGACGCCTGGCCGCCCACGCGGTGACGACCTCCATCGGCCCCGGCGCCACCAACCTCGTCACCGGCGCCGCCCTCGCCACCGTCAACCACCTCCCCGTCTTGCTGCTCCCCGGCGACGTCTTCGCCACCCGCCCCGCCGACCCGGTCCTCCAGCAGCTGGAGGTGCCGCACGCGGGCGATGTCTCGGTCAACGACACGCTGCGCCCGGTCTCCCGCTACTTCGACCGGATCACCCGCCCCGAGCAGCTGATCCCGAGCGCGCTCGCGGCCGTGCGGGTGCTCACCGACCCGGTGGAGACCGGTGCGGTCACCCTCGCCCTGCCGCAGGACGTGCAGGCGGAGGCGTACGACTGGCCCGAGGAGTTCTTCGCCGAGCGGGTGTGGACCGTACGGCGCCCGGGCCCGGACCCCGCCGAACTGGCCCGCGCGGCGGCGGCCGTCCGGGCCGCCCGCCGCCCCCTGATCGTCGCGGGCGGCGGCGTCCGCCACAGCCGCGCCGAGGCGGCCCTCGCCACGTTCGCCGGAGCGAGGGGCATCCCCGTCGCGTCCACCCAGGCCGGCAAGGGCGCGCTGCGGTACGACCATCCGCAGGACGTCGGCGGGATCGGCCACACCGGCACCGCGACCGCCGACGAACTGGCGCGCACCGCCGACCTGGTGATCGGCGTCGGCACCCGCTTCACCGACTTCACCACCGCCTCCGGCACCCTCTTCCAGCACCCGGACGTCCGCTTCCTGCACCTGAACATCGCGCCCCACGACGCCCACAAACTGGCCGCGCTGCCCCTGGTCGCGGACGCCCGCACCGGCCTGGAGGAGCTGAGCGAGGCGCTGGCGTCCCACACGGCGGACGGCGCGTACGTGGACGAGTACACGGCGGGCAAGGCGCGCTGGGAGCGGCGCGTCGACGCCTGCTTCGCGAGCCCCGACCCCGCCGCCCGGCCGACCCAAGCGCAGGTCATCGGCGCGCTGGACGCCCTGGTGGACGAGTCGGACATCGTGATCAACGCGGCCGGTTCGCTCCCCGGCGATCTGCACAGGCTGTGGCGGGCGCGCTCCCGCGACCAGTACCACCTGGAGTACGGCTACTCCTGCATGGGCTACGAGATCCCGGCCGCGCTCGGCGTGAAGCTGGCGGCGCCGGGGCGCCCCGTCTGGGCGCTGGTCGGGGACGGCACGTATCTGATGATGCCGACCGAGATCGTGACCGCCGTCCAGGAGGGCATCGCGATCAAGGTGCTGCTGGTGCAGAACCACGGGTACGCGTCCATCGGCGGGCTCTCGGAGGCGGTGGGCGGCGAGCGGTTCGGCACCGCGTACCGGTTTCGGACGCAGGAGGGCACCTACACGGGCGCCCCGCTGCCCGTCGATCTCGCGGCCAACGCGGCCAGCCTGGGGATGCGGGTGCTGCGGGCGGGGAACGTCCGGGAACTGCGCGCGGCGCTCGCCGAGGCGCGGGCCGCCGACACTCCCACATGTGTCTACGTCGAGACCGAAACGTCCGACACTGTGTCGGGCGCGCCCGGGGCGCAGGCCTGGTGGGATGTTCCTGTGGCCGCGAGCGCGACCCGAACCCCCGCGGTCACGGCACGTGAGCAGTACGAACGGCACGTCTCGACCCGACGCCGCCATCTGTGAGTAAGGAGTCTCTGGGCATGACGAAGATCGTCAACCACTGGATCGGCGGGAAGACCGTCGACGGCGCGTCGGGCACGTACGGGCCGGTCACCGACCCCGCGACCGGCGCGGTCACCACCAAGGTCGCCTTCGCCTCCGTCGAGGAGGTGGACGCGGCGGTCGCCGCCGCCAAGGACGCCTTCGCGACCTGGGGCCGGTCCTCGCTGGCCCAGCGCACCACGATCCTCTTCAGGTTCCGGGCGCTGCTGGACGCGCACCGCGACGAGATCGCGGAGCTGATCACCGCCGAGCACGGCAAGGTGCACTCCGACGCGCTCGGCGAGGTCGCCCGCGGCCTGGAGATCGTGGACCTGGCCTGCGGCATCAACGTGCAGCTCAAGGGCGAGCTGTCCACGCAGGTCGCGAGCGGCGTGGACGTGGCCTCGATCCGCCAGCCCCTCGGCGTGGTCGCGGGCATCACGCCGTTCAACTTCCCGGCGATGGTCCCGATGTGGATGTTCCCGATCGCCGTCGCGACCGGCAACACCTTCGTGCTCAAGCCGAGCGAGAAGGACCCCTCCGCCTCCCTGCGCATCGCGGAGCTGCTGGCCGAGGCCGGGCTCCCGGACGGCGTGTTCAACGTGGTGCACGGCGACAAGGTGGCCGTGGACCGGCTCCTGGAGCACCCGGACGTGAAGGCCGTCTCCTTCGTCGGCTCCACCCCGATCGCCCGCTACATCCATGCCACCGCCTCCGCCAACGGCAAGCGCGTGCAGGCCCTGGGCGGCGCCAAGAACCACATGCTGGTGCTGCCGGACGCCGATCTGGACGCGGCGGCCGACGCGGCCGTCTCCGCGGCCTACGGTTCGGCCGGCGAGCGCTGCATGGCGATCTCGGCGGTCGTCGCGGTCGGCGCCATCGGCGACGAGCTGGTGGCGAAGATCCGCGAGCGCGCCGAGAAGATCAAGATCGGTCCGGGCGACGACCCCGCCTCCGAGATGGGCCCGCTGATCACCGCCGCCCACCGCGACAAGGTCGCCTCCTACGTCACCGGCGCCGCCGCCGAGGGCGCCGAGGTCGTCCTGGACGGCACCGGCCACACGGTCGAGGGGTACGAGGACGGCCACTGGATCGGCATCTCGCTGCTGGACAAGGTGCCGACGACCGCCAAGGCGTACCAGGACGAGATCTTCGGCCCGGTGCTGTGCGTGCTGCGCGTGGACACCTACGAGGAGGGCGTGGCCCTCATGAACGCCTCGCCGTTCGGCAACGGCACCGCGATCTTCACCCGGGACGGCGGCGCCGCCCGCCGCTTCCAGCTGGAGATCGAGGCCGGCATGGTCGGAGTCAACGTGCCGATCCCGGTGCCGGTGGGCTACCACTCCTTCGGTGGCTGGAAGGACTCGCTCTTCGGCGACCACCACATCTACGGCAACGACGGCACGCACTTCTACACCCGCGGCAAGGTCGTCACCACCCGCTGGCCCGACCCGGCCGACGCCCCCGCCGGCGTCGACCTCGGGTTCCCGCGCAACCACTGAGCGCGAGACATAACCCCCGCTCTCCCCCCGTCAGGCCGTCCGGATACCGGACGGCCTGACATTTTTTTGAAACGTCGGCTGCGGTTCCCGTTCATGTGGATGAAACGGGTGACGAAGGGGTTGCCGGGAGATGACCTTCGAAAGCAAGGTCAGATCACATACAGGCTTGATGGATGCACCTATGGGGCCTTGTTGCCTGCGAATCTGATCCACGGCGACGCGTGTCCATGGTGCGGATTCCGAAGGTAAACACCCATTGACGTGGCGGTTTTCGTCGGGGTTCCCTATGGGCGCCGGGAGCGGACGAAGACGACCGTACGACGACGATCCGCCGGAGGCGATAGCGCTCCCGACCCCTCACCCTCACGCACGACACGAGTCGATCGGATTCCGCCGCATGACCGACACGCTCCGCCCTGTCGAGACGAGCCTCCCGGAGGCCACGGACAGTCCTCAGAAGCTCAAGCGCTCCATCGGCGTGGTCGGCGGCACCCTGCTCACTCTGTCGTGCGTCACACCGGCCTCCACGCTCTTCGTGATCGTGCCGGACCTGTTCTCCAGCCTGGGCACCGCGACCGCGCTCTGCCTCGCCATCGGCGCGCTGCTCTGTATCCCGGTCGCCTTCTGCTACTCCGAGCTGGGCACCCTGATCCCCAGCGCGGGCGGCGAGTACGCCATCGTCTCCACCCTGGCGGGCCGGCTGTCCGGCTGGCTGGCGTTCGTGATGTCGCTCCTCGTCGTGATGATCGTCCCCCCGGTCATCGCGATGGGCACCGCCGACTACCTGGCCCCGATCGTCCACCTCGACCCGTCCTGGACGGGCGCGGGCGTGATGATCGCCGCCACCCTCGCGGGCCTGCTCGACCTGCGCGCCAACGCCTGGATCACCGGCATCTTCCTGGTTCTTGAGGTCATCGCGGCCGGCGTCGTCGCCGTCCTCGGCTTCGCCCACTCCCACCGCGGCCTGGGCGCCCTCACCTCCTTCCAGATCGCCGGCGAGCACGCCCACGTCAACCCGGTGACGGCCATGATGGTCCTCTCGGGGCTCGCCATCGCGCTCTTCGCCACCCAGGGCTTCTCCACCGCCGTCTACCTCTCCGAGGAACTGGAGAACCCGCGCCGCAACGTCGCCCGCACCGTCCTCGCCACGCTGGCCATCTCCAGCGTGGTCATCCTGGTGCCGGTCACCGCGATCACCCTGGGCGCCGGTGACCTGACCTCCCTGACCGGCGGCAACATCTCCAGCATGGTCATCGCCTGGAGCAACTCGGCCGTCGGCACCTTCGTCAGCCTCTGCGTCGCCCTCGCGATCATCAACGCGGGCATCGTGATGGTCATCCAGAACTCCCGCGTCCTGTTCGCCTCCGCCCGCGACAAGGCCTGGCCCTCGCCGGTCAACAACGCCCTGTCCAAGCTCGGCCGCTTCGGCTCCCCCTGGGTCGCCACCCTGGTCGTGGGCGTCCCCGGCGCGCTCCTCTGCTTCGTCAACCTGGACACGCTCTACGGCGTGACCGGCGTCGCCGTCACCGCCCTCTACCTGCTGGTCGCCGTCGCCTCCCTGCTCGCCCGCCGCGGCCACCACGGCACCCGCAAGGCCTGGCGGATGCCGCTGTGGCCCGCCATGCCGGTCCTGCTGATCGCCGTGCTGGCCTACATCCTGGTCGAGCAGGAGGTCTCGTACCTGCTCTGGACCGGCGGCATCACCGTCGTCGCCACCCTCTACTGGGCGCTCTACCTCCGCCCCCGGCAGCAGACCCGCTGGCTGGTGTCCGTCCCCGAGGACGCCCAGGAGGCCTGAGCCCTCCCCGGCCCGCGGCCCCCGGTACCCCCCTCACCTCCGGTACCGGGGGCCGCGGGCCGCGCTACCACGGATGTAGTAGGGGACCACCCCCACTACTCCCCCGGGAGGGGCCCCGGTTCAGCCCTGGGGGGTCCGGCGGATGTCAGTGGCGGCCCGTACCGTTGAGGCATGGATCTTCGTGTGGCCCGGCTGCGAGGGCTGCTCAAGGGACCGCGGCGGCTGGTGGCCGCCGCGGCCGCCGTCGTGGTGCTCGCGGGCGCCGGGACCTGGACGGCGGCCGCCTCCGGCGGACCCGAGCCCGTGCACCGCGCCGACCGGATCATGACCATGCCGGGCGGCGTCCGCCTGGACACCTCGTACTTCACCGCGGGCCCCGCCGGCCGCCGGCCCGCCGTCCTGCTCGCGCACGGCTTCGGCGGCAGCAAGGACGACATGCGCCGGCAGGCCGAGGACCTCGCCCGCGACGGGTACGCGGTCCTGACCTGGTCCGCGCGCGGCTTCGGCCGGTCCACCGGCAGGATCGGGCTGAACGACCCGAAGACCGAGGTCGCCGACGTCTCCCGGCTCATCGACTGGCTCGCGAAGCAGCCCCAGGTACGGCTCGACAGGCCCGGCGACCCCCGCGTGGGCGTGGCCGGCGGCTCCTACGGCGGCGCGATCTCCCTGCTCGCCGCGGGGTACGACCACCGGGTGGACGCCATCGCCCCGGCCCTGACCTACTGGAACCTCGCCGACGCCCTGTTCCCGAACGGCGTCTACAAGAAGCTGTGGGCCGGGGTCTTCTTCGGTGAGGGCGGCGGCTGCGCCCGCTTCGAGCCCGCCCTGTGCCGGATGTACGAACGGGTCGCCACCTCCGGCACCCCGGACGCGGCCGCCCGCGCCCTGCTCCAGGAGCGCTCGCCGTCCGCCGTCGGCTCCCGCATCAAGGTGCCCACCCTGCTGGTGCAGGGCCAGACCGACTCGCTCTTCCCGCTCGGCCAGGCCGACGCCGCCGAGCACGCCATCAAGGCCAACGGCGCCCCCGTCGACGTCGACTGGGTCGCGGGCGGCCACGACGGCGGCGACCTGGAGACCGGCCGCGTCCAGAACCGGGTGCGCGCCTGGTTCGACCGGTATCTGAAGGGCGACAAGGGCACCGGCACCGGCCCCGCCTTCCGCGTCACCCGCACCGGGGGCGTCGACTCCACGGACGGCACCGCCCAGCTGCGCGGGGCGAGCGCCGACACCTACCCGGGCCTGCGCGCCGACCGGCGGGCCATCGCCCTGTCCGGCCGCACCCAGCACCTCGCCAACCCGGCCGGCGCGAGCCCGCCCGCCGTCTCCGCGCTGCCCGGTCTCGGCGGCTCCGGCGGCCTCGGCCAGCTGTCCGCGCTCGGCCTCGGCACCGCCCTCGACTTCCCCGGCCAGTACGCCCGCTTCGACTCCGCGCCGCTCACCCGCACCCTTCAGATCACCGGCACCCCGACCGCCCGCGTCCACGTGACCTCCACCGGCGGCGACGCCGTGCTGTTCGGCAAGGTCTACGACGTCGGCCCCGGCGGCAAGCAGCAGGTGCTGCCCTCCCAGCTCGTCACCCCCCTGCGGGTGACCGGCGCCAAGAGCGGCAAGGACGTCACGGTCACCCTCCCGGCGATCGACCACGAGGTGCAGAAGGGCCACCGGCTCCGCCTCGTCCTCGCCGCCACCGACCTGGGCTACGCCTCACCGGCCGCCCCGGCCACGTACACCGTCACCCTCAAGAGCGCGCTGAGCGTCCCGACCGCGCCCGCCGTGCGCACCGCCGCCGCCCCGCTGCCCTCCTGGGTGTGGTGGCTGCCGCTCGCCGGCGCGGGCATCGCCGCCGTCCTGCTGCTGACCGCCCGCCGCCGTACGACCGCCCCGGCGCCCGACCCCGCACTGGCCGGGGTCCCGCTGGTCATCGAGGACCTGAGCAAGCGGTACGCCGGATCCGCCGACCGGTACGCGGTGCGCGAGCTGTCCTTCCGCGTCGAGCGGGGCCAGGTGCTCGGGCTGCTCGGGCCCAACGGCGCGGGCAAGACCACCACCCTGCGCATGCTGATGGGCCTGATCACCCCGGACGACGGCGAGATCCGCGTCTTCGGGCACGCCGTCCGCCCCGGCGCCCCGGTGCTCTCCCGGGTCGGCGCCTTCGTGGAGGGCGCGGGCTTCCTGCCGCACCTGTCCGGGCGGGAGAACCTGGAGCTGTACTGGCGGGCCACCGGCCGCCCCGCCGCGGACGCCCACCTGGACGAGGCCCTGGAGATCGCCGGGCTCGGCGACGCGCTGGCCCGCGCGGTGCGCACGTACTCCCAGGGCATGCGCCAGCGGCTGGCCATCGCCCAGGCCATGCTCGGCCTGCCCGATCTGCTCATCCTGGACGAGCCCACCAACGGCCTCGACCCGCCCCAGATACGCGAGATGCGCGAGGTGATGATCCGCTACGCGGCCGCCGGGCGCACCGTGATCGTCTCCAGCCACCTCCTCTCCGAGGTCGAGCAGTCCTGCACCCACCTCGTGGTGATGGACCGCGGCCGGCTCGTGCAGGCCGGACCCGTGCGGGACATCATCGGCTCCGGCGACACCCTGCTCGTCGGCACCGCGCGTCCCGTGGAGGAGCCGGTGGTGGAGAAGGTGGCCGCCCTGCCCGGCGTCGCCTCCGCCGTGCGCACCGGGGACGGGCTGCTGATCCGCCTGGCGGCGGGCGGCACCGCCGAGCGGCTGGTCGTGGAGCTGGTGAAGCTGTCGGTGCCCATCGCCTCGGTCGGCCCGCACCGACGCCTGGAGGACGCGTTCCTCACCCTGATCGGAGGTTCCGCATGAGCACGCTCACCGAGGTGGCCTCCGGTTACCGCACCCGGGGCACCCTGCCCCTGCGCGTGGAGCTGGTCCGCCAGCTCAAGCGGCGCCGCACCCTGGTGATGGGCGCGCTCCTCGCCGTACTGCCGTTCGTGCTGGTGATCGCCTTCGCCGTCGGCCACCCCTCGGGGCGCGACGGCCAGGTCACCCTGATGGACACGGCCACCGCGTCCGGGGCCAACTTCGCCGCGGTGAACCTGTTCGTCTCGGCCGGCTTCCTGCTGGTCGTGCCGGTCGCCCTGTTCTGCGGGGACACCGTGGCCTCGGAGGCCAACTGGTCCTCGCTGCGCTATCTGCTGGCCGCGCCCGTGCCCAGGGCCCGGCTGCTGTGGTCCAAGCTGGTCGTGGCGCTCGGGCTGAGCCTCGCCGCGATGGTGCTGCTGCCGGTCGTCGCCCTCGCCGTCGGCACCGCCGCCTACGGCTGGGGGCCGCTCCAGATACCCACCGGCGGCGCACTGGACCCCGGCACCGCCGTGCAGCGGCTCGCGGTGGCGGTGGCGTACATCTTCGTGTCCCAGCTGGTCACCGCGGGGCTCGCGTTCTGGCTGTCGACCAGGACGGACGCCCCGCTCGGCGCGGTCGGCGGCGCGGTCGGGCTGACCATCGTCGGCAATGTCCTGGACGCCGTCACCGCGCTGGGCCACTGGCGCGACTTCCTGCCCGCGCACTGGCAGTTCGCCTGGGCCGACGCCGTCCAGCCGCACGCCGAGTGGTCCGGGATGATCCAGGGCGCCGCGCTCTCGGTGACCTGCGCGCTGGTGCTGTTCGCGCTGGCCTTCCGGGGCTTCGCCCGCAAGGACATCGTCTCCTGAGGCCCCGGCCGGGTCCCGCGTCCGGCCGGTCCCACGCCCGCCCGGGTGCCGCACACAGCGAAACGGCGGGCCACCGGGGGGAACCGGTGACCCGCCGTCGCGGGAGTGCGTCCGTCAGCTGCCGACGGCGCCGTTGCCCGACAGGGCGGAGATGTCGTCCAGGATGTGCGAGAGCGGCTCGTCGCCCTTCGCCTGCGTGGAGTTCTCCGTGCACTGCTGGGTCTGCGGCGAGGACAGGATCGGGATGTCCTGGACACCGACGTTGACCAGGGCGACCAGCGACTGGGCGTCGATCTTCGCCGGCAGGCCGATGCAGGGCTTGTTGAGCGAGCCTTCGACCAGCGAGAGCTGCGGGCTCATGTTGCCGGCGGTGGCCGAGTTGCCGAAGGACGACGTGGCGCCGTTGCCGCTGAGCGACGTGGTGCCGTGGTCGTTGCCGATGGCGAGGGCCTGGGGAGCCGCCGCACCGGCCAGACCGGCGACGGAGGCGGCAACGGCCGCGGTTGCCCACAGCTTCTTCATGTTCGTTCCCTTTCGAAAGGCGGACTCCGGGGAGGAGCTGCGTGACCGTCAACTGCCCGGGCGGGTGCGTGGTTGCGGCGTTTGCCCCGTTCGGAGCAGTGTGGTCGGATGAATGGATGAACGTCCCCTGTCGAACCGGTGCCGGGACGGCGAAACGGCGGGCCACCGGGGAGACCGGTGACCCGCCGTCGCGGGGCTCGACTGCTCAGCTGCCGGCGGCGCCGTTGCCGGACAGGGCGGAGATGTCGTCCAGGATGTGCGACAGGGCCTCGTCGCCCTTCGCCTGCGTGGAGTTCTCCGTGCACTGCTGGGTCTGCGGCGAGGACAGGATCGGGATGTCCTGCACGCCGACGTTGACCAGGCCGACCAGCGACTGGAGGTCCGCCTTCGCCGGCAGACCGATGCAGGGCTTGTTGAACGAGCCCTGGATGAGCGCCATCTGCGGGCTCATGTTGCCGTAGGTGGCCGAGTTGCCGTACGTCTGCGCGGCGCCGTTGCCGCTGTAGGACGTCGTACCGGTGTCGTTGCCGATGGCCAGGGCCGGCGCCGCGGCGGCGGCGGAGGCACCGACGACGGCGGAGGCGACCGCGGCGGTGGCCAGAACCTTCTTGATCACTTGCTGTTCCCTTCTGAAGACACCCCGTCCACCGGAGCGATCTGGTTCAACGGTTCCGTACGCCCACGGGTTGTCATCGTTCACTCCAATGGCCCACATTCCGCCGGGAGTCGGCGGTCGGCCGGTGAATGCCCTGAATACCGCCGGACGATCCGATCGGGTGACGCCCCGCAACCAAACGGCGGCGGCCCGGTTGAAGCCAGGGCAGGAACATGCGTCTTGGCGAAAGCCAGGAAAGGAATGCGAAATGCTCAAGAAGGCAATGGCCGCGGCGGCGGTCGCCGCGTCTTTCATCGGTGTGTCTGCGGCGGCGGCCCCCCAGGCGCTTGCCATCGGCAACGACCACGGCACGACGTCGGCCAGTGGCAACGGGGCCCATGAGTCGTTCGGGAACGCCGCGACCCGCGGCAACCTGAGCCCGCAGGCCACCCTGGTGGGCGGCTCGCTCAACGACCTGTGCGTCGGTCTGCCGGTGAAGGCGGATGTCCAGTCGGTGCTCGCCCTGGTCAACGTCGGTGTCCAGGACATCCCCGTGCTGTCCTCGCAGCAGATCCAGCAGTGCGCCGAGAACTCGACGCAGGCGAAGGACGACGAGCCGCTCTCGCACATCGCGGACGACATCTCCGTCCTGGCGGGCAACGGCGCCGTCGGCAGCTGAACACGTCCCACCCCGAGTGCCGTCCGGGCGCCGCACCGATTTTCCGGTGCGGCGCCCGGGCGGTTTTGTCGTTCTTCCCGACGAAGCACCTATCCGTTAATCGTCCAAGGTGTCAATTCTATGGGGGCGTTCGAGTGAATTAGGGGGCCCAGGACGTTCCAGGGTTTCTCCGGCTGTCTATGCCTCGTTTTACAACCTGCCGGTCATGGTGCGAGCCGTTCAAGGCTGTGCTCGCTCGGTTTCGACCGCTCATAGGGGCATGACCGTCAGAGAAGGGAAATTCCATGAAGAAGAGCGCTGCAGTCGTCGCCGGTGCCCTCCTGGCACTGGGCGGGGCCGCCCCCGCCTTCGCCGACGCCG